>NZ_CP094288.1:484489-636489 GCF_022693705.1 Infirmifilum sp. NZ
GAAGGTATGATAGGCGAGAAGTTGTTCAGGGCACTGCTCTACGTAATATTTGGATCGCTTACAGTGTTCTTCATTTTCCCGCTTATACCTGTGACTCTCTGGGCTTTCTCGGAAAAGTGGCCGGGCGAGAGCCTTGTCCCCACGGAGTACGGCCTCAAGTGGTTTAAGCTACTTCTGGACAGCGGAGCCCTAATAGGGCCCCTGACGCTCAGCGTGGTCATCGGAGTGATCGTGGTGGCTTTCTCTGCTCTGCTATCTCTCCCAGCCGCGTACGCGGTGGGGACTAAGCAGTTTAAGGGTCGTGAGCTCGTCATATCTCTCCTAATGCTGCCCTTGATCGTCCCGCCTGTGGCGACGGGAGTCGGTCTCCTGGGCTACTTCACGAACATTGGCCTGAAGAGCAACATCTGGGCTGTGGCTTTCGCGCACATGATCGGCGCAACGCCCTACATGTTCAGGAGCCTGGTGGCGAACTTCGAGGCAATTGACCCAGCCCTCGAGGAGGCAGCAAGAGTATTGGGCGCTTCAACGTTCAAGGTGTTCATCCACGTTTACCTCCCTCTCGTGACGCCAGGACTGCTCTCGGGGACCATTTTCGCTTTCTCCTGGAGCATCAACGAGTACCTGTTGACGGCGCTGGTCGGCCTCCCGGACATCATAACTATCCCTGTCCAGATCTTCAGGTACGTGGGCGGCTACTACGTAGCTATCGGACCAGTGAGCGCGCTTTCCATAGTATTGCTTGTTCCCTCGATTGTTTTCCTGATATTGACTGAAAAGTACGTTAGGACTGAGTTTATAGCGGGTGCAGGTATTAAGGGGTGAGCCGGAATGGTTGGAGTGCGATTGGAAAACGTGGAAAAGTACTTGACTGGTGTGAAAATACTCGACAACATCTCCTTCGAGGTTAAAGACAAGGAGTTCTTCACACTGATAGGACCCTCTGGTTGCGGGAAGACTACAACCCTAAGGATAATCGCTGGCCTCCTGAAGCCTGACAAGGGTAACGTTTACTTCGACGGCCGGCTGATGAACGACGTCCCGCCCGAGAAGAGAAACATCACGATGGTTTTCCAGAACTTCGCGCTGATGCCCCACATGACGGTATTCGACAACATAGCTTTCGGGCTTAAGATGCGCGGGTGGAGCCAGGAGGACATCAAGAGGAGAGTTAGAGAGGTCATGGAGCTACTCAGAATCGAGGGGCTCGAGAACAAGAAGCCGCACCAGCTCAGCGGCGGTCAGCAACAGCGCGTGGGAGTGGCTCGAGCTCTCGCCCCCAACCCCGACGTGATACTTTTCGATGAGCCTTTGAGCAACGTAGACGCAGTGCTAAGGGAGCAGCTCCGGTTCGAGATAAGAGACCTGATGAAGAAGCTGGGGATAACAAGCATATACGTCACACACGACCAGGCTGAGGCACTCGTCGTCTCCGACAGGCTAGCCATAATGAGTAAAGGACGGATCATACAGATCGGAACCCCAGACGAGATATACCGCAGGCCGGCTAACACGTTCGTGGCTGGGTTCCTCGGAGTTGTAAACCTGATTAAGGGCAGAGTTGTCAGCCGCACTCCTGAAGGCTACTTCGAGTTCCAGACCAGCGAAGGCGCCAGGCTCCTGGCGCGCGAGTCCCTGATAGCTGTGGGAGGTGAGGGCTTCGCCGTGATAAGGCCAGAGCACATCCAGTTGGAACCATCTGCTCCGAGGCACAACGTCTTTGAAGCAATAATAGTGCGGAAGACGTTCTTGGGCTCAACCGTCGACGTCAGGCTGAGCGTAGCGAACTTAGGAGAGCTCAGGACTTTCGTTAAGACGGGGAGCGCCGAAGCTGAAAAACAAATACTCACCGTTTACATAAACCCGGACGACGTGATCATAGTACCTGAAGCTACAACATAGCTTTACAGTCCTTTTTTACCGAAAAGTTCAACGGCGTATCGAGATCCCTGCTAACCCCGATTCTTTTCTTCCTCTCTACGCAATCATCCGGAAGGACCTTATACGTCTGAACCTGCAACGGGCTTGAGGGTGAGAAAACCGGTTGCTGGTGCATCGATTTGTCGATCATCATGTAGCGTGTCACGCGTCCGGGACCCCTCACCTCCCCGAACTCCGTCTTGATCGAGCGTATGAGCACTGCGCCGGCCTCGCCCTCCGCGTGCGCCACCACGTTTAGCAGCCACTGCCTGTGGATCCCGTAGACGAGTGTGTAGCCAGCCGGGCCTTTCATCGCCTCGGTGAGCCTCCCCCTGCGGTGCCTCGCCCGGCTTGCGGGATCCTCTGGCCCGAAGTACGCCTCTGTCTCGGTGATCACGCCACGCATGGTGACGCCGCCCAAGACACGCACGAGCATTTTCCCGAGCAGCTCCAAGGCCACAGCGTCAGGCCTCCTGGCGTAAAAGGACTGAGGAAGGACCCCGTGCTCTGTCACACTCTTGGCTTTTATAACCACGTTAATATTTCTTCAACGCTCTTCCGGGGTCTAGGCGGCGGATGCTCCGCAGGGTAGCCGACGGCCAGCGCCGCCACAAGGACCTCGTCAGGCGGGATGGTGAGGATCTCGGAGTACCTGGGCCACCGGAGGGTGTTTATCCAGACAGCTCCAAGCCCGAGGGCGTGCAGAGCGAGCCACAGGTAGGTGGTGAATATGGCGCCGTCCAGCAAGTAGGTGGTCGGGCTCACCTCAGGCCTCACCACGACGCACAGAGCTAGAGGGGCTGAGGCGAGCGGCCTCGCGCCAGGCGTTACGCCTGCAAGCTCTTTGAGAATGCGGCGGTCTTTGACTGCAATCACGCGCCAGGGTTGGCGATTCCTAGAGCTCGGAGCGTGCCTTGCGATTTCAACAGCCCTGCGGACTAGGTCCTCCGGTACGTCCCTGTCCTGGAAAACCCTTATACTTCTGCGGGATAGTAGCAGATCCACAGCCACCGCGAAGGCCCCCTTCAGGCTTCACGCAAACCATACTTTTAACCATTCATCACCTTCATTTCACAAAAAACGGTGATTTCATGTAAAACCGTTGCTATCCTTATCAATCTGCCTCGCGGGGTATGTGGCGGTGAAGAGCGTGGGCAAAGCGGCTGTATCCGCAATCCTGATCGCGCTGCTATTAACATACCCCCTGATCCTCGCACCCGTCCAGGCGCAGAGCCCCCAGGCTGACAGAATCCAGAAACTCATCTCGATCTTGGAGAACGAGTCGGCAAGGCTTGAAAAAGTGGTGAAGAGCAGGGTCACCAACGCCACGAAGCAGCAGGAGCTACTGAGCCAGTTGAGTGTCGTTAAGGAGCTGCTAGACAACGCATCCCGCCTAGCCAACGCCGGGAGCTACAACGAGAGCCTAGCCCTGCTGAGGGAGGCTAGGGCTGAGCTCGTCTCGGTCTCAAGGCAACTGGTCCCCGTGATCCTAGGGGAGAGGAAGAAATTCGTCGCCAGGAGCCTAGAGGCCGAGATCCGCGCACTACAGAACCAAATAAAGGCCATGCAGAACGTGGCCTCGAGGATGCAGGAGAAAAGCGTGAACGCATCCCAGGTTCTAGCCCTCCTGAACGAGGCCTCCGGCCTCCTAGACCAAGCCTCCGAGAAGCTGAAAGCCAACGACACTGCTGGAGCAGCGCAGCTGGTCGAGCAGGCCTGGGGCAAGGTTAAGGAGGCAGAGAGGCTAGTCTTCTCGCTTGCCACGCAGCTAAGAGCTAGGTACCTATCTAAAGACCTTGAACACCTCAAAGCCGCCTTTAACGTAACATACGCGAGGCTCAGCAAGGTCGCACCAGAGGTAGCTGAGGAGTTCAGGGCGTGGTTCGAGCAAAAAGTATCGAAGATAGAGGCCCTAGTTTCAGCCGGGAAGAACGCGGAGGCCTTGGCTGAGTTGAGGCGCCTCATGCTCGAGTACAGGGACTACATGGTGCTGCTTACACAGGCCACGCGCCTCGAGAACCTAGCTAGAGCGGCGAAGCAGCTCGCGGGAGTTGTAAGGCCTTGCAACGCAACCCTAGCGAAAGAGCTCGAAGCCTCGGCCAACGCATTACTGGACGCGATAAAGTCGAGGGATATGGCCAAGGTACTCGGCACCTCGCAAAACCTGCGGAGCCTGATGGCTGAAGCCAGGTTCGCGTGCAGAGCAAGGAGAGCTCAGGGTAAGCCTTAAACTTTTTTTTACCAATCTTTTTCGTCTTCCTTCTTCGCCGTGAGGTATTCGAAGCTGTGGCAGTTACCACCGTATCTACCAGATTACTTCCACTCCCTCTTTCAATGCAACGTATGCTAAGTCTCTGTCGCCAGTAAGTATCGGCACCTTCCTCCCGAGGGCTAGAGCTATTACTGTTGAATCCACTATGCTGAGCCTTCTTGACCGAAGACTCTCATCTTCAGCCCTTTCCAGAAGCGCATCACCTCTTACCTTCACTCTTGCCGCCTGCACATACTCCTCCAGAGAAAGGTTCACAACTTTAAAATAGCTTCTAAGGTACGTTAACACTTCAATCGAGCTCTTAAATGCAGGAATCCTCCCCCTCAGCCAGTGTAGCACGTACTCGTAAGCAACTGTGACAGGGAGTAGCCCTTTAACTCGCCCCCAGCGTATCTCTTCGAGAATGTCTCTGGCCCTAGCACCAACCTCATCAAACACCATCGCTAGCAATGCGTAGGTATCTACAATTACCTCTCTAACCTCCTCCGCCAATATTCTTCCTCCTCGGCGTCAAGCTCCCTCTCCGCCTCCTCTGCCGACCCCCTGCCTTTGCCACAACCCCACACTTTGTCCCAAAGGTCAATCGGCTTTAAGACGATCTTCCCCTCTTCAACGGAAACCTCAAGTAACATGCCTTCTTCTACCCCGGCCCTCTCCCTAATATCCTTAGGAAGAACTATAATGCCTTTTCTGTAAACCCTAGTTACAGCCACTGCTTCATACCCCCGTTACCTTTTGAGGAGCCAACATAAAAAGTTTAACCTCAGGTTAAAACGAAATCGCGTGATCTTCCGGAGGACTAGGGTTGACGCTGAGAATCTGGAGCTTAGACAAACCTCTTCCGTTAATTCGATTGCACAGTTTTCAAGCTAGTTTCGAATACTTACCTCTCCCACACCAGGTAGCGTGTGCAGGACTAAAACCCTGGGGGGCGACACGCAGTCATACACCACCCCCTCTAGCCCGAAAACCAGTCACTTAAGTTTTAAACCGCACGACTTATTGTTTTTCCGTGTCTCACCGCACCCTTTATTTCGAGAGCCTTACCGTTGAGGAGACGCTGAGAATTCTCAACACATCCCCTGAGGGGCTCAGCAACGAGGAGGCGGAGAGGAGGCTGGCTGAAGTGGGTCCCAACGAGGTCATGGAAAAGAGGGAGAACCCTGTGCTCGAGTATCTGAAGAGGTACTGGGGGCCTCTCCCGTGGCTCATGGAGGCGACGGCTGTTCTCTCGTACTTGACGGGCAGAGTTCTCGAGGCCTGGATAATGGCCGGGTTGCTCGCGCTTAACGCCACGCTTGGGCACTTCCACGCGAGGTCGAGCAGGAAGGCTGTGGAGGCCCTGAAGAGGAGTCTGAGTATAAGGGTTAGCGTCCTGCGCGATGGCAGGTGGGTTGAGAAGGACGCCAGGGAGCTGGTCCCAGGTGACGTGATCTTTCTACGCCTCGGGAGCATTGTGCCTGCGGACGCTAAGATCATGGAGGGGAACGTTCTAGTGGATCAGTCCGCCCTGACGGGCGAAAGCCTTCCGGTTGAGAAAAGGAAAGGAGACGTGCTCTTCTCGGGCTCGGTCATCAAGCGGGGTGAGGCGAAGTGCGTAGTCGTGAACACTGGAAGCAGGACGTACTTTGGCAGAACAGTAGAGCTGGTGAAGTCCGCCAAGTCGAGGTCGCTCCAGGAGGATACTGTTCTGGCTGTCACCCGCTACATGGTGGCTTTCGGCCTCTTTAGCCTAGCGGTGGCGGGCGCGGTAGGAGTGTTCGAGAAGTGGGGGTTTGTAGACCTTGCAAGCCTGGCTGTGGTGTTCCTCATGTCCTCCGTTCCGGTGGCTCTCCCGGCTGTCCTCACGATCCTTCAAGCGTACGGCGCCTTGGAGCTTTCAAGGCGAGGAGCCTTAGTGACGAGGCTCAGCGCCTCCGAGGATCTCGCCGCGGTGGATGTCGCATGCTTCGACAAGACGGGTACGATCACCCTAAACAAGCTCCGCGTCGTCCGTGTGGATGCACTGGGCATTGAGGAGAGCAGGGTGGTCGAGTACGCTTTGTACGCAACGCGGGAAGAGTCCCTTGACCCCTTGAACCTTGCAGTTATTGAGTATGCTAAAGGCATCGGCTTGGAGAGGGGCAGACTCAAGCTTCTGCGCTTCATCCCGTTTGACCCGTCCCTGAAGAGGAGCGAGGCCTTCGTCGAGGAGGAGGGTCGGGTTCTGCGGATAGCTCTAGGAGAGCCTAGGACTGTTTTTCAGCTGTGCTCGAGAACCGAGAGCGAGGAGAGGTTCCTTGAGGAGAAGCTGGCCGACGCTGCGAAACGGGGGTACAGGACGCTGGCTGTGGCGGTTGGGGAAGAAGGGGGTGAAAGTTTGAGACTGGTCGGCTTAATACACTTGATCGATCCTCCACGGCCTGAGGCTAGGGAGCTGATAAGCGCGCTGAAAAAGCTTGGAGTACGCCCAGTGATGCTGACCGGTGATAACGAAGCTGTCGCGCGTGAAGTAGCGAGGAGCGTAGGCCTCGGTGAGAACGTTGTCTCTGTGCGCAAGCTGGAGAGGGGAGTTGATATTGAAGAGCTCGACGGCCTTGCGGAGGTCTTTCCTGAGGACAAGTTTAACGTTGTCAGGAAGTTCCAGGAGAGGGGCCATGTGGTGGCCGTGACGGGAGATGGGGTCAACGACGCGCCCGCCCTGAGCCAGGCTGAGGTGGGGATCGCTGTTGAGAACGCCACGGATGCGGCGAAAAGCGCCGCGAGCATAGTCCTCGTGAAACCTGGGTTGTCGGTGATCGTAGACGCTGTGAAGATCAGCAGGGTTATCCACGAGAGGGCTGTAACGTGGGTTGTAAACAAGGTTGTTAAAACCGTCCAAGTTATAGGCGTCGTGCTCATAGCCATGGTGTGGCTCAGAAAGATGGCGCTCACGCCGCTCGATATGGCTTTGCTGCTGCTGGCCAACGACTTCCTCACCATGTCTATAGCAACCGACAACCAATACCCGTCTCAGAGGCCCGCAAGGTGGAACCTCCGGGGCGTTATGGTGCTATCTCTTCCCCTTGCAGTATTCTACCTGGTTCCCGCAACCGCTGTGTTGTGGCTATCCTACTTCCGCTTCGGCCTCGACTGGCACGCTTCGCGTAGCCTGCTCCTCCTGGCACTGGTCTACATGAGCCAGTTCAGGATCCTCCAAGTGAGAGAGAGGAGGTTCTTCTGGAGCTCTAAGCCGTGCCGCGAGCTGGCTTTGTCGATGATACTGACCAGCCTGATTTTCACCCTCCTAGCTCTAACGGGGCTCGTGATAGCGAGGCTCACAGTGGAAGAAGCGGCCTACGCGTTCGCGCTCTCCGCTTCTGTGCTTGTTTCCGACCCCTTGAAGGTCAAGCTTGCGAAAAGGCTTTTTTAAACGTCGGGGGGGCGTTGGCCAACTCTTTCCCATAGCACCTTCCTTACGCTGTTCAGTCTAGCCAGCCTGTCCCCGTCGAGTATAGGCGGTGCGTGCTCCCTGAGCGTCCGCAGCACCTCCTCGTGGGCCCAGTGAAGCAGGGACTGCTTCGCCTCCTTTCCTCTCGACGCGACGTCCCAGACTTTGGGCAGGTGTAGCTCCTCCCTGTACCTCGACCTGGTGTGCTTGTGGGCTAGGAAGTTGCCTCTCTTCTCGAGGACCACCTCCCTGATAACCTCTACCACCTCTGCGTCGGGGCTGAAGCCCCGGGCGATCCTATCCGCCAGCATGCAAACCTCGTTGTCCAGTACTAGCTTCTCGAGAGACTGGACGCTCTCGAACTCGAGCATTCCCGGCCCAGACGCGACGTCGAACCCCGCTACAGCCGCTAGGACCGCCGTGTAGGCGGCTTCCGCCCCTGCCTGGTAGTCTACAGCCTTTGAGTCGCTGAGCCCGAGGTAGCCGTGCACTGGGAGCGAGAAGTGCCTAGCCAGGTCCCTGTACGCCAGCGTGACCAGGACGGACTCTGGTGAGGTTATCACCGCTGTGCCGTAGTAGGGGTGGATCAGCGTCGGCGACCCCCCGTAGATGACCGGCGCGCCGGGCGAGACGATCTGGCTGAGCGCGATGCCGCTTAGGACCTCGGCGTGGTGCTGGACCAGCGCGCCGTAGACGGTGACAGGGGATGTGCCGCCAAGCCCGGGCATCGATATGATCTCGGCTGGAACACCGAGCCTTGCTAGGTCTACGAGGTTCCTCGAGGTAACCCTGCTCCAGTTCAGCGGCGGGGTTGGGCACACGTCGAAGATGGCGAATGGCCTAGTGCGGTAGTCCTCCCTCACGGCTTTGAGCATCTCCACCATCAGAGGGAGGTTTTCGACGGTGAAAGCCCCGGTAACGATGGGCTTCGCGGAGTACTTCAGCACGACGTAGAGCCTCTCGGCGTCCTTAACCTCGTTCGGCACCTCTGAGGGCACTAGGGCCGTGCTCTGGGCCTTGAAGCCCTTGAGCGCATCGACGAGTATCACGAGGTCGCGAAGGTCCTTCAGAGTGGGGTTGCGGGGCTCGCTCGCGCCGAAGTCCAGTATCTTGATGGCCGCTGAGCCGGGGTTGAAGACAGTCCTCCCCTCACCCAGCACTGAGACGGGCCTCCCCTCCCTGTCGTAGAGGGGGATCCGTTTCGGCGCCTTCGAGAGAGCCTCCTTGATGCAGCTCTCCGTGAACAGCACGCGGCCGTTTCTGAGCTCGAGGCCGTTTTGCGTGAGAAGCCTCTCCACCCCCTTGTCCTCGAAGAAGACACCGACCTTCTCGAGCAGGCTGAGCGCCTTCGAGTGCAGTTCCTCTACCTCGTCCCGCGAGAGGAGCGTGAGAGCCGGCCTGGGCATGCTACTCAACCCCGAGCATTTTCTTCACGATTCGAACCGCCTCGAAGGCGTCACGGCCCCAGACGTCGGCGCCGATCTCCTTAACCCACTCCTCCGTCACCGGCGCTCCCCCGGCTATCACGATGACCTTGTCGCGCAGACCCCTCCTCTTCAGCTCCTCGATAACGCTCCTCTGCTCGAGCATCGTGGTGGTCATGAGGGCGCTCATACCCACTATCCTGGCGTTGTGCTCGACCACGGCGTCGGCGAACCTCTCCGGGGGCACGTCGACCCCGAGGTCCACTACCTGGAAGCCCTCGGCCTCGAAGACCGCCACTGCGAGGTTCTTGCCCAGCTCGTGGATGTCGCCCCTAACGGTTCCGAAGACCGCTACGGCTTTCACGGGCGCGCCTGACCCCTTGAAGTGGGGCCTTAGAAGATCCATCGCTGCCCTGAAAGCCTCCGCTGACATGACCAGCTCGGGTATGAAGTACTCGCCCCGCTCGTAGAGCTCGCCGACCTTGCGCATCGCGGGCACGAGCACCTCCGTGATGATGCTACGGGGATCCCAGCCCTCGCCGAGTAGTTCCCTCGTCGCTTCGCGCGAAAGCTCTTCGTCTCCATCTACGACGGCTTTGAAGAGCTTTTGCGCCGCCCCGGACTTCTCTCCCGGCATACGGGGCCACAGGAAGCCGTGCTTTAAAAAGGCTAAGCTTTAATGAGCCGCGGTTATCGAAGCTTCCCAACCAGCGTCTCGGCGATGTCTCCCAGTAGCGGGAACTTGTAGAGCTCCCCGCTGTAGGCCTTAACCATGCCGACGATCCACAGGATTACGAAGAGGGCGGAGATGAGCGGGGTTAGGATCCACCTCCCGGGAAAGAACGCCGCGAAGTGGTAGAGTAGGTAGAGGACTATGAAGGTGACTGTTGACTGAGCGGCGTGGAAGCGGACGAAGGAGCTCTTCTGCTCGAGGATGAGTATGATGATTCCGGAGACGAAGAACAGCAGGTAGGAGAGAGCGGCTTCAACCTTCTCGTCGAGCCCAAGCGTCGTGTTCGCCATCGACCTCTCTACTGGGAGCAGATCTTTAAATACTTCACCAACGTGCTTCGATGCCAAAAAAATATTTAGGTAATTAGGTGTAATGCCTATGTTGATTTTCAGCGTGGCTCCCTCAAGGCCATGTTTTTATATGAGTTTTTCGGCGAAAAACATGTGGGAATCGTAGTAGTTAAGAGGGATGGGACTCGCGAGGAGTTCGCCGTCGAGAAAATAGTCGTGAGCTGCCTGAAGGCCGGAGCACCGCTTGAAGTGGCGCGGAAAATAGGAAAAATTGTCGAGGGCGACCTTCTGAGGCGAAAGGTCAGCGAGATCACGACGAAGGAGCTCATGAAGGAGGTACTCACGCTGCTGAAAGAGGAGAACGAGGAATGGTACAGGAACTGGATAGTTTTCGACAAGGCCGTCAAGAGGAGGGCCTCAGATAAGGAGGTTGAGTGAGAGGTCGGCCTGCCCCTCCTTTTCTGCCCCCTGCTGGCCCCCTTAAATCTTCGTCATCCTTGGTCGGCCTCGGGGTTGCCCACACGGGGGCGACGCATCGCCTCTTCGGGCCTGCCCCTCGAGGGGGCTTCCGGGGAGGGGCAACCGGCGACCGCGGCGCCCATTGCGGGCAGCGGCGGCCAACCGCGGGCCAGAGCCTCTAGTTGCTCTGCTTTTTCTGGCTACTTAAGCGGTAGTGCCTCACTAACTTTTCAGCGAGCTCCTCGACCTCGCTTTCCTCTATGAATAGCTTTAGTGCGTGCAACACTGGAACGCTGTCCCTCTCGAAGGCTCTGCCGCAGCCCGTGCACTTCATAACCCTTGTTTCACCTCTCCTCTCTGCCTTCTCGAGCCTGCTCCCGCAGAGGGGGCAGCGCTTCGAGGGCAGCGTCCTCTCGATCGCCAGTACTCCATGGAATCCGAGTGCGTTCTCCAATTTCTTTGCGAAGCTGCGCAGAGTTCTCTGCAGGCCGTTGCCCCTCAAAGACTCGTCGAATGGGACGTCCACGAAGACTATAGCCCTTCTACCCTTAAGCTCCCCCGCTATCTTTGCGACGGCGTTCAGCAATGCGGCCCTGCGGCGCCTGTAAGCCTTCCTCTGCGCGCACCTCGCGGTGGCCCATGCGCCCGGCTTCCTGGACTTAGCCGCGGCTCGTTGCAGCTCCTTTATCCTCCTCCAGTTCACCTTTGGTATCTTGAACCTGCGGATCCTGAAGCCGCCGCTCCGCAGGTCGTACGCGAAGAGGTAGAAGCCGTGGCTGCTGTTTATATCTACGACCGCGATTACTTCCAAGCCCTCGAGCAGCTCCTCCATGCCCAGGCTGTGCGAGCAGTGGAGCACGAGGTTTATCTCTCCCTCTCCCTTGATGGCGACGTACCTCGTCAGCCTCCCTCCAGACTCCCTGCAAGCCTCCTCCTGCATGCGAAGCCACCCTAAGCCGCGCTCAGGCAACGGAATACTGTAGGCTCTCCTGTAAACCCTGACGACCAGCTCATTTCCCCGAAGGTCTGCTCCATGATCCTTCAGCGTCCACGACATCAATGGAAACCTTACGTAGCTCCTCCTCTTCGGCATCCTCAGTGCCGCAATGTCCTCGAAAGCCTTCCTGTAGCTCCAGGGAACCTGCTTCCAAACGTCTTCGAGCTCCTCGCCGTCGAGACCGAGCAGCCTCTGCCAGTAGCGCATCGATGCTCTCGGCTGGTAGACTCTCTCGATGAACTCCCTCAGCTCCTCCGGCAGCTCAGCCCTGAACCTCAGCACCCTGAAGCCTTCAACAGTTACCCTGCTATCACGGGGGTCAGCCACACCACTCCCCCACCCGCTTCTCTTCTTTTCCCCGAGAGTGCAACCGACACTATGCGGCACCAGTTTTCTCGGGGAAGCACCCTGGCCCGTGCCGCTAATGCCGGCTCACCCCTTCACCGGCCAATGCATCGGCGGCGGGCCTCATTCTTCCCTGCACAGAGGGGGTTAATATGTGCTCCGATGTTAACGCTGAAAGTATAACATTGTTACACTTCGCTGAAGGCTGAATGCTTCTTCCGCGCCTACGGCTACGTGTGCAAGGCCAGGATATGCACGCACATCGCCACTTTCATGCTCCATAGGAGACAGCTCCGGCTGCGCGTCGAATAAACCTCGAGGCGGCGTAGCCGCAGGTCAGCTCCTCGGGGGCCGTAACCGAGCAGGGCTAGGAGGCCGCAGGTCCTCCCCGTTGGGTAGATGTACCTCAAGTCGCCGACCACCGCCTCTTTTGCGAGGTCGGCCTGTAGCGGTCTCGTCAGCGGCTCAGCAGCGCTTTGACCCCTCGTCATCCCCTCAGAGACGTCCGAACGGTTTGAGATATCTTTTTCTCTCAGCAGGTCAGGTGGAAAGCCCCCACCACTCTCTCCCCTTTGGAGACAAGCTCGTTGAACGTCTCAACGGCTTTCCCCGTCTTCTCCACGATAACCCTGATGCCGTTTTTTGCGCAGTAGTCGAGAACGCTCCGGTGAACCTTCAGGGCTCCAGCGGACCCGGCGCCGACGACGAGCACGTTAGGCTTGTACTGCTCTAAAGTGCCCTGTATGTCCTCTAGGGACAGTAGGTGGCCCTCCCTCCTCCACCAGTTCTCAACTATTACCCCTTCGTTGCCGAGGATTACGTCTCGATGGTAAACTTTCCCTAGCACTTTGATCCTCCCGAAGGAGTAACCTTCGATCACGGGACTCCCTACCTCTGAACTTGGCTCGCATCTGATAAGTGTTTTCCCCTCTCTCATTTGGAATGCTCGGTCTGCCCAATCCAGCACCGTGACACGATGGGTTTGAATCAGAAGTACATAATCCTTAATTATGCGGGGTAGCTCCTTCCTAATGTATGTTGAGAGAGACAATCTCTGGCGTTTTGCTCGCGTTGGTTCTACTCAGCACACTTGCATTCACCTCCCCTGCCCCGCAGCAGCTGAAGGTGATCGGCTCGGCGTGGGTGCTTGCCCCGGCTGTGTCGCAGACTGATACCGGCTACGTCGGCTCAGCCACGAACATCAGCGTGCTCGTCACCGAGGGCTGGGGTGACGTCTTCGTCTCAACGTACTCGCTGACGCAGGAGGACTTCCAGGGCGCGGCTACAGCAGCCGCGAGAGTGGTGTGCAACGTTCTCGGGCTCAACTTCAGCCAGTACAACTTCTACTTCAAGGTCGCGAGCAACGCAGTGATAATAGGGGGGCCTAGCGCTGGCGTCGCCATGGCCGTGGCGGTCTACTCGGCTCTCACAGGCGAGCCCGTAAACAGGTCTGTGGCTGTTACGGGGATGATCTCCCCTGACGGCACGGTTGGACCGGTTGGTGGCGTCTACGAGAAGGCGCAGGCCATGGCCTCAAGCGGCGTAAAGCTGTTCCTCGTCCCACCGGGGCAGAGCGTGGTCACTACCTATAAGGTTGTGGTCAGGAGGATCGGACCGTTCCAGGTGTACTCGACTCAACCGGTGACTTTGAACCTCACCGACTACGCTATGAGAAACTGGGGTCTTCGCGTAGTCGAAGTCTCAACCATCGAGGAGGCGCTCCACTACTTCTTCAACGCTCCCCTCAAGCCGGCTAGCCAAGCCAAACCGATCGTCACGGACGACGTGAGAGCCAAGGTCAACAGCGTCTGGTCAGCGCTGGAGAAGCTCGCGTCCGACGAGCTGAGCGCGGCGAGGGCGTACGTGAACGCCTCAACCCTCACGTCGTTAACCAAGAGCGCCCTTCTCAGGTACCTGAACGCTTACGCTGGCTCCTACCTCGACGCGGCGAGGAAGCGCAGGGGCGACGCTGGGAGCATACCCCTCCTCACGTCGAGCATAGCGGAGTCGAGGTGGGTTAAACTGGTCGTAGACTACTCGGAGGGGAGGAGCCTAGAGGCTCAAGTCAACAGCATCCGCGACGAGATAGCCACCTACCTCTCACTCGCGGAGAAAGCGGGTGCAAAGGACTTCGCGCAGCTAAACTTCAAGGTTCTAGCCGCCGACCTCGCGATAAGAGCCTCAAGGCTCTACAACGCGTCAGCCTCCCAGTGGTCCTCAGACCCGCAGAGCGCTCTGCAGAGCCTAGCCTATGCCTCCGCGCTACTCGAGGAGGCTAAGCTCTGGCTCGACGGCCTCTCCCAAGATCAATCCACTAGCGCTTTCCAGCAGGCGAGCACGTACCTCTCAATCGCGAGGACGACGTGGCCGTACGTGTACTCGGTACTATCACAGACTGGTTCACCCTCCACCCTCCTCGACTACGCTAGCACGTACTACTCAGCGGCGACGTCGCTCTTCAGCTCAGGCAAGTACTTCCTATCGGCCGTTGCCGCGGCTAGGAGCATTGCCCTAGCTGAGGCGGCGATGCTCGACTTCCAGGAGAGTGCTAGCGGCTCTACGGTCTACGTTGACGTGTCCTCAAGGAGGGCTAGTGAGATCGCGTCGTCAGCCCCGAACCTCCTTGTAAGCATATACTTCTACAACCAGAGCCTAACCGCTACCTCGGACACCGACAAACTAGCCTACTTGAAGCTGTCCTCAGAGCTCGGAAGCTTGACTGTCGAGCTTGCGAAGACATTCAACGCAACCGCCATGCCAACGCCAGGTGTTCAGGAAACCCCGCAACCCCAGCCTACCCCACAGCCCTCTCAGCCCCAGCCCAGAAAGGGCATCTGGGATCGGATAGCGGAGTGGCTCAACGAGCTCTACGTGAGGATCTCTCTGGCCATTGAAGGAGTCGTAAAGTTCTTGAGAAGCCTCATAGGAAAGTAGGCATATCGTCGAGCCGACTGGCCGTGATGCTAGCTTTATAAGCCTCCTTAATTAAATCCCTGTCGTGCTCGGTAAAGCCACCGCATTAGTTCCTTTGTTGCTTTTGCTCGTCGTGTCGCTGGGGGCGCTAGCCCAGAGCCTGCAGGGCTCTGAGGAGCTACTTGTGCTGCCTGGAGGTATAATAGAGGGGAGGATCACGGCGACTTCTCCAGCCGAGGACGTGTTCACGATTACGCTACCGGGGCAGGTCCAATCCCTCAGTGTGGGGAGCTCGCTGGGAGCAGTCCCGCTGTACAACCTTTCCGGCAGCACTCTAGCCATGCTGCTTGAACCCGGAGAAGCGGTGAACGTAACCTTCGTGTCCAGGATCTTGTCAGGCGACCCCGCTACGATAGTTGTCGACTCCTGGAATCAGTCGCTAGTCGTCCGGATCCACAGTAGCTACGTGCTACTGGGAGTAGAGCCCGTGCCGGACCGCATCGAGAGGGAGGGAGAGTACCTTGTCCTGAGATACAGCAGGCTCGGGGAAGACTTCTCGCTGAGCGTTGTCGAACTTCCACCGGAGACGCAGCAACCGCCCTCACCGAGCCCGGGCGCTCCTCAGGCACCCGGTGTATCCGGTAGCTTAAACCCGTTAACCGTAGCCGCAGCCGTTCTGGTGGCTGCTGTAGCTGTGGGGGTTGCGGTCTACCTCGCGAAGAGGGGTAAGAGGGGCGGTGCTGTTCTAACAGAGGATGAGGAAATGATAGTGGAGTTCCTTAGAAGCCGCGGCGGGAAGGCGTACCTCAGCGAGATACGGAGCGCTCTGGGCATGCCTTCAACCACGGCCCTCAGGCGTGTGAGGAGGCTTGAGGAAAAAGGCATTGTGAGAACCACGAGAACCTCCGAAGGGCTACTCGTAGCCTTGGCAAGGTAGGGCTGACAAATAGGTTAATATTCCGACTGTGTAATATTTTCCTTGAAAAAAAGATGTCTCAAGAATCAACTGTGTATATTGGGGAGAAGCCTGCAAGCACATACGTGCTTGAGGTACTCACGCTTCTAAAGAAGGGAGCCAAAAAGCTGACCGTTAAGGCCAGGGGACATAACATATCTAAAGCCGCGGAAGTCACGGAGAGCATTAAGCGGATGACAGGTGATAAGGTATCGTACGGACAGATCAAGCTTTACAGCGAGGAAGTCGGTGAGGAGGCGAAAGAAAAGTCCGTCCCAGTGATCGAGATCGAGATAATTTCTCACCTCTAGCGCTCCTGGACATCGAGCGCCTACCACTCTTCACCCCAGCTTATATGCTCGAAAATCCTACCCACTGCGTGCTCTCCGCTGGGCAAAACATATATAGAACTGTATTGTTACATTACACATGGAAAGCGATGAGTTCAAGGGCCTGATCGAGGAGGTAAGGAAGCTGTGGGAAGAAACCTCCTCCAAGCTCGAGGAAATCAGCAAGCGTTTGGCGAACATCGAGTCAAGCATGGAGGGAGAGGTTTCGGATGCGCAAGCGCTAGAGCTTCTCGCCGAGGCGAGGAGACTCTCCGCGGAGCTGATGGAGCTGAAGCACAGGTTTAAGGCTAGGATTAGGGAGCTTCTAGTGCAGCGTGCCTCGCTGTTGGGCTCGGGTAGCCCGTTTTACTCTGACCTGAAGGAGTACATGGAAGATATCGCCGACGAGCTCGAGGAGAGGGTTGAGGAGGTTGAGGATAGGCTTGATACTCTGATAGAGGATATAAAGGAGGCTATCAGGGATAGGAGGTCGCGCAGAGGTTTCCCCGTGGTCGCGATCTCCGGTCCAGGTGGCCCGACCGTCATAAAGGGGAGCATGCGTGCACTTGAGAAAGCCCTAGAGGAGGTGGACAGGATAATCAAGGAGACTCTGTCTGGCCCGTGGCTGCGGACTCCATCTACCATAATCTCTTCGGTCAGGTTACCGCAGGCTGATTTGAATGTCATCGATCTCCTCGTCGAGGCGGGGATCTTTAAGAGCAGGAACGAGGGTATCGCCTTCTTCGTGCACAAGGGTATCGAGGCCAGCAGGGACTGGCTTGAGAGGATTCGCGGGAAGCTTGACGAGATCAAGAGGCTGCAGGAGGAGGCACGCAGGGAGCTTGAAAGCATCATGGGCGAGCAACGGGAGGGCGACGGGGAAGGGCGGAAATAACTTATAAACCTGGGCTCTTTCTTTACCCTGGTTGGTGAATGTCAACCGAGGCTGAGGAGAGTTCTTACATCGTGGCCAGGCTGCTTAACGGCTTAAAGGAGGTTTACACCTTCAAGGAGCTCGAGGAGCTGCTCGGAATTCCGTCGCAGGTCCTGTGGAGGTACACCAGCTACTCGCACTTCCCCGAGAGGCAGACCGCGAAGAAGATACTCGAAGCGATACGCGAGAAAAGGCTCGTGGAGAAAGCCCTGAAGGAGTGCCTGACGCGCCAGAACGAGATAGTAGAGGAGTGGAGGCTACTGTTCAACCCCAGGGTGCTGAACCTCATCGGATACGTGGTCTGGAAGCTGTTCTCGGGACTGGAGGTGGACACCATCCTGACTTACCCGGAGCGCAACGCCGGTTTAGCGGTTGTTGTCGCGGAGTGGCTCCTCGCAGACGTCGCCGTTGCCTCCGAGAGAGCTTACGGAAACTGGGGGAAGCTCCTCACAGCGTCCTACACGTCAGGAGAGAGAGGCGAGATTATTTACCTGCACGTTCCCAGGGATAGCATCGAGAAGGAAAGCAGAGTACTCGTCGTCAAGAGCATCGTGAATGATTTCCAGTCCCTCTCAGCGCTCGCGTCGCTAGTGGAGCAAGCGAAGGCTCACATTGTCGGGGCCGTCGCTGTTGTAGCACTATCGAGCAGGTGGGCAGAGACCGCTGAGCGGCTTGGGGTAAAGAATGCGAGAGCCTTGATTGTGCGTGAAAATGGAGGCTTCCGAGTAACAATATGACTCGCTACGGCGCTAACTGCCTTCACTACTGCACCAGCTATCCCTTACAGAGTTCTAAAAACCTAAATCCTGTTAGGGGACGCAAGAAATGAAACCTATCTTCCTCGCTAAGAAGGTTAGAAAGGAAAACAGCATTATAGGTGATGGGCACTTTGTGGCATCCTTCCTTGACTTTAGGGGCGGAATACATTACGTTAACGAAACCTCGTTCAAGATACTCAGCCTGTGTGACGGTGAAAAAACCGTCAAGGAAATCCTGGAAACTATTGAGGGAGAGTACCTACTAAAGCACTCCGAGAGCATCGCAGGTGTGTATAATGTACTCTTGGAGGGGCTGAGAAGAGGTTTCCTAACAAATGACGGCAAGCGCTTCAAAGGCTTTAAACCGGAGATCGAGGGGGACCTCCACGTGAAACACTATTAAACTACCTGTACGCTCCAGCCCAGGTTCTGTTCGAGATAACCTACCGGTGCAACCTCGAGTGCTTGCACCGTTATGTAGCCCGTGACTCGAGAAATGAGCTCTCGCTTGAAGAGATACTGGAGTTGGCCGATCAGCTTATCGAGATGCCGGTTCTTCAGGTGTCGGTGGGTGGCGGTGAGCCCTTACTCAGGTTCGAGGAGCTCATAGAGCTAGTGAAAAAACTGACCTCCCGCAGGATCGATGTGATTGTGGCGACAAATGGTACTCTGCTCGAGAGGAAAAGGCGTTAGAGCTCAAGAAGGCCGGTCTCCTAACACTACAGTTTAGCCTAGACGGGATAGGTAAGGTGCATGATTCGATACGAGGGATTACAGGAAGCTTTGAGAGAGTAGTGGAGGCCATAAAGCTGACGAAGGAGCTGGGTTTTAAAGTACTTATTAAAACAGTTGCCCAAAGGGATAACCTAGGGCAACTCTACGATCTTTTCAGGCTGGTGAGCGAGCTCGGCGTAGACGGGTGGAGTGTCAATAGAGCGATCCCGAGCGGGAGAGCTAAGGCGAATTTCCAAAGGGTATACGTTAGTTTCGAGGAGTTCAACAGGGCAGTACAACCAATCAGGGAGTTTGCCCGGAGAGCCATCGGGATCTTAAGCATCTCCCTGGAGGATTACCCGAGGCCCTTCGAAGAGGTGCCACTCACAGGTGATTACGCGATATGTCCTGCAGGAACAACCTCCATACACATAAGCCCTGACGGAAGCGTAAAGCCGTGCTCGTACTTCCCTGATAGCTACATTTGTGGTAATGTAAGAATGAAGCCTCTCATCGATATATGGAATAACTCCCCCATTTTAAAGACTATGAGGAGGCTGCGTCGTAGCGACCTCTTAGAGCCCTGCAGGACTTGTAAGCTCCCTTGCAATGGTCGATGCAGGGGTGCTGCAGCGTCTTTTTACGGCGACGTCAGAGCCCCAGACCCCCTCTGCCCCAGGGTGGAGCCTCTTCTTGGAGTGTAAAAAGCAGTACTTAATAGGGAGGCGTGAATCACGGTTTAGTGACCCCAACGCGAACGTGCTGAAAGTGTACACTCAGGATGGACGAATAACACAAGTAGAAGCATATCTTTCAGAGCTGAGAGCAATGATATGGATCAAGAAAAATTTGGAGACATAATTATAATTACTGAAGTATCACGAGAAAGCAGTGTAAGCTGGGAATTCATGAGGCGTATTGTGCAATAGCTGCTTTTTTGAAGGCAGGCATCTTGCGTGTAGTAAGACGTAAGAGAATTTGCCCTCCAAGTAGAAAAATTACAAATAAGGTTTTGAATCTCTGCGGGTATAGCTTTGCTTGAGAGTATGAACTGGGCTGTTTAGGGTGAGATTGTGGCTGATGATGCAACGGTGCTTGCCGAAAATTTGGTAAAGGAGTACGAGAGCTATGAGATCTCGGCTTTGTTCCAATGACGGATTTCGGGTTGTACGCCTTGTTCACCTTCTTTGGGGAAAGGGTAGGGAAGTATGAAAAAAGAGTTGTAAAAGCTCTCGATGGAGTCTCATTCGTCGCCCATAGCGGCGAGATTGTGGGCGTTCTGGGTCCTAATGGTTCTGGAAAGACGACGCTACTGAAGGTGCTGGCTGGGCTAACTATACCCACGAGCGGTAAAGCAGTGGTTGCTGGCCTGGATGTGGTGAGAGACCACGAAAAGCTACCACGAGTGGTCACATATGTCCCGGGGCTTGCTGCCATAAGCCTCTTCACTAGACCCGAAATGACGGTCGAGTGGAATCTCAAGCGTTTTGCAGATCTGGCTGGTCTGACGCCTGATGCCGTGAGAGAAGCTTTAGAGCGCGTTGAGCTTCTAGAGGATGCTAGCAGGAGGGTTGGGGAGTTATCGACCGGGAAGCTTGCCCGCCTGGCTATCGCCTTTGGACTCATTAAGGAGTCTCAGGTCTATCTAATGGATGAGCCCTTCTCCGGGGTCTCACCGGAAGTAAAAAACAGGTTGTTAAGGATGCTTAAAGAGTTAGTGAATGAGGGAGCCACGATCCTTTATGCTACGCATATTCTGAGCGAGGCTGAGCAGGTTTGCGACAGGGTGCTCATCCTTCACAATGGGAGAGTCATCGCGGACGCTACTCCAAGCATTTTGAAAAGAGAGCTTGAGCTATTCGAGACGGTGGAGCTTGAGGTTAAAGTTGTTGAAGACCCTTACAGTCTCGTGGCATCTTTAGGCGAGAAGGCTGAGAGGCTTCTCAAGAGTGAAGTTGAAGAAGACGTGCTAAAAATGAGCGTGGTCACGTCTGATAGCAGGGAATTCATACAGCACGCAATTAACCGCGTGCTAGCTGGAAACAACAAGTTGCTGTACGTGAGGGTCCGTGAGCCTACTCTCGAGGACGCTTACCTTTCTCTTCTCAGCAAGTACGCTACACCGGCTCTCTTTGAGCATAAAGTTAAAACTTGCTATGTTTTCACAGCGGGTGGCTAGAGCCGTGAAAACGGGAGAAACCATGAAACCATACGTCTCCTGCTACGGAGCTTGAAAAGGAGCCTGAAGGATTACACGGTTAACGTCTACGTGTGGTGGTTTGCGTACGTGCCCACGGAACTCCTCAACATCGGACTCACGCTCGCTTCGTGGTTCTACTACACGCGCTTCGTTGCAGGGACGACAGGCCAGGCTGAGTGGTTTCTCTCGTACATACTAATTGCCTTGATGATCGTTCCTTTGCTTAACATAGGAGTTGAACAACCCGAAGTTACGCTGAGGAGCCTCTACCGGGGGCACGTGAGCACTGGAGGCTTCAGGGTTCCAGTGTGGGCATACTACTACCTGGCTGGAATACCCAAAGCGGTGGCTGCTGTGGCTGGCTTCACGTTTGAATTACTGCGATTTTTAATAGAGGCTTCCATATACTTGATCCTCGGGCTTATCGTGTTCAGGGTAAGCTTTAGCCCCAGCGCCAATTACATAGCGGCCTTGCTGGTGATCATTCTCGGTTTCTTAGCTAGCCTTACTCTCGGTCTGCTCTTGGCTAACACATTCTGGCTGTTCCTATACCGAGAAGATGTGCACATTAACCCCTTTACATGGCTTGTGACAACTGCAGCAAATGTTGTAGGAGGTGCGTATTTCCCAATTGAGGTGCTACCAAGCTGGCTCCGACCGCTGAGCTACCTATTACCTCATACGTATGTTTTCAGCGGAGTAAGGAAAGCTCTCCTCTTAGGAGTTCCGCTAGAGGGTGTTTCAGAGGAACTAGCGATCCTCTCCCTTTATGCCCTCCTTTTACCCGTAGCCATCCTGCTTTACAGAGGTACCGAGAACTTTATCACGTACAAAGCGCGCAAGCTGTAAAAGACAGCTCACGAATACCCGTTCACCTGTGCGTCCGCTACTTCTTTTCCCCTCACCCATCCACTTAATATTCACCATCCTTCCTCGACCCCAAGGTTGCCCACCGCAACCATCCTGGCTCGCCTTGCGGAGAGCAACAGCTCGAGCGTGAGCGCGGCGCCTAGTGCCCCAAAAGCTAACGCGCTGGTAACAAGCTCGGGTAACTTGAGACCCTCAGTGACTTCAGATGACCCGTAAGCTTGAGCTACCTCTTCGTGTCGCTTTCTACTCTTAAGCGCTTACCTGATCATCGCTCACGTACGTGAAGAATAGACTCCTTCTCCACTCTGCGAGGTAGGAAAACGTGGAGCAAACGTAACCGGAAAAGGGGAAAACTAAAATAGAGTATTACTTACTCCGTTGTCATGTGTTTTTAATCTCTTCTACCTCCTTTTCGCTCAGGGGTCTCCACTTAGACCCCTCCAGCTTCACGTAACCTCTCGCGTACTTTTCGTAGATCTCCAGGATCCTCCGGCGGAGCTCCCTGTAGGGTATGAAGTCGGGCCTGGCGTTGACGTTGTCGAAGTGTATCATCTCGACGTGCCACACCGGCTCGGCTCCGGGTAGCGTCCAGAGCCCGCGCTGGCTGATGAGGTAGAGGGAATGCTTGACGAGGGACTCTTCGAGGCGTACGAGGCCTCTCTGTATTCGCTCGGGCAGCGTCTCCACGTGCCTCCTGTCGTACCTTATCAGCGTCGGGTCGATGCCCTCGGCGAGCATCATGAGGAGTACGCCGTTGCACTTGAAGCATGTCCCACAGGGCTTCACGACGCCGTTCTCGATGTGCGTGGAGTGGCAGCTTGTCTGGAGCACGGAGAGCTCCGGGTACCTGTTGAACAGTATCCTCAGGACGATTATGGGGCTTATGGGCCTCAGGGGGGACCACTGCTTCACCCTGATCCCCCGCCGTTGCATCCAGTCCGTCATGTAGAGGTCGAAGTCCAGAGACTGGTCGTAGGTGGCGTAGTAGTGCCTGATCCCCTTGTACTCGAACGTGAGGCCTGAGGGGTCGTCGAACTCGTTTCCCATCACGACGTTCCCGACATTGTTCTTGGCGGCGAGAGGCAGGACTGAGAAGATGTAGTGCGCGTACCAGAAGAGCCTAACGGGGTAGATCTCCCGGTTCTTCCTCCAGTAGTTAGGGACGACGATCTTCATGTTCTTCTCGATGAACGCGAAGAGCCTGTCTACGTTGGTCCACACTTTCCTTGTCTTCGGGTCCGTCTCTCTCAGCGCCCTGAAGGCGGTAAGAGCGGTGTACCAGTGCCTCCCCGCCTCGTTGACGAAGTACGGGTAGGTCTCGCAGCCGGCTTCCCTGAGTAACCCGTAGGTTAGCAGGCTCTCCTTCCCCCCGGAGGACATCACCACGCACTTGGAGTAGTCCGGCTCGAAGTCTACGTCGCTGCCCTGGAAGGTTTCGGCGACCTGCACCTCCGCGCGCGGCTTCGCGGTTTCCGGAGTGACCTCCTCCTCGCTCGGTATAAACTCCTCCTTGATGAGGTCTGTCCTGCTCAGAATCCTGTTCACGAATATGTCGCGGGCTGTGACGTCCATCATGTCCAGGATAAACTTGTAGTCGAGCTCGTGGATAGGGGCCTTAAACTGGATCGTGTCCGCGAAGAGGCCGTAGTTTATGGCGGGCACAACGCCCGCTAGGGTAGAGATCTCGGCGAACCCTCTGATGTCCACGCTCTCGGGGTACGACTGGATGAGCGTGTACTCCTTTCTGACGCCGTCGAAGTGTAGCTCGTACTTAACCCTGGCAGAGCGGGGCTTGACGGCGACTGGACCTACAACGATCTTGTCGAAGCACTTTAGCCTTTCCGACACTAGCCTTTCACCTCGGGGAAGCGCTCGAGAATCAGGTCTACCAGGCGCCCCACGCCCTCTAGTAGCGGGATGACGGTGGGGATTCCGTGCTTCGCCTCGAGCTCTGCGGCAACCCTTTTTGCCTCGTCGTGCGTCAAGTTCTCCGTGTTGATGGTTATCGCAAAGACGGGCCTGTCTGTGATCAGCTCTATCAGCTTAAGGTACTTCTCTAGAGGGGGCATCGGGTACTCTGGGAAGCCATCCAGTGTCTTCCGACCCGGAGCGTGCTGCAGGATGACCACTTCTGGCTTGAGGAGGTTCAGGATCTCGTAGCTCCCGGGGAATACAGGGTGGAGTAGTGAGCCCTGCCCGGGGACGACAAGGACCCTAGGCTTCTCCTCCGTGTACGCCCTCCAGACGACGTCCTCCAGCACGCCGGGTATGAAGTCGTTCACAACGGAGTCGAGGACGAACACGTACTTCGCGCCCTGCATCCACGCTGTCTGACCCGTGCCTATGAATACGGTCTTCACCCCTCTAGCGTTTAGCTCGTCGGCCACCATATGGGCCACCGTGCGTTTGCCGATGGCGGAGTCCGTGCCTACGACGACCACCTTGAGCGCCTTCACGTCCTTAATCTTCCCCGTGTAGAAGATTCTCGTGTTGTAGAAGATCTTCCTGACGTCAATCACCTCAACCCCCATCTGCCTGGCCAGGGGGCCGAGCTCAGGGTCGTCGCTTATGAACTCATGGAGGCCGTTTACGATGCCTATACCTCTCAGTATGGCGCTCCTGACGATCTCCCTGTAGAGGTCCGGGAGCCTGCCTCCAGGGGTGGCCACCCCGATGATGAGGTACTTTGTGTCAGGGTGCTCTGCCAGGGCCTCGTCCAGGTTCCTGTAGATCCTGATCCCGCGGGGCCTCCCGTCTAAAACCTCACCGGCGTCGCGGCCCGCTAGGGTGCTGTCGATCACGCCGACTATCCTGTACCGCAGGCTTTTCCTGACGAGCCCGTGCGCGGTTTTCCCGTCGGTTGACCTGAAGAGGCCCTCGGCAAGGATCAGTGCTTTAGGCGCCTCCATCTCCCTGTTACCACCGCGACAAGCGGGCCCTCAACCTCCCCCTCAGCCAGAAGCCTCTTTAGAGCTAGGATAGATGAGGCAGAGGCTGGGAGTGAGCTGATTCTCTCCGTCACCCTCAGGAGCATGGCCATCTCCAGCATATCCTCGTCGCTGAACTCGTAAACCCTGCCTCCTGTCACTCTTATGGCTTCAAGGGCTTCGAGGGCGTTGAAGGACTTGTAGGCTACCAGTGGCTCGTTTACCGGGGTTTCCCTGACCTCGGACCTCGACAGGGCGATGGGCTCCGCGGACCCCCTCCTCCAGCTCGCCGCGATCTGGTTGCCTAGGCTCGTTGTTCCGCCTATGAGCCTGGGTATTCTCGTCGCCTCGCCTTCGCGGTAGGCGCGGAGGAAGCCGAGGTAGATGCCGACGAGCGTTGTGCCGTTGCCCACGGGGACGGAGACAGCGTATGGCGCGTCGCCAAGGACGCTGATTATCTCGCGGGCTATAGAGCTGTAAGCCTCCGTGCTCACCTCATCGGACTCTGTTCCAGGGTTAGCGTCGTACCACTCGTTGGCTCTAGCTGCGCGAGAGCTGATTTCGACGGCTTCCTCGTAGGTGCCCTCCACGAATACCACGTGCGCGCCGTACCTCTTCATCTCCTCGACCCTGCTGTTCTCGTAGGATTTAGGGACGAAGATCACGGCGCGTAGACCGGCTTGCCTCGCGAAGTAGGATATTGCTACGCCGTAGTTACCGCAGGTGCCGACAGTAATGGTGTCCATACCGAGGTCGACTGCACGGGCGATATGAGCCCTCGCCGCCCGGTCCTTGTGGGTGCCGGTTGGGTTTGTACCCTCGTACTTCACGTACACGGGAGCGCCGTCGAAGCCGAGAAGCCTGTTGAGGGAGCGGAGCCTGAGAAGGGGGGTTTGGAGCCCCAGCAACCTGGCTAAGAGCTGTTTACTAGATGAGTCATCATCCACCTCCACTTTTCACCCTCATACACGCGCTTTCATCCCAGAGGTTTTAATGTGACTCTACTCGGATGAGTATAGAGAAAAGGTGGTCTCTCTGTGTGGAAGTGGGAAATAAACGCTGGAGAGTTTAAGCATCGCACCGTCGCCTGTGGTGAGGTAACTTTCACAGGCACAACTTCGTCTGAAAGGTTTACCTCCACGGGGGAGTGAAAGATTTTAATGCGCCTGCGTAGAGGCTCCGATGCTCGGAACGGTCGTAAACACACTTGCCGTCCTGGCGGGCTCCTCCATCGGGCTCTTCGCTGGTAAAAGAATCCCCGGTAGAGTTGTAAGATTTCTCCCAGAGGTTGTAGGGCTTTTTACGATTTCTCTGGGGCTCTCAATGGCCTTGAAGAGCGAGAGAGTGGTCTCGTTGCTCTTCTCGCTGATACTCGGCGCCGCCACGGGGGGCGCGCTCGGAATACATGATGGCATTGAGAGGGTGGCGAGCAGGTACAGCCGGGGCAACGGCAGGTTCGTTGAGGGGTTCATGGCGGCTTTCCTCACCTTCTGCGTTGGACCAATGACTATCGTCGGCTCGCTACGGGACGGAATGGGTGATCCCTCGATAATCCTCGCGAAGTCGGTTATGGACGGCGTGGTGAGCGTAGCTTTGGCATCGTCGCTGGGCGTCGGTGTTCTTTTCAGTGCTCCCGCGCTTTTCCTCTTTCAGGGCTCTCTCGCGCTTGTCGGCTGGCTAGCGGGTCAGGTTCTCCCGGAGTTTGCTGTTAGAGAGGTGACAGCCGCGGGTGGTGTTCTGCTCGTTGGCGTGGGCTTAAACCTCCTAGAGTTGAAGAAGATCAAGGTAGCCGACGGCCTACCCGCCTTACTCTACGCCGCCGTCCTTCCGCTCCTCCTGACGTTCTAGTAGACTTTCACGTAGTCCACTTCGACGCAGGACCTGGACCTGTTCTCCTGCGTCAGGTGCCTGTAGACCTGCCCAGCGTCGCGCCGGTTGTACCCGAAAACCGCGTTGTCGATCCACACGTCAGCTCTAGCCTTCGAGGTTGCTCTCTTGCTGAGGGGGATTACCGCGATGAGCGCGTCGTCTATGTAGAAGCTAGCCTTCTCGCTCCGCCACTCCACCCTGTACACGTGCCACTCCCTGAGATCCAAGTCGGGGAAAACCGGCTTGCTCCTGTATATGGTGACGCCTATGGCGCCGCCCGTAGCCCTAGAGAGCAGGCTAGGGATGAGTAGGGAGCCCCTGTACAGCTTTATTGGCACGAAGCCCGTGTCGGCTTGGGCGAAGAAGCCCTGGAAGAGGTACGGACCCCTGCTCTGAAGGTGTATGAACCATATAGGCATGCTCAGGTCGAAAACCATCGAGTGGTTCCAGAAGCCCCACCCTGCAGAGCCGTAGTGCAGGTCTGTCATCCTGATCTTGGCCTCGAACGTCTTCTCCTCCCAGGGGAGATCGTCGAACCTCCCGTCAGAGATCTCGGCGTTGGAGTAGTAGAGAGCTTCGGTTGGACCGCTACAGAGAATGGCCTTGCTGTCCCTGACGGTTATTGACGCGTAGTTGTCGACGCGGTAGTCCCAGTAGGGGGTCTTTTCCTCGAAGTCGTCGAAGAGCGACTTCTCGTCCTTCACGAAGCCCTTGGCCAGAGGCCCTCACCCCTCCGCGTCAACTCTTTTAAGGAACTCGATGTTCTCCCTTTCGGAGGGATCCGGCTCCCTCACGGAGAACCACTCCTCAAGGATCTCCTTGGCGACCTCCTCTGAGAGGAGCCTGGCGCTCAGGGCGAGGACGTTTGCGTCGTTCCAGAGCCTAGCCCCCCTGGCGTTTTTCGCGTCGAAGCAGAGGGCCGCCCTCACTCCCTTAACCTTGTTCGCTGCGATGCTGACCCCCGTGCCGGTGTAGCATATAACCACGCCTGTATCGGCTTTCCCCTCGGCGACCAGCCTGGCGACCTCCAAGCCCACTTGGGGCCATGGGTAGGGCTTCCCGGTTGCCAGTGAGCCAAGGCGGATGACCTCAAAACCTCTCCTCTCGAGCTCGTCTGCTACGAAGCGAGCGATATAGTACGTGTCATCTGAGCCAACAGCGACTCTCATACAGTTTAATACTTCCAAGAGGGGTTTATTTGCGTTAAATTTCCTCCATGCTACCGCTTACTCTTACCACGCGCTCTATCCTCCCGTCCTCTACGTGAACCACAGTTGAATTGGGGGGCTCGTCTACGTCAACGTGGGTTATGAGGAAGATCTGGTCGAAGTACCTGGTGAGCTCCTCGCTGAAGTACCTCATTATACGCTCCCTTCTCTCAACGTCGGAGGAGCCGAGGGGTTCGTCGAGAACCAGAAAACGGGGGTAGGAGCCCTTAGCCCCGGGGAGCAGGGTTAGCGTGAAAGCGATCCTCATGGCGAGGAGGAACTGGTCGTTCGTGCCGCCCGAGTACACGTCTCTCCTCAGCCACCTTCCAGCCTCGGTATCGTAGACTTCTATATCGTAGGTCTCCGGGTCGAGCCGAACAGCCCGGTACCTGCCGCCCGTGAAGTATGAGATAATATTGCTCATATGGTTTTCAACGCTCGGCGCGAAGGCCTCCCGCCTCTTCCTAGAGATCTCCCTCATGGCCTCAATAGCCTTCTGAGCGACTTTCACATCTTCCTCGATTTTCTGCAGCTCGGTACGCATGGTTTCAAGGTTCTTCTTTAGCTCGTCCAGATGGAGTATTTTCTCCTCGGCTTCACTAATTCTCTCGGTCAGGTTCTTGATGGTCTCTTCCTGTCTTGCCCGCCTCTGGCTGACGTCGCTTAGCTCCTCGTCGACGCGCCTCAGAGCATCATTGACGGATTCAAGGGTTGGGTTTCTAGAAGCACCGTCGATGTAGTTAGGCTGACCTAACAGCTCCTCAGGTGGCTCTGGAGGCGACATGCTTTTAAGCTCTGCCTCAACCTTACTCTTTTCCTCTGCGAGCTGGCTGAGCCTGAGCCTCAGCGAGTCGATCTCGCTTCGCGTCCTCTCAATGCTTCTTCTCAGCTCCTGCTCTCTCTTCTCCAGAGCCATTATCTCCGCTTCGAGCTTCGACTTGCTTTGCCTTAGCTCCTCAACCTGGGCCTTCAGGCGCTCAACCTCTCCCTCGACGACGTCAACTACGTCTGATGGTGATTTCAACTCCTCTAGGCCAGACTTCGAGGCAATTTCGGATATTGAAGCCTCCAGGTTTCTAACCTTGTCCTCGAGACTGCTCTTCTCCCTCGTGAGCTCTTCCAACCTGCTCTTCTCGCGATCTAGGCGGGATGTCAGAGCCTCCTTGGCTTTTATCTCTGAGTCAAGCTTCATCGCCTGAGACGCTATTGCGTGCTGTCTTCTCGCCTTCAGCTGAAAACCACTTAGAGCAAGCACAGCTCCGGTTAGAATGGAAACTACAGAGACCAGGGGGCTAAGCGCAAGGAAGAGCAGAGCGGATACTAGGGATACAGCTACCCCTACTTTGGACCAGACCGGAGTGCTGACCTTGGACAGCTCCTGCTCCAGCGCCGCTTTCTGCCTTTTAATATTCTCGACTTCTTCGCGGGCCAGCTCCAGTCGCTTGACCTCGAGCTCAGCCTCGGATATCTGCTCGGCGAGCTGCTTTATCCTCGCCAGTATCTCCTCCCGCGTATCGTAGTACCTCTTGATCTCAGCCAGTAGCTTCGAGTGCTGCTCCAGCGTGCTTTGAGCCTGATTGATCTCGTCATCCAGATCCTTGACCTTCCTTTGCAGATAGGGCTTCTGTTCGCCTATGGATTTGAGGTCGTTCTCCTGGTCCTTAAGGCTCTTCTCGGAGTTCGCCAGGTAGTCCTGAATGGTCTTCGCCTCTCTCTCGACTGCTTCAATTTTCCTCTCTAGCTCTTGCCTGCGCTCCATAAATTTGCGAAGATCCTCTAGGTAGCTCCTTGCGGTTTTAAGGATTTTCTCTTTTTCCAGCAGCTTCGAAGCTTCAGCCCTAGTCTTCTCCAATAGGTCCCTCCACTCAGCGACTTTTTTCCTCAGCTCCTCTAGCTCCCTTATTTTCCCTTCAAGCTCTGCGACGGTCCTCGCGAGGTCCTCCCTTTTCCTCTCCTTGTCGCGCCTCTCCTCGTCCAGCCGCTGCATGGCCTTGTTGTAGCTCTCAAGCCCCATCATCAGGTTGATTATCTTCTCTCGGTCACCCTTGTTCATCTCGATTATCCTCTCGAGGTCCTTCTGCGCCACGATGTTCGTCGACAGCATCTCACGCCACGAGACGCGGATAATGCGCTGGACCTCCTCGTTCACTGCCTTAACCCCCGTTGCGATCAGCCTCTCTCCGCCACCCGTGATCTCGATCAGCTTGGCGCTCACCTGCCTGATCGAGTCCCCATCCCTTTCGAGCTCGCGAGCCACCCTGAACCTCTTTCCCTCAACCTCGAACTCAACTTCGACCAGCGCTCTGCGAGACCTGTGGTTCACGACTTCCGCGTAACCTCTCTGAGGGTTGCCCCTGATAGCGCCTATTGCCTGGTGGTCGCCGTAGATCCCGAAGAGTACGGCTTCGATGAGCGTGGATTTCCCTGCCTCGTTGGGCCCCCTGATTATTATGAATCCCCTGTCTAGGGGTAAGGGGTCGGGTATGCTGAGCCTCCTGAAATTGACCGCCCTGATACTTTTGATGACTACCACGCTCCCACCTCCTGCAGGACCTCCAACCCCCTGCTGAGGGCCTTCTCCACGATCTCCGCCTCATAACCCGAGGACTGCTTTATGGCCTCCTCCATGTAGCGCCTGAAGGATTCTATTGGAGACGTTGCGTCGAGGGTCACGCGCACCTCTTTAAGGACGCACTTCAGGTCTGAGTCGTCGATCGTGACCAGGAAAAAGCGGTCTTCAAGCCTCCTCATTATCTCCGCCCTACTGTACCTCGAGAGTTTCTCAAGGGGGATTCTACCCGAAACCACGATCCGGATGATCATCTGCGGGTCGGGCGGAGGGGTCGAGCTGACCACACGCGCGACGGGGTTCTCCACGCTCTCTTCGAGCTCGACGTAGACTGTTTTCATTCTGCGCGTGGGGACCTCTTCGAAGCTCAGAGACGCCCCCGACCTCGGGTTGAGCCCCACGTAGACGAAGCCCTTCTTCTCGTCGGTCTCCTCGTTGAAGCTCCTCCTTTCGGTGCTCCCGGGGTAGACAACGAGGGCGTTTCTAACTGTTGTGTAGGAGTGGGCGTGTATGTGGCCGAGGGCCAGGTAGTGGAGCCCCTCGGGTACATCCTCGGGTGCTATCGTTGGGGCAGACCAGCTTTTCGGTATCTTAAAGCCCGCGAAGTTGTAGTGCAGCATAGCTATGTTGACATCGCCCTCGACAGGAATCCTGAGGTTGCGGTAGCGAAGGGGGTTCTCCGTTGCTTCGATCGTGTGATCGTATGATATGCCCGCCACGGCGACGTCGAAGCCCTCGACGCTGAGGTGCTCCACTCCGAACTCGACGGTATCCGAGAAGAACGTCACGTAGCCTGCGGCTTCGAGCTCGCTGAGGGGGGACATGCCTTCCTCCTGCGAGCGCGGCATGTCGTGGTTCCCCCCTACCGCGAAAATCCTGACGCCCTCGCCGCTAAGCCTCCTCAAGGCCTGCAGAACCCGCGTGCGTATAGGGTTTCTAGGGTTAACCGAGTCGAAAAGGTCGCCTGTGATCAGGAGAACGTGAGGCTTCACGCTCAGGGCGAAGTCGATGACCCGCAAGAAGGACTTGTAGAAGTCGAGCCTCCTCTCCTGCGCCTTTGGACCCATGAGGCCGAGCTTAGGATCAAGGTGGTTGTCGGCCGTATGCACGATCCTTATCATGCTCACACCTCCGCAAATCCCCCTCGGACAGGTGGAGGAAGCCTCGGCGCCGTCAGGTTCAGGTCCTCGCGGGTCTTACGTAGCTCCTCGACTAGGTCTATGTCTGCTCCACCCTCCCTAGTCATCCTCTCGCGCACTTTGACGATCACAGGTATACGGGTGAGCTCACCCACGATCACGGCCTCGCCGACGTTGAGCCCCGGCAGGTCCCGCATGAGCTCCTCCCCCAGCCTCTCGCTCGACTCCGCTACAGCTCTCTGGTCCAGCGGGTTCGTTATCCTCAGGATTATCTGGCTGTTGCACTGGCTGAGTGTGTCGGCGTCTATCTTGCTGGGCCTCTGCGTCACGAGTATTAGGAAGACGCCGAACTTCCTCCCCTCGGCGGCGATCGTGTTAATGATCTCCGCGGACATCGTCCTCCTCTTCGCTGCCTTGCTGGGGACAAACCTGTGCGCCTCCTCAACCACCACGAATACCGGGTACGGGAATTGGCCGGTAGCCCTCAGGTTAAACAGCCCCTCCAGAACCCTGCTTACGATGTAGTCCTGGCTCGCGTCGTTCAAGCCTGAAAGGTCGAGGATAGAGACGTGGCCGGGTCTCAGAATCTCGTCCTTCAGCGGCGTCGTTCTGTCCCCGAACACGCGGAGTTTGACGAGGCTATGCAGGTGGTTGTACGCTCTGCTTGCTGCCTCCCTCTTCTTCTTCTCCGAGGACCTCGCCATCTCGTCGAGCTTTGCGAGGAGGTCGTTAACCCCGTACGCGGTTCTCTTCTCCTCCCTGAGGGCCCTCACCGCCTCTCTTACAGCGCTCCTCACGTTCGCCCAGCTCTCAGGTATGCCCGCTATGGCCGCCACCTCGTCGCCGTCCAGTTCCGAGAGCTTGAAGATAAGCTCGTGAACGTTGTCCAGCTGATCCGGGGAGTACCTCCCCGTGCTGTTGGGGTTCCTGAAGATCTGGATCCTGCTTGAAAACTCGTGCCTCCTCATGTCCCTCGTGCGACTTAGGAAAACGTAGTCCGCGTGCGGGTCGATCACCACCGCTGTGCCCCCAAGCCTCAGGAGTTCTTCGAGGATGACGCCGACCGTGTACGACTTTCCTGCGCCGGTCTGAGCTATGACCGCTACGTGCCGCCTGAAGCCGTTGACGCTCAGGTAAACGGGCACGGACGGCCTTGAGACGAGACTCCCGATGTGCAACCCTTCGTCTGGGTCATACGAGAAGAAGTCCCTCACGAGCTCGTCCGGCGCCAGGTAAACCGGGTTGCCCGGGAATAGAGCGCGCCTCGGCATCAGCACAACTTTCCTGCCGTTCTCCTCGGCTAGAAAGCCCAGCGTTCTAGCCATGCACAGTATGTTCGAGTCATCCACTCCTGCGCTGTACACTCGCTCGAGCGTCGCTAGGTCCAGCTTCGACGTGAAGGCATTGCTCCTCGACACTACTCCGACTACTTGAGCCAGAACGCTGACCTCCTGCAGCCGGCCTCCGAACCTCTCCTTAGACTTCACTACGACGTACTCGAACTTCTGCGGGTGCCCCTCCTTGGTCGTGACGAACACGAAGCTCTCCGGTGTAGCCTCCTCGACGATCCTCCCGATCGGTTCAAGGGTAGTGTACACGCCTCTCACCCCTCGACAAGAGGAAGAACAAGCCGAGCTCCCGCATCAGAACCCCACGGTAAGTGTCAAGTGTGGAGTCTGAGATTTTAACCCTCCGGTCAGCTTCAAGCAGAAGAACGTTGTAGCCCCTGATCCCCGCGTACATCCCCCTCAGCAGGGCGATAACTCTCAGCAGGCTCTCAGGCTTATCATCCATGAAGCGACCCGCATCCCCCTGAAGCCCGTTAGCCCCGCTCAGCGCGCTAATGTCTCTCGCCACGACATCCACTCGCACAGGGTCCTCCCCGCTCTCGAAGACTACGTAAAACATGGCAACAGGGGGGTAGCTCCGAAGCCTCGAGATGAGGTCCCTAGCCCTACCCTCAAACCTAGAGCCAATCCTGTCACGCGTCTTCTGAAAGACCCTCGACAGCCTCTCCACATGGTCAACCGAGCCGTCGTCGAGCACGAGGTCAAGCTGGCCTGCCAGGACCCTCGACAGCTTGAGGAGGAGGGGCGTCGTGTACCCACTCCCCAGGTTCAGGTGGTACAGGATCTTCGAGTCGGGGACAGGAGACCTGGCCTCCTCGAAAAACTTGTAGAGCTCTGCGGGATACGCTCCGGAGCTGGTCTTCCTTCTCACCTCCTCTACTACCTCGCGGGGCCTCCGCCTAAGCCCAGACCACAGTTTGAGGATCTCTTGAGTGTCAAGACCGTGCTCACGGGCAATGCGCAAAACCTGCTCCTTGAGAACCTCTTCCTTGAAAAGAGTCGACCTCGAATCCTTGCTGACGCCCACGACAACCGCCCCCTTCCTGAGAGCAGCGCTGAGGAAATCGCTGTAGGCTTCAACGTAGTCGAACATGAAATCCTCCCTATCCTGTATTTCAACCTCCTTCAGCACGTGTATCATCCTGCCGTACAGCGAGCCGTCCACGAGTATGAACTCAGGATCCATCTCGAGGGCGTCAAGCGCCACCTCGTGCTCAAGGTGCTCGCGCAGGAGCCGCAAGTAGTCCTCGTAGTCTCTCAGATCCTTAGGGTAGAAAGCCTCCAGGCGCAAGCGCCTCTTCTGCAACCCTCCTATTCCGAGAGCTATCGAGCGCGCTACGACAAGAACCCCTCCACCAGCCAACTCCACCGTGCCGCTACTGCTATCGACGGCGTAAACACCCCGGCTCTCCAGGTCTCGCTCGGGGAAGCGATTCCACTTCCTCTGGACAAGCTCCCTGTACCACTCCGCTGTGGTGCTGGAGCCTCCCGCAACCTTTGCCAGCTCTTCTCGGTTGCGCTTAACCTCATCAAGCAACAGGTCTAGAAACTCAGGCACAGTAAGAGCTAGCTTTACAAGTATATAACCCTCCTGCAGATAATTATGAAAGCGAAAACGTTACGTAGAAATAAAAAATTCAGGATTTAATTTTTAAATCTTTTTGTGACAGAACCACCAGTCGAAGCACTCGATCTCCTTTTTAGCAGCCTTCTCGAGCCTCTCCTTCGCTGTCTTCTCGTCCGCCGCAGGCGGTATGATAACGTGGTCACCTACTAGCTCGTTGTTGGGCCAGTTAGCGGGTATAGCGACTCCGTACTTGTCAGCCGTCTGGAGGCCCTTGATCATCCTCAGGATCTCGTCCATGTTCCTTCCGAGCTCCTGCGGGTAGTAGAGCATTGCCCTGAGGACGCCGTTAGGGTCGATGATGAAGACCGCGCGCACCGTGTTCGTGCCCTTGCCTGGGTGGATCATCCCGAGCTTCTTCGCTATCTCACCCGTGTCGTCCGCAATTATGGGGAACTTGATCTCGACGCCAAGCTTCTCCCTGATCCACTCCACCCACTTGATGTGGCTGAACACCTGGTCGATGCTCAGCCCGATGAGCTGGACGTTCAGCTTCTGGAACTCATCCCACCTCTTCTGGAAAGCCACGAACTCTGTCGTACAGACAGGTGTGAAGTCGGCGGGGTGCGAGAATAGGACAACCCACTTTCCTTTGAAGTCGTCCGGGAATTTAAAGACGCCGTGTGTGGTCTTCACCTCCATCGTTGGGATTTTTTCTCCTAGGAGCGGTATCCTCCCTTCAGCCATACTTTTCACCTTAGCGCTTCTAAATTGTAATAGGAGCTAATAAACCTTTTGGTTTACTTTTCGAACTTTTCATTCAGAATGACTTAAGGTATGAGTTCGCTAGCACTTGAATACGAGAAAAAGTGTAAAGAACACATATTCTACGGGCAGGAGCGTTAGAAAATTCCCATTAACTGTAGCACGTAGAGTGTCGCGAACGAGGCAATCGGGACCGTAATGTTATCATCCAGCCTTAAGCCACCCAGGTACTCGACTCGCTCCACCAAGCTGGCGGCGAGCGCAGATAAAACACCTGAGAGGCCGAAGTTTAGGGCTAGCGCCATCGCCGCGCTTACTATGAACATCGCCAGGTTACCGCTCCAGTGCTTGACCCTCCTTTTGAAGAGCGCGTTCCTCACGATGCCCGTCACCCCGTCGCCTACAGCCATGAAGAGGAGCGGTAAAGCGCCGAAGAGGAAGGGGCTGTTGTAGCCGAGCTGCTTCCCCGCAAACCACCCGAGCGTTATAAATATGGCCCACATTATGCAGAAGTCGACCTCGTAGATGTTGTCGGGGTCCTGGAACCAGTACATCAGTTTACCTGTTTTGTGGGGAATGTACGTGAAAACGGCTAGGAGTAGCCCCATTACGAAAGGCACCAGTGGGGTCTCGAAGAGGGGGTATAAGGCGATAAGGAGGGCCACAAGGCCGCCGGCCAATATGTGTATGACCTTCCTGGCATAGTATATCGCGACCTTGTGGGTTTCGCGCTTGGCGAAGTAGTTGTAGGTTACACGCGCTATGACGATGACCACGAATAGAACCCACGCTAGTAGTAGTACCGCGTTCAATATTTCACTTAATATGGGATGCATCGGGGCATCTCCGCTTTTCTAGTATATAACAATTGCTTTTTTAAAATACGTTAATTGACGAAATCTTCCCACGAGGTTCAAAGAACTACAGACTGCGTTTTCCTATCAGTTAAAACTATATAAAAACATGACGGTTCCGACCTCGAGACCCGCTTTGGTCGCTGAGACGCTGATCCTCAGGATAAACCCCCTTAAACCAGAGAGGGACCTCGTCAGGGTAGCTGCCGCTATCCTCAAGGAAGGAGGACTTGTGGCTTTCCCAACCGAGACCGTCTACGGCCTCGGGGCTGTCGCCAGCAGGCGGGATGCCGTGCTGAGGATCTTCAGGGTTAAAGGGAGGCCCCCGGACAACCCACTAATCCTGCACCTTGCCTCCCCCGACTGGCTACCCAGCGTGTCGCGAGAGATCCCGGAGGTGGCCTACAGGCTCGCTGAGAGGCTGTGGCCGGGGCCCCTCACGCTCATCCTCCACAGAAGCGAAAGCGTCCTAGACGAGGTCACAGCTGGTTTACCCAAGGTTGCCGTCCGCGTGCCCGCGCACCCCGTGGCCCTGTCACTCATTGAAGAAGTCGGCGAGCCGGTAGCGGCCCCAAGCGCCAACAAGTCCGGAAGGCCTTCCCCCACCCGCGCGGAGCACGTGCTTGAGGACTTCAAGGGCGAGATCGAGGCGGTCATAGACTCGGGGGACACTCTGCACGGCGTGGAGTCAACTATCGTCGACGTGACGCAGAGCCCCCCGGTCCTGCTACGTCCGGGAGCTCTGCCTGTAGAGGACATCGAGAGGGTAGCCGGTGTGAAGCTGGTTATCCCGCCTTTCGCCAGGGGTCTAGGCGAGGCAGACAGAGCTCTGGCTCCAGGAACCAGGTACCGCCACTACGCACCAAGGGCGGAAATGGTGGTTGTGGAGCTTGAAGACTACTCCGAGCTATCGAGGCTCGCCCGGGTAGTGAGGGAGATAGCTCTCAGCAAGAAGGCGAGCGGGCTGAGGGTCGGCGTGCTCTGCAGCGACGAGACGGCGAGCTTCTACGAAGGGGTGGGGGTTGTGAGAAGCCTCGGCCCGCGTAGCAACATGTTCATCGTCGCCAGGAACCTGTTCGCCGCGCTCAGGGATTTGGACCGCGAGGGTGTTGACTTCATCGTAGCCGAGGGCTTCGAGGAGAGGGGCCTCGGCCTCACCGTGATGAACAGGCTCAGGAAGGCCGCAGGGTTCAAAGTCATCAGAGGCTAAGCCTGCCCCGGCTCAACTGACAGCGGAGCCGCGAAGGGCACGCAGGACGTCGTTGTCGCTCACCTCGCTGAAGTCCTCGTAGTACATGCCCACCGCCCACAGCACTGCGGGCCTCAAAACCCAGACAACCTCGTCGCAGTGCCTCGCCACCAGGCCCACGACATCCTCGGCGACCACAGGCGTGGCGACAACCACTCTAGCGGCACCGGCGTTTCTCGCGGCCATCGCCGCCGCGATGACGGTAGCACCCGTCGCGACGCCGTCATCCACGATAACCGCCGTCAAACCTCTCAGCTCCAGGGGGGCGCCGCCCCTGAACCTCGCCACGTACTCGTGCACTCTCTTCTTCTGCCGCTCTATCTCCCCCTTAAGGTACTCGTCGCTCACCCCCAGCTCCCGCACGAGCTCCCAGTTCACGTAGACAGCGTCGTGCTCGCTCACAGCCCCTATGCCGAGCTCAGGGTTGTACGGCGCTCTCAGCTTGCGCGAGACGATGACGCTCAGCGGCGCGCCCAGTCTCTTGGCCACGCTCCAAGCGGTGACGACGCCTCCCCTAGGTATTCCGAGGACGACGCTCGCGTGGGGGTCTACGGAGCCGCCCAGCTTTTCAGCGAGCAACCTGCCCGCGTGGACCCGGTCGCGGAAAATCCCAACCATCACCTACTCAAGCCCCCTACACTACTCTCGGAGCTTTATCGGTTTCGCGCGGCGCGCTAGGCTTCCTCTATCCTGCGCTTCAAGGCCACGGTGCCAGCGGTGAGCCACACTGCGCTCGACACAGGCAGAGCCACAGCACAGGTGACGTCCAGCGCGCCTCTTAGCGCCACCGAGCGAGTCAGCTCGATCGCGGGCGTTAAAGGGTTGAAAAGCAGAAGCACGGCGAGCCAATGGGGTAAGACCGAGAGAGGGAAGTACACGGGGCTGAGCAGCGTGAGCGCCGAAGAGGCTAGGGACACCGCAAAGGAGGCCCTTGATATGTCCTTCGAAAGTGATCCAACAAGGGAGGCGAGTCCGACGAGGCTCAAACCGGCCAGTATCGATGCCGTGAGCGCGACCGCGATAAAGGTGACTGTCACAGAGACGTAGGCCCGGGACAGGAGTACGGAGAGAACGGCGGGGGGAAGCGCCGCGGTCACCGCCGCTAACGCCCTCGCGATTAGGACGATGTGGCGCGGAAGCGGAACCTGGAGGATCTGGTCGAGGAAGCCTAGGCGCAACTCGACCACGTGGAGAACTGCGGCTGCGAGGGCCGCGCCCAGAGTAGAGGTCGCCACGAGAGCTGTGACGACAACAACGTGGAACTGCAGTGCCCCGCCGTAGAGCATCAGGCCGTAAGGGAGTAGCGCGAACTCGAGGATCACCGAGAGGGTCGGCGCCGCTATAACCTCGCTCCTACGCTTCAGGAGCCTGGTCAGCGTGTGAGCGTACACAGCAGCGAGCAAGCGAGCGGAGTTCATTCTTGCCGCCCTACCCTTAGATCCTCGATCTGGGTTCGCTCCGCCACCTTCGCGAGAAAGGAGATCAACCTCCCCGGCTGGTCTGCGCAGGCCTTGACCTTGACCGGCACAGGGCCCTCGTGATGGATCACCCGAGCTCCCGCCGGGAGCCCTTCAGGTGCTCTGGCTACGACGGCCGTGTATGCCCCTTGATGTCGACGCCCAGCAGTGATAGCAACCTCTCCACGTCTACCTCCACCTCCACCCCCACGCCCTCCACAGCCAGCTCCCCCAGCCTTGCGAAGGTCGCCCCATCGGTGACCGCCTTGGCTTCAGCGCAAAACGTTTGCCCTGCGATACCGGCTCCCTGTTTAACCTGGCCGCCCAGTGTTAAGACTGCCCCGCCCAGCTCGCTGACCAAGCCTGTGTCGTGCGTGGCAACTACGACGAGGCTCTCCTCGGAGAGATTCTTCAGCAGCCTCAAGACCCTGTCCCTGTACTCAACATCGAGTGCCATGGTTGGCTCGTCGGCGAGCATTATCGGGGCTCTCCTGACGAGGAGCTTTGCGAGCTCGACTCGCTTCCGCTGCCCCGCGCTCAGCTCGTGGAGCCTCTTCCGGAGTAGGTCCCTGAGCCCGAGCTGCTCGGCAGCATCCTCGACGCTACCTCGAACCTCCCTCGGGCTCGTAGCGGCGTAGAAGCGAAGGTACTCCGCAGGCGTCTCCAAAGCATCGGCCTGCGGCATCTCGGCTGCGAAGGACACGAAGCCCCTGACCCAGTGGTCGCGGAACGGGTCTGCCCCCATCACTCGCACGCGGCCCCTCTCCGGCCTCAGAACTCCCGCGATGAGCCTCAGCAGGGTGGTTTTGCCGGAGCCGTTCGGCCCGAGAACCAACAGGGCGCCCGGCGCCTCAGCGTGAAACGTTAGCCCTCTGAGCGTGTACTTTGACAGAGACTCGGCGCTCACCGACGCTTTACCGGGAATCCGGCTCATTCACCTCCCTCCTCAGGCACGTAAGCAGATCGAGGAGATTACCGCTGCATTGTTGCGCGAGCTCTCTCACGTAGACATAGGCAGATGCATAGTACTTTTCGTCCCCACCCAGCAGGTGAGAGACAAGTACCGGCATCACGCTTGCCAGCTGCTGCGAAAGCTCCGACATGCTACCCACTTGGATAACCTGAAAATGCGACTCAGCGCTCCACTTCTCAAGCTCCTCTCTGCTGACAGGTGGCGTGGCGAGGAGCGCCTCCTCAGCCCTCTTGGCCAGCGCTTCATCGTGCAACCTGAGGGCTTGAACCGCAGCGTACGTGGCGAATCCCTCCAACATCCACCTAGGAAGTTACTGGGCTAACCCTTTGATCAACATAAAGGTCTCCACTACGCTGTGCAGGAAACCGAGGAGCCTACGGGCTTCATCCCCATCTTGCCACATTAGACCCACTGCATCAACACGTGTTAACTGGTTAAGGGGGAACTTGACCGCAGTTGTTCCTTTAGGTGAAAACACCGCCAGCACTTTTCTCACGCTAATCCCTAGCTCGTTAAGCTTCTCGACAAGTCTTAGGAGCAAGCCTTTTTCCGCTTCCCCAGCAGAAATACCAGCTACGCAAATCTCAACTCCTCTATTTAACATGAATTTATTCCCTACCTCTCAATTGTTTTCGCATTAACAAATGTATGGTTTCGTTACTTCAATCTTCTGTTTCAGTTTGATAGAATTCCTAATTTACGAGAATTTCCTAAGCCTAGCGAGGTTTATGCGGCGTTCTCTTTTCTTGTCCTTTGTCTTCGCGAAGCTCTTGTAGGCGGCCTCGAGAGCGTCGTAAACCGCCTGCACGGCGTCCCAGCCGGATGAGGACGCGGAGTGCACGCCCTTGTCCAGCTTGATCGACACTTGCACGTCGAACCTGCGCCTGTCGCCGGCCTTCTCCCTTGGCTTGACCACGACGTCGAGGCTCAGGAGGTTGGCCCTCTCGGCGACGCTCCTCGCAGTCTCGAGCGCTTTCCTGAGCACGAGGTTCTGCTCAATGAAGTCCAGCTCCTCAACCCCCTCTACCCTCACGAGGAGCTTTGCCTCCTCAACTTTGGGTAGGAGCCTGCGCAGGAAGAGGTACGGTGAGATGACTCCCACGACTCTTTCATTTGAGTCGACCACGACAGCGCCTTCGGCGATGTCTTCCCTGCTTGGAACGTGATCCACCTGCAGGACCCTGGTGGCTGGCAGCATGATTTTCGAGACCGGCTGCGAGAGGAAGTACTCGACATCGCCCTTGACCTCCCCGAGCCTGTCTCTGCGGAGAGGGGTGTTGTAAATGAGGTTTACAAGGTCGTAGACCCTCACGACTCCGGCGAGCTTCTCCTCGTAGGTGACGGGTGCGAGCCTAAGCCCCACCTCCGCCATCACCTTCCTGGCTTTCTCAATGCTTTCATCCGCCTTCAGGGGCTCAAGGGGGTACGCGAAGTGCTTCGCGGGGACACGGGGGGCAAGGTTTAGCAAATATATGACGCGCCTGGCCGAGATGACTCCCACAACCCTGTCGTCCTCGGTCACCGCCAAGCCTGGAAGACCCGTCTTCGTGAGGAGCCTTGCCACCTGCACTGGGTCTGATTGAAGTGCTACGGTGGGGGCTTTCTCGGCAACAGTCTTCAGCTTCGTCTCGCCTTGAACGCGCGTCCGGAGGATGGAGAATATCGAGACGATCCCAGCGTACTTACCTTCATCGTCGACGACCGGGACGACGGGGGTTTCGTAGCGCCACATTCTGTCGGCGGCGACGGAGACCGTCTGGTTGTGGGAGAGGGGTTCGAGCTCAACGAGAAAATGCTTCAAGTGAAGGTCGCTCATAACATGTTTAATAGCACGGGGCTCGTATAAAAACCTCGTTCTTATCTGGTCTTACGTAAGAAGGTATTTTATTGGGGAAAACATTCGATTTAGCGTGGCAAGGCTTGTCGTTCAGGATGTTGACAAGTGCGTTGGGTGCATGTCGTGCATGTTCGCCTGCTCCAGGCGTTTCGGCGAGGGGGGTTTGGCGAAGTCCGCTATACATGTCGCAAGCATAGGCGGCGTGGAGAGGGGCTTTAAGGTCGTCGTCTGCCGGGGCTGCGAGGAGCCTTCCTGCGCCGCCGCGTGCCCGACGGGTGCTCTGGTTAAGCGTAAGGGAGGGGGCGTGATCCTCAACTCTGCGAGGTGCATCGGCTGCGGGAACTGCGCGAGGGCCTGCCCCATCGGGGCTGTCATGTGGGACTACGAGAGCAACAAGCCTATAATATGCGTCCACTGCGGTTACTGCACAAGCTACTGCCCCTACGGTGTGCTCGCGCTCTCGAGGTGAAGTGTGATGGCTACGCTGGGCTCACTGGGTAGGGTCCTGTACATCGACTTGACGAACAAGAAGTACTGGGTTGAAGACAGGTCAGAGCTCTTCGAGGAGTTCCTGGGCGGCGTCGGTGTAGCGGTGAAGCTCCTCGAGGAGGAGCTCCCCAGAAACGCCGATCCACTGGGGCCGGAGAATGTAATCGTCTTCGCCGTCGGCCCGCTCAACGGGCTCTACCCAACTGCCTCGAAAACCGTGGCGCTGTTCAAGAGCCCACACACCGGCAACCTAGGCGAGAGCCACGCCGGGGGGAGGAGCGCCGTCGCTATACGCTTAGCGGGATACGGTGCGATAGTGATCAAGGGTGCAAGCGACCTGCCCGTTTGGGTCTCCGTGCAGGGGGACAGGGTGCTCTTTAGGGACGCACGCGCCCTCTGGGGGATGACGAGCAGCCACACCGTCGGAAGGATCATACGCGAGGTCGAGCCGGGTTCAGGGCTGAGAACGATAATGAGGATCGGCAAGGCGGGGGAGAGGATGGTCAGCTACGCCAACGTAATCACGGAAACCTACAGGCACTTCGGCAGGCTCGGCCTCGGCGCCGTCTTCGGTAGCAAGAGGCTTAAAGCGCTGGTCGTCACGGGCAAGTCCTCTATCCCTGTGGCTGACAGGAAGGCGTACAGGGAGGTCTACGACAAGCTGTTCAAGCTGATCGTCGAGAGCCCCCTCATGAAGAAGTACCACGAGATCGGCACGCCCGTGAACGTTCTACAGCTGAACGAGCTGAGAGCACTGCCATCGCTCAACCTACAGCAAGCGTTCCTCGAGACCGCCGAGAAGATTTCGGGCGAGTACCTCGCCGAGAGGTACCTCGGTAGAAGGGTCTCTTGCGCCCACTGCCCCGTCGCCTGCATCCACCTCGCGGTCCTAAGGGAGCCCTACGAGGAGGAGCCCTACTTCTACAAGACGACCTTCGTGGGCTACGACTACGAGCCGATCTACGCTCTCGGCTCAATGCTGGGGGCGCGGGAGCCCGAGGGCATGCTGAAGCTCATCGACGTAGTCGAGGCCTACGGGCTGGACGCCATGACCACTGGAGTCGTGCTGGCCTGGGCCACCGAGGCCTACAAGAGGGGCATAATCACCAAAGAGGACCTCGACGGCGTCGAGCTCGACTGGGGCAGGTACGACGCGTACATCGAGGCCGTTAAGAGGATCGTTGAGCAGCCAACCGAGCTCTACAAGGCTATGGCCAGAGGCGTGAAGTACGCCTCGGAGCGCTTCGGAGGGAGGGAGTTCGCCTTGAGCTTCTCGGGTAACGAGATGCCCGGATACCACACCGGCCCCGCCGCGCACCTCACGTTCGCCTTCGGCGCCAGGCACAGCCACCTCGACAGCGCAGGCTACTCCCTGGACCAGAAGACGATCGGTAAGACCCCGACCCCTCGCGAGGTCGTCGAGAGGCTCTACGAGGAGGAGTCGTGGCGCCAGGTGTTGTCAAGCCTCGTCGTGTGCTTCTTCGCACGCGAGATCTACAAGCCCGAGAACGCCGCAGAAGCTCTCAGACCCTTAGGCTTCGAGCTCTCAGCAGACGACCTCCTCAAGCTCGGAAAGAGGATATACGGTGAGAAGTACAGGCTCAAGATCAGGGAAGGCTTCAAGCCCGAGGAGGTGGAGTTCCCCAAGAGGATCTTCGAGACACCAACCCCGCACGGCGTCCTGAGCCGGGAGTACATGGAGGAGGCGAAGAGGGAGTACGTCGCGCTCATAAGGAGGGTGACCTCGGGCGAAGCCTAGAGGGCTACCTCCAGCTCCTCCCTATCCAGCAGCACGGCGGACTCGGCTGGGTCGTAGTGAACGGAGAAAGCCCTGACCTCGACGCCGCGCTCCGCGGCCTTTCTCAGGAGCACGGCCAGCTCCGGGTCCCCCTGGACGTAAGGCTTGAAGGCCTGCACCCTGGGGAGGGCCGCGACGAAGACGATCATCGCCCTGCCACCCGCCTCGGCTATCTTGATGAGCTCGGCGATGTGCCTCCGCCCCCTCGCGGTGGGGCAGTCAGGGTACATCGCGTACCCGTCCTCCCTTAAAACTGCGCTCTTGAGCTCCACGTACTTGAGCTCCTCCCCGCACCTCAGAAGGTAGTCGAGCCTTGATGCCCCCACGCGGGGGTTCCTCGAAGCGATGATACAGGGAGCCCAGCGGAGAGCACCTTTCCCCAAAGCCTCCTCGAAGCTCCTCATCTGCAAGTCTGTGTCGATCAAGGCCGCCCCCTCCACGTCCTCCACGGCTATCAAGCGGTGGCTAGTCTTCCCCCTGTTCGGGAGGCAGTATCCGGTTTTGCCCCGTACGAGGTACTCGAGAAGGCGTCCCGTGTTGGTTATACGCGCCAGGCTGGCCTCCCCGCCGACCTCGACCTCTACGACGAACCTGTTGAGCCTGCGGATTATGGTGCAAACCTCGGGTTTCCCTAGCCTTAACAGCTCCATTACTCCACCTTGCTGGCAACGCTCACGAGGACTTTTATCTTCTTCAAAACGATCTCCTCGTACTCCCGGCCACCGAGGAAGCCTTTTAGGCCGCCGAAGCCGCAGTCGGGCTTCAGGAAAAGCAGGGCGTCACCGTACCTCTCCGCGGCATCCCGGGCCAGCGCGAGCACCTCCTCCTCTTTCTCGACGACCGGCTTGATTGGCGAGACAACGCCGTAGGCGAGCCTCTTGGAGTGGCTGACCAGCTCCTCCCGGGCGTAGTATGTTCTGTTAGCCGGGAAGTCGCTGTGCTCGTGGTCGAGGAAGTCGGCGTTCTTGAGCCTTAAAAGAATGCTTTTGAGGAGCGGGGGTAGCTTGCCGCAGACGTGGACACCCCTGTGCGCTCCCCCGAGCCTGCCTAGGACGCTGTCGAGGGTGGAGGCGACTTCCTCGGGGGTCAAGCCGTACATCAGGCTCCTTGCGCCCACAACCACCGACAGCACCGGCTCGTCCACGCAGTACACCTCCCCCCTGACCTCCCTGTGAAGCCTGAGCGCGACCTCGCTCAAGTACTCCGCGACCATGCGACGCAGCTCCTCGTCTGTGAGAAGAGAAGAAGATATGTCCCCCACCCTCCCCCTAGGCAGAGAGACCTTGGAGGCGATGGTGAACGGCCCAGTGACTGGGACGCGGAACCTCACCCCCAGCTCGCGCGCGATGTCTGCGGCTATGAGAAGATCCTCGGGGGGCTCGGGCTCGACCTCTGCGACATCCCCCTTGAGGCGGAACCCCAAGCCCTCCTGCACCACAACACCTTCCCTCACCATAGGCTCGATGAACATGTAGACGAAGTCCCTTAGCTGGGGTAGGACGGGGAGCGTCACGCCAAGATCAACCTGATCCTCCAGAGCCCTCCGGATGTTGGCTTCAGAGTACTCCAGCGGGAAACTGCCCACAAGAGTCGTCGCAACCACTCTTGAACCCCCATTACTTCCTAACGGAGCTACTTTTGACTTTTGCCCTGCCACAACTGGGAATCAGCTACTAAGCGACGCTGGTAGCAACCCGACACACATATTTTCCTAAACACTGATATCCACTGAATAGAGTTGGGTGCTCTCGGTGTGCAGTGAGCATGCAGAGAAGTTGAGCTGGGTCAGGTACCACTTTAACCACTTGAGGAGGTGGAGGGAGTACGCCGAGAAGGTGGCGAGGGCTGTCGGGGACCTGGCTCCGGGAGCTAAAGTGTTTGTAATCGGGAGCGTTGCCAGGGGTACCCCGACCATATACAGCGACATTGACATCCTCGTAGTGTTGGAGAGGGTAGATACGGAGACGAAAAAGAGGCTTCTCGTCGACATCCTTGAGAGGGCGATCGACCTGTACCAGCTCCCGTGGGACGCGCCCGTGGAACTACACATAGTGAGCAGGGAAGAGGCCGAGAGGTACTTCAGGGATGCGAGGAGAGTTATCGAGATAACCTGAAAGGTCTGGGTATTCCGGAGAATCGCCTGGGATTTGTCAAGGGTGGAAGCGACTCAGGAACGCTGCGACGAGTCGGCGCATATGTTCCGCCTTGCATAGAACGCGTCCTTTATCCGCGCAAAGACGTCCTCGCTGCCTGCCAGCAAGACCCCCTCTCCACAGCTTCCTGGACTATGCGGCTTCCCTCGTAGGCGAGCCTCGTGATCTCGTCGAGAGTGTAGACAAAGGGGTCAACGTCCACTGGGAGAGTTGGATCAAGGAAGTCTGGTATCCTCTCGTGCGGCTTCTTATCGGACGATTCCAGCACCACCAACACGTCGGAGTCTGAGTAAGCCGTGTAGTCGCCCCTCGCTAGGGACCCCACCAGTACCACAAGCAGGGCTCCCTTAGCGACCGCCCGCCCTGCGTAGCTCTTTAAGGCCTCGAGCACGCTCCCATAGTCAAGCCTGAGCAATCTTACTCCGGCAGAACTCAACGATTTCTCGGGCATACCTGACAGCCCTCTCCGCATCAGATTTAGAGTAGTAATCCATCGGTGCACCCTCTGGGTGGAAGTTAGGGTAACGTGCAGGTATGTAGTGACGGTCCAGCTCCTTCGCCTTATCCACCAGCTCCTCCGGGGAGCTTACCTCCCGGGGGAGGCTCGCCAGGAGGCGCGACACAGAAAGCCCCCGTACCTCAATACCTAGGCTCTGGTAGAGAGCTTTAACCGCCTTCTCCGCGGCCTGCTGGGCGGCGAAGCAGGCCCACTCGTAATCCCCCGCCTCCAGAGATCTCTGAGCGTGCTCCAGGTCCCTTAGAGCCTGCCTAAGCCAGTCGGCACTCCGGGACACCATACCGGTTCCATCTCCGTGCGTTACTAGCGAGTGCAAAAACTTAACACTTGCTCTCACTCGCGGGTTCTCGGTTTTCCAGCCCCTCGCCTCTACGAGGGTGGGGGTGTTATGCTAACAGGTTACAGGGTGATCTCCAGCCCAATCTTCTTGGGGTTCTGCTCGACTCCTTTGAGGGTGGTGACGAGCCCCAGCACCACGTTCCTGAAGACGTCCTGGACGAAGGGGTTGAGCTCGACGGGCTTCCCGTCTACGAGGAGCTTCACGCGGCTGGCCAGCACGGTGCACTCCCTGTGCGTCGCCTCCCCCCGGGCGATGGCCTCCGCCAGCGCGACGCAACTGCCGTACTTGCAGAAGCCGCAGTTCAGGGCTGGAAGCGGCTCGATGGAGCGCTCCACTGTGAGGTCTACGAGCCTCTCGGGCTCGGTTTCCGCGTCGATGACGGGCGCCGGCAGATCAGCCTGCGCAGCCTGCTTGGCTACTCTGCCCGTGTACGCGATGACCAGCGGGCTCGTGAGCTGCCTGGCCTCATCGACGCTACTTGCGACGACGATCCTCGAGCCGGGGAAAGCAGACTTGAAGCCCTCGACTACCAGGAAGTCGTAGCCCCTCAGCGACGAGATGTACTGCCAGAGGCTGAGCTTCCCACGCCTGTACTCCACGGCCTCGCCCTCCGAGAGCGCAACTGAGACGTCTGCCCCAGCCCTGAAAAGCCTGCTCGAGTCGTCGCCGTAAAGGGTTACCCCGCTGTGCGCGTGCTTTAGCGCGGCTACGCGGAAGCCCCTGGCCTTCAGCCCCCTGACGAGGAGCTCTGCAACAGTCGTTTTGCCCGTGCCTTTGAACCCCACAACCGCTACGGCTTTCATCGATAGCTTCGTGGCGCCCTGAAATTTAATATTGCTGTAAAGCTTTGGATACGGTTGTATGACGCTCTCAGAGGAGGAGCTGGAGAGGTATGACAGGCAGATAAGGGTGTGGGGTGTTGAGGCTCAGGAGAGGCTCAAACAGGCCACGGTGGCTGTCGTGGGTCTCGGCGGTCTAGGCTCGCCCGTCGCAATGTACCTTGCCGCAGCGGGCGTAGGCAGGCTCATACTCGTGGACCCCGAGAGGGTGGAGCTCAGCAATCTCAACAGGCAGATCCTGCACTGGACCCGCGACGTGGGCCGCCTGAAGGTCGAGAGCGCCGCAGAGAAGCTCAGGGAGCTGAACCCCCGCGTTCAGCTTGAGGTGCTCCCAAGGAGGATAGAGAGCCTAGAGGACGCGCTCGAGGTCGCTAGGAAAGCGGACGTGGTTGTAGACTGCCTCGACAACTGGAGGACTCGGTTCCTCCTGAACGAGGCGTGCGTGAGGCTCGGGAAGCCGCTGGTCCACGCCGCGGTGAGGGGGCTTTACGGCCAGCTCACGGTGGTGAAGCCGGGCGAGGGGCCCTGCCTGCGCTGCATCTTCCCAACAGAGCCCGTAGAGGAGAGGCCTTTCCCCGTGGCGGGCCCCACGGCAGGGGTCCTCGGCTCGCTCGAGGCCCAAGAGGTGCTCAAGCTGCTAACCGGGTACGGCGAGGCTTCTGTGGGAAAGCTCGTCCTGGTGGATGGGGCGCGGATGTCCTTCGACGTCTTGAAGGTTCAGAGGAGGAGTGACTGCCCCGTGTGCGGTAGCCTGGGCTAGAAGAGGCGTCTCTTCTTTTTCTTCTTCTCCTCGGCCTGCAGCTTCTCCGCGATCTCCCTCAGAGCCTTCTCCCTGTCGTCCCCTCCGGGCTTCGCCGGGGTCTCGGGGCCCGCTTCCTCGCCCTCGCCGGCCTCCCTCCTTATTATGTCGGCCGACTCCCTGAGGGCTTTAGCCAGCTCGGGGAGCTTCCTTGGGGCGAACAGTATGATGGCGAGAATCACAAGAAGGAATATCTCTGTCGGACCAAGACCTATAGAGTAGGCGCCAATATGCTGTGAGGCCGGAACTAGCATAAAGGAAGTTTGTTTTCGAGGCGTATATAGCTATCGGTTTGCTGCTCGAAGCGGTAGCACCCCGAACTTCAGAGCATCGTACATGCAGACATCGTAGCCTTGTGACTAGTAGTACATGACGAGTTCCAGCGGAAAACCTGGGAGTCAACTTTCCACTTAACGTCAGGACTATCCAGCAGAAAAGCGGCATTCCGCGTTACGTTTGCCCTCATGCACCTGTACCCCTTAACCGCGGCTATCATCGCGTATGGGATGACGAAGGAGTCCGAAGCAGCGGGTCTTATGTACATCCTTACAGGCCTGCCACTCCCCCTCTCCCCACTGCTCTTCTATCGGAAGAACAAAGTCTCGGCTTGGCTGGCCGTCGCGCTACCAGCGATCGCAGGCTTTCTTGCACTATACATCGGCGCCAGTGCAACGTTTGGACACATAAGCATGGGCTAAGTGGGCACACTTGTACGGCGCCGTGCAAACCCCGTAAATCCCCACGCTAAAATAACTTTTTTTCTTTAGAGAGTTTCTTTCGCTCTGATCGAAAGTATTCCGGATATTAGCGAGGCTACGCTGAATACAATGAGCACAGGCTGGGGGTCGTTTAAGATGGCGCCTAGACTCTGGTAGACGGCGACGGTTAGGAAGCCCACCATGTTGACGAAGGCGAATGTTGTCCCGGAGAACTCTGAGGGGTACGCTTCCCTCGCCATCGGCGAGATGACTATGTGCGTGGCGGCGATGCCGCCCAGCATTAGCATGTATAATTGTAGGAGGGGGACGGAGCCCGTCGCTGGTAGTAGCACAGCCGCGAGCCACGCCGCGCTGTGGAGGAAGCAGCTTGCTACGAGGATTGGCTTCCTCTTCTTGAGGACGGAGTCGCTCACGTACCCTACGATCGGCACCGTTGCGAGGAACGCTAAGGCTAAGAGGAGCAGTGCCTGAGCCGCCTCCCCCTTTGACAGCCCGAAGCCCCTCTGCATGTACTCGTAGGCCCAGTAGGACTGGAAGGCCAGGACTGCAGAGTACGTTCCGGTGTACGCGAGCGCCACGGCTATGGAGTGGTATGACGCCGCGACCACCTTGAGCTGGGAGATAGTCTGCTTCAGGCCTTCGAGAAAACCCCTGCTGCTGAGGCCTTCATCCCCGATCGTGCGGAGCGGTACGAGCGAGAGAGCGCCGGACGCCACGGTGAGCGCTGCGAAGAAGGCCGGGAAGCCGAGCGAGTCGAGGAGCATCCTGGCCGGGAGAGTCGCGAACAGTGCTCCTAGATTCCCGACGGCTAGGGCGAGGCCCGTGAGCAGGCCTCCCTTATCTCTGGGGGCGTACACCCCGATGATCCTCTGGATCGACACGTAGACAGCCGCCGCGCCCGCTCCGATGAGGAGCCGGCCGGCGAGCATGGGGTAGGGGTTCGCCGTGGCGAAGAGAAGAGCGCCCGCTGTCATCACGCCAGCGCTTATCGCGACGTACCTCCTGACCCCAAGGGCGTCGGCTAAAACCCCTGCAGGCAACTGCATGGCGGAGTAGGCGTAGAAGTATGCGGAGGCGAGCGCCGAGGAGAGCAGGGCGACGTCGAAGCTGTTCGACTCAGCTATCTGCGTTAGCTCAGGCTTCAGAACCCCGGTTACCGTCCTGTGGATGTACACGAGGAAGTAAAGGGAGTAGAGCACGGCGAGCATGAGGTAGAGCTTACTCCCCTTCATCGACCTTCACGTGGCAAGGGTTTAAAGATTTTTTAACCTATCTGCTCTTCTCTCCCGGGAGAAGTTTCCGTAAAGGGCTTCAGTGCTCGTGCCTGTGCCACTCCTCTGGCTCGTGTAGGTGGAAGAAGGCTCGTTCGACGACCTCGGAGAGGGCGGGGTGTATGTGCATACCCCTGTAGATCGGCTCAGCTGTCTGATCATCGGTATACATCAGGTTGACGATCTCCTGGATCAGTATCGAAGCCTCCGGGCCGACGATGTGGGCCCCGAGGATCCTGCGGGTGTCCTTGTCGAGGATGACCTTCACGAAGTAGTCGCTCACCATCATCGCCTCCCCCTTAGCCGTCTCGTCGTAAGTGGCGTAGCCCACGAGGATGTCGTACTTCTCCCTAGCCTCCTCCTCCCTCATCCCGACGCTCGCGACCTCAGGCTCGGTGAACACCGCGTGGGGGACCGCGTGGTAGTCTGCTTTGACCTCCTCGCCGAGGAACGCGTTGTAATAGACGATGACGCTCTCGTAGTTAGCCTTGTGCTTGTACATAAGCTTCCCGGTAGCGTCGCCGAACGCCCATATGTCCTCCTTCGTGGTCCTCAGGTACTCGTCGACGACGATCCAGCCCTTCTCGTCTGTCTTAACCCCGGTTTTCTCAGGCCGAGTGACGTCGCTGTAGGAGGCCCGCCCGGACGCTATGAGGATAGCGTCTGCCTCGAACTCGACGTTGTCCCCCGTGACCTTGTTCTCTGCCACGACTATCTTCCTCTCACCGTTTTTCCTGAACTCAACCACCTCGTGGCTTGTCCTTATGTCCATGTACCTTGAGAGGTCCCTTTGGAGGAGCTCCGACACCTCGGGCTCTTCGCCGGGGAGGATGCGGGGCCTCCTGCCGAGAACCGTTACCTGGCTACCCATCATCGCCAGGAAGAAGCCCAGCTCCAGGCCGACGTACCCCGTGCCCACCACGACCGTTCTCTTGGGTAGCTCTCTCAGGTCGCGGAAGAAGTTGTCGTTCGTGTAGAAGTCTACCGAATCTATGCCCGGGACCTTCGGGATGGCTGGCTTAGAGCCTGTGGAAAGGAGGATCTTCTCCCCCTCGATCTCCCGCCCGCCGACGTCGACGGTGTAGTCCCCCACGAAAACCCCGTCTGTCTGGTAAAGGTCGATGAGCGGGTGGCGTTTCAGCGAGTGCTCTATCTCCTTGCTTTCCCGGTATATCCTCCTCCACACCCTCTCCATGGTGTAGGTGAAGTCGGCGTGCTGGAGGCTGACCTTTATCCCGAACTTCTCGGCCTCTCTTATCCTCCTGATGTTCCTCGCTACCTCCAGCAGGAGCTTTGAGGGGATGCACCCCCTCGTCAGGCAGATCCCCCCGACCATGTTGTTCTCGATGACCGCGAAGCGCAGGTTCGCGCCCCTGTTTATCAGCTCTGAGACAATGTTCATCGCGGATCCTGTTCCGAATACTATCACGTCGTAGTGCTTCACCATACCCGAAACGAAGAAATAGCTCCAGCGCGGCTTTAAAAGCATGTCTCAGCAAACGGTTCCAGGTAAGCTCAAGAGAAGGCTCCCGCTGCTCCTGATAATCGCCGTCGTGGTTGCGGGGGTAGCGCTTTCACTGTACTACTCCACAGCGCCGCAGCTCACCCTCACCCCCCACGTAGCGAAGATCGTTATAACGGGGACACTCGACTACTCCGCCTCCTCGATCCTAGGGGCTACGACGGGGGTTGAGGACTACATAAGCCTGATCAGGCAGGCCGAGAGCGACCCCACGGTCAGGGCTGTAATCCTGGTCTTCGACAGCCCAGGGGGCACGGTTTCGGCATCGTACGACCTCTACACAGCCGTGAAGGAGCTTGCAAGAAAGAAGGTCGTCGTTTCCTACGCTAGGGGAACCATGGCCAGCGGGGCGTACATGGCCGCCTGCCCCTCCACCAGGATATACGCCAGCCCCTCGGCCCTCGTGGGCTCAGTCGGCGTGTACACCTCGGTTCTGACCGCTGAAGGCCTCCTGGACAAGCTCGGGGTTAAAGTATACACGATTAAGTCGGGTGAGCTGAAGGACATCGGCTCGCCCTACAGGAGCATGAGCCCCGAGGAGCTGAGGGTGATGCAGGAGATAATAGACGAGTACTTCGAGCTCTTCAAGAGCATAGTGCTCGAGAACAGGGGGAACGTGAGCAACGAGGTGTTCACCGGCAGGCCTTACAGCCCCCAGCAGGCTTTAAAAGCCGGGCTCATCGACGGCGTTACCACGCTCGAAGAGGCTTTAAACAAGACGAAGGAGCTCGCCGGCCTACCGCCTGACGCACCAGTAGTGGAGCTAACGCCCCCCAAGCCGGGGTTGCTCACCCTGCTGTTCGGGGGGTCGAGCTCGAGGCTCCCACTCAGTGTGCCGAGCATAGTCTACTTAGCGATGTGGCCTCCGCCACAGTACATCGTCCTACCGTAGACATGCATAGCTACAGTGATAAAAGCTCGCCTTTGCTTTCACCGGTTCCACTCAGCTACCATTACGCTTCTTCTCGAACGCCCCGAGAGAGAGGCCCGAAGCCAGGCGACGCTGGCCCCTGTGAGGCCACCCCAGCTGAAGAAGGATGATGAAAATCGGTGGTTTGGTGTGGGCAGAAGAAGCAGGAGCACCCCGAGCCGTTTGAAGGCCTTTAACACTCTGCCAGCCTGAGGGGGCTTTCAGAGCAACGGAGCGGTAACACATTGGCAAAAGATTTGCAACACCCTGCGTGAAACTCAGGGAGTCGACGCCTATTAAGGCTATGCAGTTTAGCCGTTCAGTGTTCTGCACGTTCACGGCGCTGGAGTAGCTAGGCACTCAGAGCTTCTGAGCCTCAAGACGGTAAACCTGCCTTGCGGCTGGCTGGTCGGGGCGAAATCGAGAAGTGATCAAGTGGTGAGAGGCGAGTTACCTTGCTCTCAAAGCTCCAGCCTTAGCAAGCTGTAGGCGGCAGCGATTAGGTAGGATGCTGAGATGGCGAAGGTGTAAAAGTTTCTTGCAATGAGCGACAGGATGGTTCCAATGAGCGCCCAGACGACGATGAGGTAGGGGGTTTTTTCCCTTGGCAGTTGCTTCTCTTTTTCTCCCTTCGGCGTGACCTCCCATCTGTAGCCGGTCCTCAGGAGTCCTTTAACGGCGCTTACGGACAAGTGAGGGGAGAGCACGGTGAGGATTGCGGCGAACCTCCCCAAGTTCACCATGTACTGCTTGAAACCGCCCTCGTAGATCTCGGGGACCAGCCGGTACATGAGGTACCCGTATATCGTGCTGAGAAGGACTAGAGGGGCCACCAGGGACGCTACGAGCAGGAGCTGGGCCCTCAGGGAGACGCCTACCGGCTGTGCAAGGGTGATCGCAGGCGCGAGCAGGAAGGCGGTGAACGTCGGCAGCGTGTGCAGTGGGTGCATCATGTATGCCACCATCTCTAGCTTCGTGCTCCACGGCAGCTTCGCCGCGGCAAGCCTCCTGATGCTACCAGCTAGAACCTCGCTCGTGCCGTATGCCCACCTTGACTGTTGCTTGCGGAGGGCGTGAAGGCGGGAGGGCACGAGGACCTTCACCTCACCGTTCTCCAGCAGAGCCGTGCGGTGACCCGTAGTGGCCAGCTTGACACCCATGAATATATCGTCCTGGATTACACTGTCCCCCCACCCGCCCACTTCGAGAACGGTGGATCGGCGGTATGCTGTCCCCGAGCCGAGGGGGAAGATGAAGAAGCCTGCCCTCCACCTAAGCTTGTAAAGCAGCGCTGTGCCGAGGTTTGTGAAGAATGCCATCGCCTCCGCCACCCTGGTCTTCTCGTACGCGTAGCCCCTCCACGGGATGACGTAGGCGTCCTCTCCGCCGATCTCTCTGCAGAGGGCCTCCAGCGTCGAGTGGTCCACGACCGCGTCGGCGTCGAGAATCAGAACGTAGCTCGACCGGGACGCTGAGAAGAAGCTGTCGAGAGCCCCCGTCCTGCCCCCTTTCGGGTTCTCCCTCCTCACCACCTCCACGAGGCCGTTGCCGCCGATCTCCCTTTTTAGACGGTCTACGTACTCAGCGTCGTCGTCTGAGAGAACCACGACCCTGCTGACGCAACTGGCCGAGGCGAAAGCCCTCATGTTTCTCCTGAGAGCTTTTTCGACGACGCTGATCGGCTCGTTCTTTATGGGAATGACAACCTCCAGCGAGCGCCCACGGCAACCTTCACTCCCCGACGCGGCTGGCCTTCGGGGGGATCTGTACGCCTTGACGGCTATTACAAGGTAGTAGATTAGGACCAGGTAGAGGGGGAGGATGAAAATCAAGAAGAGGGTGTACGCGGGATTCATAAAACGTCACTCAGGCGGTATCTCCTGCTCCACCAGTTCACGAGAGGAGACTTTCGCCCTCCTTGTCCTAAGCGATGCGGCGATATCTTCTAGGTAGTCTCCGAAGAAGGCCCAGAGCGAGAAAACCCCGATGAGGAGGCCCACACCGAGCGCTAGGCCCGCGGTTAGCGCCATTTTCACCTCGTTGGTTAAGGCTGCTAGGTCTATAACCAGGATGACCAGTATAAGGGACGTGAGCATCACGAAGAACCTCTCTGTCTTCCTTTCAAGCCTGATTGACTTCACCACGGCGTCTACCATGACCAGTGCGAGAACCGAGAGAACCACGACGCTGCCAGCCCTCGCTAGGTAGCCTACGAGCTCCTGGTACAGCTGGGTCCCCTCGGGGACATACAGCCGCACGATGATGGAGGAGGAGGCCACGATGACCGCGACGTCGGCAAGCAGTGAGGAGATCGTGTAGAGTGAGAGCCTCACTCCGCCGGGGACAACTTCCCTTAGCAGGTCCTCGAGCCTACCCGCCGCTATAAGCCACTTTATTGCCCTGTTTACCAGCTTGACTACGAGGAAGGTCACGAGGATGATGATGCTGGCTAGGAAGATCTTCGGTATTGCCTGGGCAATGTCCTGGAGGATCAGGAGGGCTTGCGACACGATGTCAGCTTCAGGAGGCATGCTACAGCCCCACAATCAACCAGCTCAACCGGTATATAACGTATAGCAGTGTTATCAGTGCAGCCAAGGCGAGGGCTTCCAGGGAGGTTTTAAAGAACTCCCTTGAGGCCTGGACGGTGAACGTGTAGCCGAGGACGCTCGTGGAGTAGATCATCCGGCTGTACTCGTAAGCCCTTCTCTCAGGTATGACAGCCGTCTCGGGAATGGCGAGCATGGCCATCAGCACGCCGATGAGCTTCAGGAAGGCGGCTAGGATCAGGCCGCTGAATGGAGTTAAAATGCTTGACGCGGAGATCAGGGACGCAACGAGTAGGCCTGCGTAGTTAGCCGAGACGAGGAAAGCGGAAGCTCGGACTCTACCGAGCCTCTCGTTCAGCTCTGCGAACACCTGCATCCCTAGCAGGTTAGCTCCCGTGAACGTGAGCGAGGTCATGAAGGAGATCGCGACGTGGGCAGGCGGGTATGGGATGTAGGGGATCAAAGCCGTGAGGAAGGCGTTGATGGCTATAGCCACGAGGTACCCCCTGTAGGACTTCCAGAAGTACGCTCCCACCAGGCCTCCCAGGTTGCCTGCAACCGACAGAGCCAGCGGGACGTACACTGGAGCGCCCATCTGCTTCAGGAGGGGGCTCCAGGCTATGCCGACGAGGTTGCTCCCGGCGAAAAGCGCGATGAGGACTATGAACACGACGCTTCCCTTGATCTTCGCTTCCTCGTGGGGTGGCGCGGCCTCGACGGCTTCCTGGATGCTCGCAGGGACGTTTGGGGTGAGTAGGAGAGTGATGGAGCTGACGAGACCTGCTAGGAATGCCGTGAGGTAGGAGATTAAGTATGATGTAGGCGCCTGCTGGACAGCGGTGATGAAGGTCATGTAGAGGGAGCCGAGGATGCTGGCCGCGGCGCCTGCCGCCGACCTGTGGACTGAGACCTCGATGACCTCCCTGGTGGGGAACAGTGTGTAGATCAGTATGCCGAGAGACATGCTCACGAGAACGGAGACGATGTTCCCAGCCAGGTAGTCGGCGGAGAGCAGGTACGGGTTTGAGAGGAGGAGAGGAGGTAGGAGCCAGAGCACGCGTTCAGCCACGTGGGCTGTGAGGAGCAGGGCGCGAAACCTTCCCGTGACTCTCCTAGGGTTCCTGTAGAGCTCGTGCGCCAGGAGTATTCCCCCCAGCCCGGTGGGCGCGAGCACGGCTGAGAGCGCGTCGAGCCTGTAGCCGCTGTAGGCCATCATCGGCACGAAGAGGCCCCTCGTTATGCTGACGTAGAAGCCTCCGAAGAATGCCTCCGCGACCAGGAGGATCTTCGCCAGCGTCCTCTGGTTAGACCTCTCCATAAAGTTGCCGTGAAGTCACGCGCGCAACCATGTTAAAAATTTTTTACACTGACCCGTTCCTCACGGCGTTCAGGAAGTCCGAGACGAGGTTGTAGCCCCCGCTGTGCCTCAGCGAGAGCAGTATCGCCTTGAAGAAGGTCTCCCACGTTCCCACGTCGACCCAGTCGGCCGCCGACTCGTACGCGTAGAACTTCACACCCCTATGCAGCAGTATCTGTATCGAGTCGGTGATCTCGACCTCCCCCCGCGGGCTCGGCTTTGTCTCGTCGATGGCTTTGAATATCTCCGGGGGGAAGACGTAGAGGCTCGTGTTGGCGAGGTATGAGACGGGCTTCGAGGGCTTCTCGACGATCCCCTCAACCTCGTAGAGCTTTTCCCCGACGCTCCTGCCCACCACGACCCCGTACCTTCTGGGGTCGCTGACGCGCTTCACGGCGAGGAGGGGGGCTCCGAGCTTCTCGAAGAGCGAGACCAGGCTGAGGGCCACGTTCTCGCCCAGGAAGACGTTGTCTGCCGCCGCCGCTACGAAGTAGTCATCGCCCACGAAGGTCCTCGCCATCAGCACCGCGTGCCCCGTGCCCTTCGGCTTGGGCTGGTTGACCCAGGTTATGAAAGAGGACTCCACCTTGCTGTAGAACTCGCGCAACATCGCGGCGTACTCCTCCTTCCCACTCTCCTCCAGGTAGTCTACGAACCCCCAGTCGGGGGTGAAGTGGTCTTCGATCGCCCTTTTACCCCTTCCGACGACGAAGCAGAACTCCCGGAGCCCGGCGTCGTACAGCTGCTCGAAGATCATCTGTATCACCGGCTTGAGGAACACCTTGCCATCAGCTCCCTCGAAGAGCGGCAGCATCTCCTTCGGCATCTCCTTGCTGTACGGCACGAGCCTCGTTCCCAGGCCCGCGGCGAGCAACACCCCCTTCCTGATGCCCGTCAAAGCCCACACCCGCACTTAGAGACGCGAGCCTTTTATCAATAAAACTAACGCAACGCCGGCACATCGATCATAGGTAGAGGGCTCGGTCGGCTAAACCAGCGCCGGGAAGCAGCCTTGGGCGTCACGAGGGTATCCGCTACGCACCCCTACCCTTAAGTGGGACGCTCCTCCAGAGCCTCGTAGAGCGAGTCGAAAACATTGGCAAGGTACGTGAGGTCGCTCTTGTCAAGCTTCCTCAGGATCTTCTTGACATTCTTCTCGTCCATCTTCGAGAACCTGCAGTCGAGCCTTAGAACCCTGAGCACGGCCTCGATGAGCTTGTCCTTCTCGGCGTGCTCCCCCGCGGCACTCGGATCCTCGTGCATCCAAGTAGACCGTAGCAATGGTACTTTTTAGTCTTTCCCTGGTTTCCTCCCGTGTTCGACCCGCGCTTTCCCTCCCCCTCGAGTGCTTGGTGGGGGTTGCTGGTGGGTGTTCGGGTGCGGGCTCGTGACCGCTCGCCTCGGAAGACTAGGCGAGCACAGCCCGTGTGAATGCTTATAACCCTTCTCTCGCGTTTAGCTGTGATGGTCGAGGTTGACGGGGAGGTCTGGAGGGCGTTGCGGGGTGGCTCGAGCTGACCCGCCTCACGAAGACGCTCTGGCGCCTCCGCGAGCCTAAGCCGCTCCGCAGGGCCTTCGGCACGAGGAATTCGAGGTACACAGCCAGCGCCCTCGATAGGCTCCGCTCAGCCGGATTCGTGAAAGAGGCGGTGGTCGGCGACGCGCGCTACGTCTACCTGACGGAGAGGGCCTGCGGCCTCCTCGCCTTGCTCGGCTACAGCCTCGAGGAGGCGGGGTGCGGGCTCCTTCTCAGGAAACGTAGTCTAACAGCTTCGGGTAGTCGCCCAGCTCAGCTACCCTGAGCCAGCGGTTGCCCCTTTAGTTGTGTTTTCACTTTCGGTGTTCATTTTCGGCGCAGGGATATAAGGCCACAAAGCACAGTGTAACGTGGGGCTGAAGCGCAGAAAGGGCTCGGGACCGCAGCGCATGCCAGGCTCCCTTGAGGTGGGAGCGTGGGCTGGGAAAGCTGGGGAAACGGCGAGGGGCTCGCCGACGCCTACAGGGTGTGGGAGATAAAGGCTAACAGGGAGGAGAGGCAGAGGATGCAGCGACTCTACCTCAGGCTGTCGAGCGCAGTCAGGCAGGCCTGCAAGGCCCTCGAAGAGAGGCTCGGCAAGGATTTCAGAGAAGATCCAAAGAAGTTCAGCGAAGAGTTAATCGGGGAGGCCTCGAAGACGGCTGGGCTGCCGAAGGGCCTGTTCTGGTACGCCGTGGAGTGGCGCAGGATGGTCGCGGAGGCCAAGGGGAAGTCTAAGAGGCGTAGCGGGTTCACTCCGCCTCCGGTGCCGCTGCTAGTCAAGGTGGTCGGCAACGGCGATAGGCTACACGGCAACGGTAGCGCCGTAGCGGTGCTTGAAGCATCCAGGAATGAGCTACGCATTCCGAGCGCAGGTGTCGCGGTGAGGCTGAGGCCATCGCTGGTCAAAGCGGTGCTGGAGGACGTACAGAGGTTTGGCGACGTTAAGCTGACCTTGCAGCTAACGGCTAAAGGTAGGCTGAGGCTTATTGCGCACCGCGTTGTCAAGCAGGTAAGGTGGGGCGGCGAGGGCAGGCTGGCCGTCATAGCATTGGACGTGAACAGCTCTCACGGTTTGTACTTAATGGCCTTCACCTTCGACAGCAATGTGAGGCTGGTTGCGCAGCGCGTGTTTAAGCCGCCGAACACCACGTTGCTGAGGCTACTAGCAGCAATTATGACCAGCTACTCCGAGGTTAAGTGCTGGAGTGAGGCCGTCAAGAGGTTCAGGCAGAGGAGGGACGTCAGGAGTCTACAGAGAGAGGGGAGGGGCTCCGCGGTGGAGGGGGCCTTGAGGCTCGCGGAGAGGCTGAGGGCGAAGATAAACCTGACCTCTGAGAGAGCAGAGCACATAGCTGGGCAGGCGTCGAGGAAGGTGAGGAAGCTTAACGAGGACTGGGTCAGAGGCGTGCTCAAGGAGCTGAGAGCGTTGATAAGAAAGCTGAGGGATCAGGGTTACACTGTCGTCATCGTCGTGGACGTGCCGCAAGCCGAGTCCCTGAGGGGAACAAAGCTACAGAGAACGCTACTCAGAGCGGCGAGGAGGCTGGAGAACATGGCCTGGTACGAGGGGGCGAGGTGGTTCAAGCCTGACAATAACATCTCGGGCAAGCGGTGCCCCATCTGCGGGAAAGAGGGGGTGGAGGTGCAGAGAAGGTACTACAAGTGCCCTAAGTGCAACCTAGTTTACGGCAGGGACTGGACAGCAGCCTTCAACGCCGCAAAGCTCTTCCTGAGGGTTTGCAGAGCGGAGAGGCACCTCGAAGCCTTGAGCCAGTGGCTCCAGAGCCACAAGACAGCCCTAACGCCGGCAGGCCCCGGCCCCAGTTCCCCCGGCTCCCCGAGCAGGGGCGGTCCGGGGGTGCCGCGCGCGGCGCGAGGAGGGGATGTGCCCGCGGCAACGCGGGCAGAAGGCCGCCCAGCCAGGGCGGCCACCCCGCAAGGGGCACCCATGACACCCCGCAAGGGGGGCCCTCAGACCAGTGAAGGGGGCAGATGAGGCCAGGCGCGGCCTTTCCTACGGGTAAGCTTCCGTGCACTCGCCTCTGAGCGGGCAGCGATCGCAGAGCCTCCTCGAGCAGTAGGTCTTGCTGTGAACGTAGAACACCGTCTGAACCCAGCCCGCCAGCTCGCCCAGATCCCTGGAGGCCCTCCACCTCAGGCACCTGTCCCGGATGGGGCACTCGTCGCACCTGTGCTTAGCGCAGTACTCTTTGGCTGGCGGCCGCAACCCTGCGAATATTCCGAGCCTCGAGCTCATCGCCACGAAGTGCCTGTCGATTGGGGGAGAGGTGGGGTCTGCGAGGGCGTATAGGATAAAGGCGTCAGCGGTCTTCGGGCCGACGTAGGGGCTGCTGACGAGGCGCCTCCTCAGCTCGAACCTGTCCCCGTTGAACGCCTCGGGGAGGCTTTCCAGCGCTTGAGGCAGCCTCTTCGCCTGGAAGCTCGGGATAGCCTTGGAGGCTATAGTGGCGGCTTCATGCGGGTTGTTCGTCTGGGACCACAGGTTGCTCGTCCACGAGAGGACGTTGCTGTGGTAGCTCGTGTTCTGGCTGAGGAAAACCGCCACGAATATGTGTAGGGGGTCGAGGGGGTCGACGGAGAGGCTTAGGGGCGCGTACACGAGGCGGAGGGTCTCGACCAGGTAGCTGAGGCTCCTTTTCACCGTCGCCCTCTCGAATACCTCCCTGTACCACAACCCGCTGATGTAGCTTGTCGGCTCCTCGCTGCAGGTCGACTCGATCACGCCGCCGACCTGTCTGAGCGCGCAGCCCCTCTCCCGCCCCGCTACCTTAACGTAGCTGTCCTCCCCCTCCGGCTTCAGCAGGGATAGGGAGAAGGAGGGGTAGAGCGTGAGCGAGAGGTCGATCCCCCTGCTGTCGAGCACGGCTTTCGCGGCCATAGCGGTTTACTCTTCGTGGTGGTGCCTCTCCGAGGGCTCTACGAGCTGGAACATTATGTCGACCACCCTGGCGAACTCCTTCACTCTAACCACGGTGATGCCGTCCGGCCTCTCGAGCACGACGTCCCTAGCCTCGTCCACGCCACCGCACTCCTGGAGGCTCCTCGCGGTGCACACCTCCTCCGTTACCGCGACGAGTGGCTGCACACCGGCCTCCAGGAGCCTGTTCATCTCGCAGGGATCCTCGATCGCCGTAACGACCTCCTCCGCCTTCACGTCCCTCATCGCTTCAAGCACCTCGTCGGCCTTGGAGAGGGGCCCGACGCCGACGAGCACGACGTCCTCCCCCAGCTGGGACGCGAGTAGGTCTCGAATGTACTTGTTGGGCGTGAAGTCCAGGGCCCAGGCCACGATCCTGATCGCGCTCACCCCGATAGCGCCAGGACGTCTACAACCTTCAAGTAGTCGTTCACGACCTGCCTCACCACGTCCGGAAGGGTCTCTTCGCGCTGGGTGAACTCCGAGAGGATGACGTAGCCCTCCTCGTTCACGTCCACCCTGCTCCTGACGATCCTCTTCATCCTGTACTGGACAGCCTCGTCAAGCGTCGAGTAGTCCCTAAGGTACACCGGGTCCGACTCCACCACGTAGCCGTAGCTCTCCGCGAAGACCTCGAACCCCACCCTGAAGTTGTGCCTAGCGAACGCGCCCGCAACGCCCTCGTACCCGCCCCAAACCCTCGGCGTGGCGTAGAAGCCGGCCCTGTTGAGCAGATCGGAGGCCCCGCTAGCCCGCTCCGAGTACGCGCCCGGCTCGATCGCCTCCACCCTGACCTCCTGCTCCTCGGAGTACTCCGCGTCCTCTATGACCCCGAGTATGTAGTGCTTGGGGCCCAGGAGCCAGCCCACCTGCACGACAGGGCCGTACGGCTGGCTCGCCCACGAGAAGATGCAGATAGCCTTCCCGGGTGGCCAGTACGCCAGCGACCCGCTGGGGACGCGCGTCACGAGCTCCCCGGTGAAGTCGATGTTCGTCTCGAAGTACACCTCCTCCTTCCACACGAGGAGCTTAGACGCTATGGGTAGCTGGCCCCTCACCTTCTCGTAGAACTCCTTGCTCGTCACGACGACGGGTGCCTCGAAGCCCTCACCGAAGACAACCTTCAGGTACATTGTGATTAGAGCTTACCCCAACCAAATAAGACTTTTCATCTGCCCGCCACCCTCGCTAGGGAGTTCTCGAACGACAGCATCGACACGTAGTCCATCAGGTGGGCGTAGTAGAGCGGCGCCAGGCTGGAGCCCTCGGCTACCCTCAGCGCGGCCTGAAGGCCCCTGTAGTGGTAGAAGGCCTCGAGGACAAGCTCGGCGAAGTCGAGGGGCAGAACGTCCACCGGGGGGAGCTTGGAGGCCACCTCCTCGAAGCCCCGCCTCGCGGCGCCGGCGTACCCCGCCTCCGCCAGGTTCCTGGCGACTAGGAGCGAGAGGTACACGTCCTCGAGGGAGCCGCCGAGGGGCACCTTCATGGCGATGCTCTCCACGGGGGTGCCAACCCCCTCCTCGTAGCGGGGGTGCTTAGCGAGCCTGGAGAAAAGGACAATCTTCTTCCTGCTGTCCCTCAGCTTCTCGACGAGCCTGACGACCCTAACTAGAAGCTCGAGCGACTCGGGCCTCGACAGAGCGACCTCCACGTAGATCGAAGCCCTCCTCGAGCCCCTGAAGCCCTCCGCGACGCGCACAGCCCTCTCCACCTCGCCGCACCTCGAAAAGGCCAGCGCGAGCCTGGCCTTCCCGGAGTAGCCCACGGGCGGCGCGTAGCTAGCGGCCATCGAAAGGAATTCTTCGTGGCCGCCGGCCCCGAGCGCGTAGACCGTCTCAGCCAGCCTGGACAGCGCGTAGACCTTCTCCTCGTACCTCAGGGATGGGACCAGCGCGAGCACCTCCCTGACCGTGCTGTCGAGCGAGGAGGGGTCGTATAGGGGCATCTCCGCGAGAACATACGCCCTGAGGTACGGGCTCCTCACCCTGCCTACGAGCGCTCTGTAATCCAAGCCGAGCCTCCCCGAGGCCCGAGCCAGCGAGGCGTAGGCGTAGTCCCTGTACCTTGCAGGGAGCGTCGATACCTCCTCGGGGTCAACAACCTCAAACAGGTTCAGCATCAAGTGGAGTTCCCCCGGGCTGAGCATTTATCAGTGATAATGTGCAATACCCGACGCTACGGAGGTAGCTCCACGGTAAGACAACCATACGGACTGTATTCGCTTAACAGAGCCTTGGTTCTCAATGAATCTAGAAGTCCTCCTCGAGTAGCTCTCTTACTGAGAGGACTTTAACATGCCTCGAGGCTTTATTCCTCAGCCCCTTGTCGTCAGTTACTAGGGTGAGGTTGCGTTTTACAGCTAGGTAAAGGTAGGAAGCATCGTAAATCGTGAGGCCCTCATTTGTAGCGAGCTCAAGAACGCCTATCTCCCCGCCCGCAATACTATTGACCTTGAGCGCCCTAAACAAAGTATTAAGAGCATCAGCAAACTCGAGCGCTTCACCGTAATCCAGCCTCCTGAGCAGTGCCGTCTCTTTCCAAATAGCATTTAGCGCCTCATAGCGAGCCAGGTCCAGGGTTTCACCTTCGAGGAAGGCCGCGAGCCTACCCCTCTTTGCCAAGTTGACTACCGCGCTTGCATCAAAAATATACTTAGTCACTTCAAATCCCTCTCTTCTCTAATTAGCTCCGCTATCTCCTCATCTCCTATGTTTTTCAGCTTCTCGCTAAGCTTCCTCAACTTCTCCTCCGCCTCCTCCAAGATCCTCCTCCTGACCTCCCTCTCTATAGCTTCCCTTATTATAGGGCCCGGCTTAATCCCATACTTACTCATAAGCTCCTTCAGCTCCTTGGGGATCTTTGCCGAAACAGTAACGTACTCCACGTAAACCTTATTTCAGTAGACTTATTAAAAGTTTACTCTGAGCGCTACATCTGCAACTCCCGCTTTGCTTCGCCAAACCGGTGATGAACCCTACACAATTATCGCCGCGCGCCACTCCAGCGTCAAGGAAATAAGCCCCGCCGCCAAGTACAGTTGATGCTCAGGCTCGAGGCTTGGGTTGCCGAGCTCCGGCTTCAAGAGCCCTTCCGCATCTCAACGGGGGTCTCCGAGAAAACAAGAAGCCTCATCGTCAGGCTCACCGCCCCCGACGGCCTGGAGGGCTGGGGGGAGGCGTGCCCCTCGAGAACAGTGCTGGGCGAGACACTCGAGATGGTCGTCGAGGCCGCACGGGGGCTCGGCGCGGTGAGCGTTGACTACACGAGCCTGGAGGCCGTGCACGAGTACACGTGGAGCCTGAGGGCTCCCAGCTCGCTGGCCGCAGCCCTGGACATGGCGCTACTCGACCTCTACGGGAAGGCTGTGGGCAGGCCCGTCTGGCGGCTCCTGGGAGGCTACAGGGACAGCATCGAGACTGACGTGACGATAGGCCTGATGGAGCCCGAGGAGCAGGCGAAGAGGGCCCTGAGGTTCGTGGAGGAGGGCTTCAGGGTGCTCAAGCTGAAGCTGGGCCTCGAGCCCGAGAAGGACGTCGAGAGGGTGAGGAGGGTCAGGGACGCGGTGGGCGAGGGCGTGAGGATACGGGTCGACGCGAACCAGGGCTGGAGCGTCGAGGACGCCATCAGGGTGATCGACCGCATCGCGGGCTACGACGTGGAGCTCGTGGAGCAGCCCGTGAGGTGGGACGACTGGGAGGGGTTGAGGAGGGTCAGGCGCGAGAGCCCGGTGCCCGTGGCCCTCGACGAGAGCGTGAAGACGCCCGCAGACGCGCTCAAGGCGATCCAGATGGAGGCCGCCGACATCATCAACATCAAGCTCATGAAGACCAGGGGGCTCACGGGCGCGGTCAGGGTAGCCCACGTCAGCGAGGCCGCAGGCGTGAAGAACATGATCGGCTGCTACGGCGAGACGAGGCTCGGCATAACCGCCCACGTGCACGCCGCGCAGGCCCTGAGGAACATCCTCTACTACGACACAGACTGCGACCTCCTCACCGCGGAGCAGGCCTTCACCGGCGGGGCAGGCGTGGAGAAGGGAGTCAGGCGCGCAGGCGAGAAGCCCGGCCTCGGGGACCTGAAGCCGGTATGGAGCAAGCTCACGAAAGTCCTCTAGGCACCCGACCTAGCCCCAAGCCCTGAACTCGAAGCCCTCCACGCCCATGAAGCCCACGTAGCTCGGCGAGCCGGCTGGAGCGCAGCCGTACCTGGCTAGGATACCGCCGCCCGAGTCCCTCAGGATCACCTCCCAGAGCCCGGCTAGCGGCCTCACGTCGACCCAGTACGCGCCGGGGAAAGAGCCGATGTACAACTCGGAAGCCCCGCACCTGGCGTAGTAGTCCGAGCCGCTCCTCCTAGCGCCGAGGAGGGGCTGGAGGCTGGAGTCGAGCAGGTAGAAGCCGCCGTCCCCGGTGAAGCTACCCGCGTATACCACGGCTCCGGGAACGAGGGGCCTGTAGAACGTGCCGTCGCTGACACTCCACCCCCCAGGCAGGGGGGTGCACACCCTGTATGTTATTGTTAAGTCGTCCCACCAGACCCACAAGTCGTCTGCGGTGCCTGGAGCATTGCCGGACGCGTCAGTAACCGAGAGCGCTAAGGCCACGACGCTCCCGCTCTGGTTGAGGGGCAGGCTACCGCTCCAGGTGAAAGCGGTGTTGTTGCTTAAAGCGCCCAAGCTAAATACCTTGAAGCTAGGGTTTGAAGGGACGCAGGATCCGTCGCTGCCAACAGTGCATACAACGGTGCCAGGGCTTGCGAGCACCGAGACTATAGCCCCAGAGTAAGGGCTGGAGACCAGGTAGCGGTAAAAGATGTACTCGACATCCGCCACGCCGTCGCCGTTCGTGTCCACCCCCGCTGCCACGTAAGCCACGTCGTTATTCGCATCGGCGGAGCCGGACTTCGCGAAGAGACCCTTGACTGTGAAAGAGAAGTTCGCGGCGGGGACGTTACCCCACCTCGAGGCCACGTCGTACACCGCGGCGGAGACGCCGTAATCGCTCACGGGGTTGCCCGTGGACGCGTAGGCATCCACCTCGGTTGCGACGCTCGGGGGTGTGGAGGGGCTCCGCGTGTCGTCGACGTACACCATCGTGTACTCGTAGCCGCGCGTGTAGGCGCCGATGTAGCTGGGATTAGCGCACCTCTGAAAGGACACGTTGTCCCACCAGGCCTTCACCACTCCAGTCTGAGACCACGCGGCAAGGGCCAGCCCCACTACGGCGCTCGTGCTGTACACCTGGCTTATACTCACGTTGATCCACACGTTAGCCTTGTTTGCGAAACCAGGCATTGACAGATTGACGGGGGGCAGGTTTCTCCCGTAGATGACGGGAGCGAGGGGGAGGGGGCTTGTGCCCCCACCGGAGCCGTAGTATATGACCTCGAGGTCTGGGCTTCCGTCGCCGTTCGTGTCCAGGAAGAAGTGGAGCTGGATGTAGTCTTTGTCCTGGAGCGAAGCCTTGAAGTAGTACTGGAGTGAGAACGGCGCCGAGGCGCTGAACGGCTGAGCCGAGTAGTCCAGGAAGAAAGCGGCGTAGCCTTGCTGAGACTCTGTGTAGAGGCTGGGCTCGGGCTTACCAATCGAGGAAGCCAAGTACACCTGGCTTTTACCCGAAGTGTAATTCATGCTGTTAGGCGGGAGTGCGTCGAAGGTGTACTGGGTCGCTGTGCAGGCGTTGGCGAAGTCGTCGCTCCGGGTGTAGGCTGAGCAGGAGTAGCTCGCGCTACTGAGGAGGCTCATGGGCTGCGCGCTGAAGTTGATGTACTGCGCGACCTGCGCCGTCGAGACGGTGTACCTGGCGGTGGTGAGAACCCAGTAGGTGCTGCTCGCCTGGCTCCTCCACACGATGCTCGCGGGGGTGGGGGCCGGGGGGCCGCTGCTCTGCGTGGTGGAGAGCTGGAGCGAGCCGCCGAGGTAGATCCAGTAGCTACCGCTCCCCCAGGACGCCTCGCGGTGCAGACTCGCCTGCAGGCCGGGAAGGCGGGGCGCGAGCGAGCCGACGGTGTACTCCTCGACCCAGCCTGGGACGAAGCGCAGGCTGTACGTCGTCACGTTGAGGCCATCCTTAGGGGCCCATGACGCGGAGGAAACCGGTAGTATGGAGGAGTTCCCGAGCTTCACGAGGGGGCTCTCCCTGGCCCACACCCCCCAGAGCGACGCGTTTATGATGATTACCGCCGCGAGCCCGCCGGCTGAGGTGAGCGCCAGAAGTAAAGCGAGCAGGGCTCGGGGGCGAGGAGCTGATTTAAAGGGGAGGCGCTCGCTGTCCCGCATGTAAAGCCACGAGAAGAGTTGCCCGCTGGCGAATATAAAGCTTTTAGTTCAGCGGGGGTCGAAGCCTGAGCGCGTTCTTAAAGGTGGGGCTGAGTTGCCCCGAGTTAAACGGAGAAGCTCCTCACAGTCAGGCTGACGCCTTTGACCTGCGCGAGCGGCGAGCCGGTCGTCAGCACGAGGTAGCCGTAGTAGGCGGGGGTGGCGGGTGTGCCCCCGGGGAGGTAGTAGTTCCTGCACAGCTCGACCACCGCGTGCGTGGCGTTGCCTAGAAGCCTGACTGGAAGCTGCCTGCAGAGAGTGGCGCAGGTGAGGCTTACGGTGTAGATCCCGTTGCTGGACCAGCTGGGCAGGTACCACTCGAGCGCGATGCCGCCCCTCACGGTCCCGGCCCAGAGGTAGGTGAGCGTGATGTTTGAGGCGGAGTAGGCGGTGAGGAAAGCCCTCGAGACGTAGCCCGAGGCGCCGCTGGTCCTGTACTCCCAGATGCCCCTGACGGGGCCCACGAGCACGGTGCTCCAGGAGCCCGGGTCGCTGTAGTACGTCTTCGCGTACTGGTAGGGCCAGGCGATCGAGCCCGAGAGGTTCACCTCGAGCCCACCTCCCCTGAAGCCCCACTGCTCGAGGCTGAGCCTCAGCGCCCCAGTGTCGACGGATGACCCGCTCTCCCTGACAGCGCCGGTGAAGTTGAGCTTGCCTCTGCCGCCCACGTAGATGTGTATCCGCGTGCTGTTCGAGACGTAGGCCACGAAGACCAGCCTGTCCCCCGCGCCGAGAAGCTCGCCGGGGCCCAGCAGCCTGACGGGCTTCAGGACCCCGGTGGCCTCCTCCACCCGCCAAGACTCCGCCTGGAAGGCGAGCGGGTAGTCCAGCCCCCCGATCCTCTCGACCACGAGCAGGGATGAGACATCGGTGCCGTACAGCGAGGGGATCAGGCCGACCTGCTGGCCGTTCACGTAGACCTCCCCGCTGCCCGCCACCTCGAAGACCGCGTAGCCCTCGCGCTGCACCGCCAGCGACAGCTCGAGCCGCCTGGGGTAGGAGTTGTCGTACCAGTCCGTGAGCCTGACGCTGAGCAGCAGCTCGCTCCTAGTCGCCCTCTCGACCTCGGGGGAGGACCTGTCCGCGACGATGAGCCTGGCGGTCTGGGGCCTGGCCGCTCTGAGGCACACGGTGAACGACGCGGAGGAGCCCGGAGGGAGCGAGAAGCCCCTCGAAGCGGTGCGGTTGCCCGACGCCAGGAGGACCGTCTCGTTGAGGCCCCGCACCTCCAGGTAGCCGTCGAAGCCCGCCAGCTCGAAGGCCAGCGTGTACGCGACGCCCGCCCTGCCCAGGTTGCGCACCGTCAGCGCGTTCGGGTAGCAGAAGGCGGTGTAGTTGCCCGACGCCAGCGTCACCGCCGACGCCGGGCTGCCCTGCCACAGCAGCTCGACGTCCCGGACGCCCCCGGCGAGCAGGGCCTGCAGGCCCAGGGGGTACATGAAAATAAGCACGAGGAAGACCGCGAGCGCGACGCCGACGAGTACTCCGAGCTTAAGCCTACGATCCAACACGGACACCTGAGAAAAGGGGAAGAGAAAAAATATTTAAGTTTTTTAGTTCAGCGCTTAGCCGGTTGACACGACGTCTACCTCGAACGTTATGAGCTCCTGGTTCGTCGGCGCGTCGGGGGTGACGAGCACCTTAACGCCGATGTCATCGCTGCAATGACCGGGGTCTATCGTGCCGAGCGGGATCGATGTCCCGCGGGGTGTCGTGCTGGTGATGTGCAACGTTTGTGAGGGACTGGAGCCGGGGTAGAGCAGATCGATGTACTCGATGTATGTCCAGTCGCCGCTAATCGTCCCATTGTACTTCAGCGTTACGCTCACCGACTTGGTGTAGTTCTTGTTGCATATCTTGAGCACGCTCGTGTAGGTGGTCGGGTCTCCCTTGAAGCCGACGACGCTTATCCTGGTCCTGTTCGTGCCGTCCGATGCAGTGGAGCTGGTCACGTTGACGTAGCTGCCGGGCTTATTGCCTACATCACTGCCGGCGACCTTGACGACCGGGGATCCCTGCGCCATGACGGTCCACTCGGTTATGTTGACGAGGGTGACTGTTGCGGTGGCGAAGGCTACTATGGCCAGTGCGAGCAGCAGTGTGGCGATTGTTGTGCGCCTCGCTGTTTCCATGGCTTCCACCTGTCGGTTAGGGGTCCACACCCCTGCTTATAAACTTTTTAGTTCAGAATCAGGGGAGGACTAAGCCGTCAAAACCGCCTTGAGCTCTGAGGGCCTGCAGCCCTTGGCCAGCATGGCGCGTATCCTGTACTCGTTCCTCCTGACGTGCTCCGGCCCCACCCTGACCCCGAGCTCCCGCTGGGCGAAGGCGGGTAGCCACTCGTGGAGCTGCATCTCCGCTGGGTAGTAGAGGGCTTTCCTCGCGAGGCTCGCCCTCGCCACTAGGCCCACGCGCTCGAGGACTGAGAGGTGCCACTGGACCTCGCCGAAGCTGATCCCGAGGTCCCTGCTGATCGCCCGGGGGCCGGCTCCGGGGTTCTTCCTGATGTACTCGTAGATGAGCCTCCTCCTGGCGTTCTCGAGGACGTTCTCCCTGCTGACGAGCGCGTAGGCGACGGGGATGGAGAGGGCCTTGAAGGCCAGGTCCCTGCCCCTCTCCGTCAGGGAGAGGTACGAGGCCGCCCCCACCGCCGCGGCCGCCGCTAGTAGGCCTACGGGCAACTGCGCGGGCTGCTCCTCTAGGGGCTGCGCCCGGACCTGGAGCTCGAGCCGGGTGAACTGGGGGGTTGGGTTGGAGGCCGTTGCGTAGATGCAGTGGAGCGACCCCTCGCGAGCCACCCTTACTTGGGCTGCGCTGGAGGAGGCTTCGACGCTGGAGGCGTTCGCGACGCAGGCTACGCGCGCGTCGTCGAGGAGCGTGTAGGGCGGGAGGGTTAGCGTCACCGTGAAGCTCGTCGAGTTCGGCACGCCCAGCGCCGAGGCGCGCGGGTCCAGTACGAGGAGCGCGGGGCTAGCCTGCAGCACGGCTGGCTGGCGTAGAACGAGGGATACGCCCAGAGCTAGGGTTGCGAGTACGGCGAGGAGGGCTCGGGGGTCTCTGGGCGTCATGCCGGCGCTCTACAAGCATCTTTGCTTGGGGATTTATATTCTTATTAGTTCGAATCCCGGTGGGCGCAGAGGGGCTAGCTCGGGCCACACCTGGTACGCCTTGCCGCGCAGCACGAGGATGAGGCGGAGGGGGTTGCGATGTACGAGCAGGTAGGGCGGCGTGGCGATGGGCTCCAGCGTCACCTCGACGTTCACATCGCTCCTCCTGAGCAACTCGTAGATCCTCTCGGCGAGTGCAGCAGGGGGTAGCTTCTCGGCCTCCGCCAGGAGCTCTTTCATGCGGTTTCTAAGGACGATGCTCACCTGCAGAGCCAGAGGGCTGTCGACGAAATCGAGCTTCGAAGAGAGTGTGGGCGCCATATCGCATCTGATGTTAGTATTGGGCCTTACTTTTTTTAATTTTTCCGGTGTTTACTGTAAGTGAAAAATGAAATAAAAACACTCGAAACTGCGTTACGAAGTTCAAAGAAAGGCAGCTACCTTTGCTTGCTGTGCGCTAGGGGGGTTGCGATGATGACCAGCGAGATGGCCAGGTAGGTTGCGAGCTGCGCTGGGGGGCTCGCAGTCTTCGCAAGCTGCGTGAGGGCCAGCGCGACGGCGAGGGCCAGCGCTGTCAGGGCGGTGCGCCGGGCCACGCTGGGCGAGGGCTTCACCTTGTCCTTCACCAGGGGGTAGAGCGAGGCGCCGGCCAGGACACCGGCCGCCTTCAGTATAGTGGCGTCCGGCTGGATCAGGTATAGCGTAGCCACGAGCAGGGAGTACAGGAGCGTAGCGGTGAAAGCTGCCCTCTTGTCCGCCCTCAGCAGCCAGCCTGCCAGGTAGTAGGACGCTAGGGCCACGGCGAGGCCTATGAGCACCCCGCCGGCCACGTCGCGGGGGTAGTGGACGCCCAGCTCCAGCCTGGAGATGGAGATGAGGGCCACGAGGGTGGCGCTGAGCACGGCGAGGGAGGCGCGCCGGAGCTTCAGGGAGGCGGTGGACCAGAACGAGGTGGAGACCTGGGCGTGGCCGCTGGGGAAGCCGTAGCCCGTCTCCTGCACTTTCCACTGCTCGGGCGGCGGCCTGGGGAGGGCTAGGGTGTTCTTGAGATAGGCGTTGACCCAAGCCGAGGTGAGGAGGGATAGGAGCATGTAGTAGCCTAGCTGCGGCGAGAGGGCGACGTACACGATTACGGCGAGGGCGACGTAAGCCTCCTCGTAGCCGAGCATCGTCACAAGCCTCCAGTACGGCACCCAGAGCCCGGTTAGGTAGGCGAGAGCGGGCGACACCAAGAGAAGGGCTGTGGCCGCTAGTGCTAGCCTGTCTACAAGGCTCTCACGCTGCACAGCATCTACCCTCGCAGCAACCTTATTTGCTTTTGGTCAGCGCCATATCTGCGCCAGCTCCCTCCTGACCCGCTCGTCGACCTCCGCGCCGATCTCCCTCGACCTCCTGGAGGCCTCCTCCACGACCTTCATCAGAGCCGCCTTCACCCCCTCTGACTCCAGGACCGTTAGCCCCCTGATCGTCGTCCCAGCGGGGGTCGCGACCTCGTCTCGCAGCTGCGCCGGGTGGACGCCGGCGCGGGCCTTGAGGAGCAGGGCGGTGCCCTCCATGACGTCGAGCACGGCCCTGTAGGCTAGCTCGCGGCTCATCCCGGAGGCGACGGCGCCCATCGCGAGGGCGTCTATGATCTCGGCCAGGAAGGCTGGCCCGCTGCCTGCCAGGCCGGTCCAGACGTCGAGGTACTCCTCGGGCACCCAGTAGGTCTGGCCGACGAGGCTGAAGAGCTCCTCCACTAGGCCACTTTTGGCTCCGGCGCCGTTCTCGGCAATCGCCGTCGCGGATTTGCCGACGTGGGCGTTGAGGTTCGGCATGGCGCGGTACACCTCAGCGCCCTCGAGAACGCCCTGCAGGGTGGCAAGCCTGACGCCCGCCATCACCGAGACGACGGTTTTGCCCTCCCAAACGTCGAAGCCCGTCTCCCTGAGGAGCTGGGGGAAGTGGTGAGGCTTGACGCTGATCACGACCAGGTCCGACTGCTCGACCGCCTTCCTGTTGTCCCGGGTTGCGCGCGCCCCGAGCTCCTCTACACGCCTAAGGGTCTCGGCGCTCCTACCAGTCGCCGTAACCCGCGAGCCGCCCAGCCTGCCGACCAAGGCTTTAACGAGGGCTCCGCCAATCTTCCCCGCGCCGAGGACCGAGACTCTGCAGGATTCGAGCATGCATGCCGCATTCCTGAGGGTCTTTAAAAGCTTTACCGAGAGGGGTGTGTAAATCCTACAGCTCGGTCCCCTTATGCCCTGAATTCTTTTGAATCGCTATCACGCAGTGCGCCCCGTCCCTCCTCGTCCCCTCGAGGTCGGGCTTGAGGCCCGCGAAGCCGGCGAGGAGCCCGGGAAGGGGGCAGAGCCTCCCGGAGAGCTCGAGGCCTCCGACAGCCTTGGGGCATATCCTGCACGTTCTCGTCACGACCTTGATGTAGTAGTGGTCGTCGCGGTCCTCGACCTCCACGGAGCCCGCGAGCTGGAGGAGGTCCGTGGCTCTCCTCAGGGCCTCGAGGGGGTCTGCGGGCCTCCCGTAGATCTGGGACAGCCTCTCCCCCACTTTCTGCATCGAGGACGTGACTATCGCGTAGTTCAGCACACCTTCCTCTCTGAACGCGGCCAGCGCCGATGCCACGAAGGCGTGGAGGGGGGTAACTTTGCGCTCCTCGAGGCTCAGGGCGACCGCCGAGAACATTCAGCTATCCGGTTATATAAATTAATGCTTTAATAGTAATTTTCTTCAAACACTCTTGAAGGAGTTTACCGTCTCCCTGTCAAGCCTCTTGATGAGCTCCACCACGAGCTTGACGGCGTTCTCGACGTCGGCTAGGCTGGCCACGCTCACGTGGCTGTGTATGTGCCTGGTCGGAACGCCTATCACTATGCTCGGCCGGCCTCCGCGGTACAGGTGGAGCCTGCCGGCGTCTGTGCCTCCTGAGACGGCTGAGAGCTGGTAGGGGATCTTGCACTCCTCCGCCACCTGTATCACGAACTCCTTGAGCTTCTGGTTCGGTATCATGGACCTGTCGTACGTGACGATGGAGGGGCCCTTGCCCAGCTTGGCCTGGGCCTCGTGCGGCTTTATGCCGGGGACGTCGCCGGCGATGTCCACCTCCGTGACGATCGCTACGTCGTGGTCCACGACCCACCCGACGGTCTCGGCGCCCCTGAGGCCCACCTCCTCCTGGACCGTGGCGGCGGCGTAGTAGGTGTTGGGGTGGTCTACGTTGTGCTCCCTTAGTACTCTCAGGGCCTCCATGGCGATGAAGGCTCCTATCCTGTCGTCGAGCGCCTTCGCCATTATCCTGTCGTCGAAGGCCGTCTTGGTGAAGGGGGACCAGGGTGCGACGGGGTCTCCCACTCTGATGCCGAGCTTCTCGGCTTCCTCCTTGCTCGTGGCCCCGACGTCGATGAACATCTGGCTGATCTGGACTACCTTCTGCCTCTCCTCTGGGGTGAGGAGGTGCGGGGGCTTGCTGGCGATGACTCCGGGGACAAGGCCGCTCCTGGTCTTTATGACCACGCGCTGGGCCAGGAGGACTTGCTCGAACCAGCCTCCGAGGGGCGTGAAGTTAACGAACCCCTCGCTGGTTATGCCGGTGACGAGGAAACCCACCTCGTCCACGTGGCCGGCTACGATGACGCGGGGCGCCTCGCTGGAGCCCCTCTTCACCAGCACGAGCGAGCCGAGGTTGTCCCTCCTCACCTCGTCGGCGTATGCGGAGTAGTGGTTTTTGAAGAGCGCGAGGACGGGTTCCTCGAAGCCCGAGGGGCCAATGGCCTCGGTGGCTTCCTTCAGGAAGGAGAGAGCCCTTTCATCTATTTTGTACTCGGTCACAGCCTATTCCGCCGCAAAGCTCCTTTTTAACCTTTATCCTCGGCCTTCCCTGACCGCGTCCGAGCTGCGGGGCTTCACAGGGCTTGCGGCTTCGGGGTGCTGGGTGTAGTAGGGTATATTAGTTTCTACGTGTAGTAAAATATAAGTAGCTTTCTCACTATTCTTATTTTCGTGATAGAGGAAATACTACTGTTTCTGGTTGCCGTTGTGCTCGCCGTGCTGGCCGTTATAGTGTCCCTTGCCTTCATCGCCTCCGGGAAAATGCTGAAGCCTCCACGGAGAACCGGGTCCTGGACGCCTAGGGACCTCGGATTCAACTACGAGCAAGCAGAGGTCAGAACTCCAGACGGTGTGATCCTCAGAGGATGGCTCGTGAAGGGCAAGACGGACAGAACCGTGGTGGCCATACACGGGTACACGTCGAGCAAGTGGGATGAGGGCTACATGAAGCAGATCCTCGAGATCCTGGCGAGGAACGACTTCAACGTAGCGGTATTCGACATGCGCGCTCACGGCGAGAGCAGCGGCGACTACACGACGCTCGGTTACAGGGAGAGCGAAGACGTCATGCGCATAATCGACTGGCTGGAGGAGAGGGGGCTTGCTTCTAAGCTCGGCATCATAGGGTACTCGATGGGTGGGGCTATCACACTGATGGTCTCCTCCATGGACCCCCGCGTGAAGGCAGCGGTGGCCGACAGCCCCTACGTGGACATCAGGAGCTCTGGGAGGAGGTGGGTCGGCAGGGTGAAGGGGTTGATGGGCCTGCTGCTCCGCGCATCCTACCCCCTCATCGTCCGGTTCACTGCTGCGAGGGCCCGGATCAAGACTGAGAGGCTCGTGATGTACGAGTACGCCAGCAAGATAAAGATCCCGCTCCTGCTAATAGCTGGCGAAAAGGACGACCTCGTGGCGCTGGATGAGGTGAAGAGGCTCTACGAGGAGGTGAGGAGGGTCAACGAGAGAGCTGAGCTCTGGGTTACCCCCTCGAGGCACGTTGCGTCGATACTTGATAGCCCGCGGGAGTACGAGGAGAGGGTTGTGGGGTTCTTCAGCAGGTGGTTGGCGTGAGCGGTAGGCGTAGCGTAACCTTGATCCTAGCGTCCCTTTCCCTCCTAGTGCTGTCCTACTTCATGGGCTACTACATGCTTAACCCGATCATGCGCACTCTGCACGAGGAGGGGCTTATCCCTGGTGCCACCGAGGAGGAGTGGAGGTACTACGGAGGCCTAGTAGCCACCCTGCTGCAGGGCGTGGGGCTTGTCCTCTCCTTCGCGTGGGGTGTTTTAGCGGACAAGTACGGTCGAAGGCAGGTGATATTCCTCCTCGGCCTCGTGATGGGCCTGGGGATGCTCCTGGTGCCTACGGCTACTAGCTACAGCCAGCTCCTCGCGTACTTCCTCCTCTTCGGGGTGGGCTACGTTGGGGTGGGGCCGGCTATATACGCTTTCATCTCGGACGCTGTCCCGCCGGAGAGCAGAGGGAGGGGCTACGCCGTTTACTACGTGTCCAGCGTTCTGGCCATGATCCTGGCTATCGTCGTCGCGGGGGTCCTGCTGCCCTGGAGGGTTGCTTACACGATCTCAGGCGCGGTGGTGCTCCTGACTGCCGTGGTCCTCTACTTCTCTTCGAGAGGGATCACGGTGGGGTTCTCGGAGGCCAAGAGGAAGGTAGGGGCCTACAGGTTTAGAGAGGCTTTGCCGAGCATCCGGAAGCGAACAGTCCTCTTGGTCCTCCTCATGATCGTGCCCTGGACGATCCCGTGGGGGATGCTCAGCGTGTGGTCCATAGACTACATTGTGACCAAGTGGGGTGTCACCAAGGAGACGGCGTCCCTCGTGATAGCGCTGGCGACGCTTTCGATAGCGCTTGGGCACATAATAGGAGGAACCCTGAGCGACAGGCTTGTGAGGAAGGGCGACGTGGGCGGCAGGACGAAGGTCTCCATCCTGGGCATCGCAGTCGGCTACCTTGCAATGCTTTCAATGCTCCTCTACCCCTACCCGCGGGGCGAGGCGAGCCTGTCCACTCTCCTCCTGCCGGCGAGCCTAGCGGTCTTTGGGATGATGTTCACGACCTTCGCCTACCCGAACATAAACACCATCCTCAGCGAAGTCGTGGTCCCGGAGCACAGGGGCACTGTCTTCGCCGTCTACAGCATTCTGAACAACCTGGGCTGGACGCTGGGACCTACCTTCTACCCGCTGCTCATGGGATCGGTCTTTAGGAGTAGAGACGTCGTCACCTCAATGACGCTCGCCGCCTCCGTCACTGTCTCACTGTGGTTACTGGCGCTGGCTCTGTGGGTGCTGATACACAGGTCCTACCCTAAGGAGAGAGTGTAGTTTCTCCCTCCTCTACCCTTTCTACCTCCAGTATTTCCAGCCTGCTCTCCCACTCGTCGTAGTAGAGGTTTCTGTCATCGCACTCCACCTCCCCCTGCTGGTTGTCCACGGGGTCAGACCTGAAGTGCTTCTTCGGAGGGTAGAACTGCGTCGAGATGTCTGAGTTAGCCGCGAGCCTGAAGCCCTCGGTCGAGCCGAAGTAGAACTCGGTGCGCCACTCCTCCCCCCTCCTCTTGTTCCCGAAGCTGGGATCCACGTAGACCCACCCGTAGGGCTCGAGGAACATCTGTGCCCAGTCGTGCATGCCGTGCCTGACGGGGTTCATGTACCACCCCGACTGCCAGCGGGCCGGGACTCCGGCGATCCTAGCCATCGTTATGAAGAGAAGGGCCTGCATCCCGCAGTCGCCGCGCAGGTTCCTGGCCACGTACTCGCTTATGTTGTCGTAGAGGGCGTAGTCCTGTGCGAAGGTGTACCTGACGTTGCTCGTTATCCACTCCCATATCCTCTTCGCCCTCAGAAGCGGGTTCTTCTCGCCGCCCACGACCCTCTCAGTTAAGCGCACAAGGTAGTCCGTGAAGGCGATGTGCGGGGGCGTCTCCGCCGTGTATTTCTTAAACACGTCGCTTGACTCGTCGACCCAAGCCTCGCTCGAGTCCAGCCTAGCGCCGAAACCGTAGGAGACGTACTCGTACGTTAATGAGACGCTTCCCTCGCCCTCGAGCTCGAAGTACGCCGTCCGCTGGGGGTGGTCTGGGGGAGCGAGAGCCTTCGGCTCAGGGTGCGATTGGAGGATCCTGAAGCCCCTGTTAATCCCCTCCTCCCTGGGGATCGGGACCCAGACCCTTACCTTCCCGCTGCACGGCTCACGGGGCGCAACCCTCAGCGTGAACCTGACCGTGTACTTGAGGGGAAGGAGGTGGCCTGCCCTGCCCCCCGCGAGGGCCTCCGAGACCCTCATCGCCCTCCTTCTAAGGGACTCTCTAGCGATCTCCTCTAGCTCGCTTACCCTACGTCTCCTTCTCCCCTCAAGCTCGGGGCAAAGCCAGAACATGTTTGGGATGAAGCGCCGGAAGACCTTGACTTCGCCGTTGAGGGTGAGGCTGTCAACGCAACCCTTCGCGATGAGGGACTGGAATTCCTCGAGCGCGAGCGAGGGGAGTTCTTTCGAGGCGAGCTCGAAGGCCTCCTTAACGGAGTACGGGTACTCCCGCGCGAGCCTCCTGAGCCGCTCCAATTCGAATAAGAGCCTGAGCCGCTCCTCCCTCCTCTTCTCCTGTAGCAGGCTCTTGATCTCCTCAACCGCTCGAGCCACGTTGCCTGATTCCAAGAGAGAGTGAACGTGCTCTGGCAGCCTCACCCTCATGAAGTAGAGGACGTTGCTCCCTCCCTGCAGGTCCTCCACGTCTCTAGATGTAGAGCTCTTGCTTTTTAATCTAGCCCTGAAAGGCATCCAGCCTACCGAATCGCAACTTATATCTACTAGTTTCAGGTTGAGTAAGTAAAGGGTGGAAAAATCCGGCTAGCCCTTCTGGGCCCGCCCGGAGTCGGTAAAGGAACCTACGCGGCAATGCTCTCGCAGGCTTTTGGGATACCACATGTTTCCAGCGGTGAGCTACTCCGAAGGGAGGTAGCAAGCGGCACCGACTTAGGAAGACTGGTGTCCAAGTACATGGCTCAGGGTGAGCTCGTCCCAGACAGCCTCGTGAACAGGGTCTTGTTCGAGAGGCTTTCTAAGCCGGACTGCCGGCGCGGCTTTGTCCTCGACGGTTACCCGCGCACGCTGAGCCAGGCAGAGGCCCTGGAGGCTACGTTCCCCCTAGACCTGGCCATCCTCCTTACGGCGCCCCTGGAGGTCGTCGTCGAGCGTCTGGCTGGGAGGCTCTACTGCCCGGCTTGCGGGGAGGTGTACCATGAGAAGTGGAGGCCTCCCGCCAGGCCGGGGGTTTGCGACAAGTGCGGGCACGCGCTCATCAAGAGGGCTGATGACGCTCCAGAGGTGGTTGCGCGGAGGTACAGCGAGTACCTTTCCTCTTCGAAGGCTCTAGCGGAGTTCTACGAGAGAAGGGGGAAGCTCTTCGTCTTTGATGCAAGCGGGGATGCCCGGGTTCTCTGCCCGCGCTTGGTCGAGAAGATCGAGGAGTTGCTCCGGGGGAAGGAGGTGGTAAAGCTTTAAGGCCGTCTTCGCCTACTAGCAGTAGTGATGGGTGGCGAGGCGAGGCTGGGCAGGTTCCAAGTTATGGCTCTGCTCCAGGCTGCCAGGTACTTCCTGCTAACCGGGGACAGGGAGAAGGCGTTCTCGTTCGGCCTCAACAGGGCTATATTCTACGCGTGGGCTAAGCGGCGGGGCGTGCCGGTGGCCGCTTCACGCGAGAGGGTCTCCAGGGGTGCCGAGGTAACACGCGAAGGAGGTAGGGGGGTCGTCTACGTGGGGGACGAGCAGGCCTTCGTCAGCGACAACGGGTGGTTCACGATGGGCGGTGAGGAGCAGAGGCCTGAGGACTTCGAGAGGGAGGTTGCCAGGAGGATAGAGGCTGTCATGCCTTTCGAGGAGGCGTGGAAGCTTGCACTGGACTACGTCTCGAGCTTTGACAGGAGGGTTCTCCTCTCGCAGAGGGAGTTCTACGAGAAGGTTTACTTGCCTGTTCGGGACTCATTCCCAAACATTAGCTTGAAGAAAGGAGGGGGGCAGACAACGCTCTTCTAGGCTCAGACTCCGCCGTAAGCCTCACCGCTCGGCTCTAGCGAACCTCATCCTCCACTTTTATGGGTAGACGCTAGATTAAATGTATTTCCTCGTCGTCCTCATCCATTTTGAAGAGGTTGAGGAACGCCCCCCAGATGAGCAGGTTCTTTTCCGCTTCCTCGGATCTACCCGGGTAGTACTTCTCCACGATGCTCTTGAACTCCTCAACGCTGATTTTCTTCTTGGTCTTCAAGATGGAGACGAGCTCGTGTAGTGGCTCGATTTTCGATACAGCGTTTTTTAAAAGGTACTTCAGGCTCTTCGGGTCGCTTTTGGCAACCTTTTTACCCAGATCGGTCAGCGAAAGGTTCCCCTTATCGGATTTGACAAGCCCTAAGGCCTCGGCAACGTCTATCGCTTTAGGCAGGATCTCCACGTTCTCGAAGACCGCGTCGCCCACGTACATGGAGTCTACGCTACCTCCTAGGCTGTTCAGCACCTCGACGAGCCCGAGGATGTGGTCAGGGGTCACGTCGACAGGCAGCAGGATTTTCTCCTGCCTGCTACGGCTAGGATCCTCGGACACCTACCTGAGTCACCCGCTATTACGATTTATTATGAGCTACATTTTTTAAGTTTTCTATCTCTAAAACCCAAGGTAAAGAAGGGTGGGTGGCGTGCCCATATGGGTAGACCTGCTAGCCTCGGTTGCGGCAAGCCTGAGCAGGATGATTGCCGCTTACGTGGTCTCCGTCATACTAGCCCTAACCGTTGGAAGCTTGATGGCCAAGAACAGGACTGTTGAGAGAATCCTCCTACCCGTCCTCGACGTCCTGCAGTCGATCCCCATCCTGGGCTTCTTCCCGGCTGCCCTCGTGTTCTTCGTAACATACCTTCCGGGTGGGATTGGAGTGGAGGCGGCCTCAGTCTTCTTAATAGTTACCAGCCTCGTGTGGAACATGATCTTCGGTGTCTACTCCTCTGTTAAATCCTTGGACCCTCAGTTCGAAGACATGGCCAAGGTTTACGGCTTCGGGCACGCCGCCCGCTTCTTCTACATATACACTCCGGCCTCTAGGAACTCCCTAGTGGCGAACAGCCTCGTCTCGTGGGCTGGGGGCTGGTTCTTCCTAACGTCCGCCGAGGTCATTTCCCTCGGAAGCGCAGAGTACCGGCTGAGGGGGTTGGGGAGCTTCATACTGGATAACTTCAACGCCGGTAACCTTATCGGGTTCTACCTCGGCGTTGCCGCGCTTTTAACAGTCATCGTAGCCACGTACATCCTGGTGTGGAACCCGGCGGCTTCGATCGTTCTGGGCAGAAGCCTCCCGGGAGTAGTTCGCTCCTACGAGGCCATTCACTTATTGGTCGCTTCACTGTGGAGCCGTCTAACCGAGGCTACGATACGTATTGAGAAGAGGTTTCTGGAGAGTAGGATTCTTTTAGCCTCCGCGAAGTGGCTCGCGCTGCTCGCCGTGGCATGCGTGCTTGTCCAAGCCCTGCTCGCGGCTTGGGGGCTGCTCTCAGGAAGCGTCTTCGCGAAAGTAGTCTCTGTTCTTGTTGAGCTCCCCTTAAGCCTGGCTCGCGTGGCTCTCGTTGTGGTGTTCTCCTTCGCCACGTCACTCCTAGTGGCCTACTTCTCGTACCGCTCACGCGTCTTCAGCGCGGCAATGACCCTTGGGGGAGAGCTCCTCGCGTCGATCCCCGCTATCGTGTGGTGGCCTCTCCTCGCGGGAATAGCCCTTGGAAGCAGATTGGGATCGTACGCTGTCTCCTTCATCGTTTTCCTCCAGGGGTCGTTCTGGTACCTCTACTTCAACATCCTGGTTTACGGGCTGGGTAGCATCAGGAAGGATTTCGAGGAGCTTGCCAAAGTGTACCGCTTCGGCGCGCGGCACTTCTTCAGATACATCTTCGTCCCCTCCCTGCTACCCTCTGTTGCCGCAGGGGCGTTAAGCGCCTGGGGTGGCGCGTGGAATGCTAGCGTGGTAGCCGAGTACGTGGAGGTGGCGGGCAGGACGATAGACCTGGGTGGAGTGGGCGCGCTGCTCAACCGGCTCACGGTCTCCGGCGACACGCTGGGTTTGACGCTCTCAGCGCTTATGCTTTCACTGGTCATCGTAGCGGTTAATAAGACCCTTTGGTCTAGGTTCTTCAACTACATAGAGGGCAGGTACGCGGGTGAGTGAGATCATGAGCGTTACAGCTACTCACAAGGGAGGCATCCTGGCGCTGAGGAATATCGAGAAAACCTTCGCCGAGGACTCGAAGAAGCTAAAAGTGCTCGATGGCATCTCCCTGGAGATCGGCGAGGAGTTTGTCGCAATCCTGGGACCATCGGGTTGCGGTAAAACAACTCTCCTGAGGATCATCGCGGGGTTGGAGAAGCCTGACTCCGGGGTTGTGGAAGTTCAGCCTGCAGGCGCGAGGATAGGATTTATCTTCCAGTTCCCCACCTTGCTGCCGTGGATGACCGTTCTCGAGAACGTGGCGCTTCCACTGCACGTTAACGGGCTTTCGTGGAGCGAGGCTAAGGAAAAGGCCAGAAAATACCTCACGCTGGTCGGCCTGCAATCCTTCGAGGACTTTTACCCGAGGGAGCTGAGCGGCGGGATGAAGCAGAGGGTGAATGTTGCTAGAGCACTGGCGATCGAGCCTACGATCCTGCTTATGGACGAACCGTTCTCAGCGCTGGACCCGCTCACCGCCGAGACCCTCCGCTCGGAGATCCTCGACCTCTGGACGTGGGGCGTCACGACAGTCAGAACGATCATCATGGTGACCCACAGCGTAGATGAGGCGATATTCATGGCGGACAGGATCGTCGTCCTTACAGCTAGACCTGCTAGGGTGGCCGGGATAGTCAGCGTTGATATTCCAAGGCCTCGCGATCGCCGGTCGCAAGAGTTCCAGAAGCTTGAGGACAAGGTCTACGAGCTCATAAGCGCCTGACATCCCCCGCCTTAAAAGGCGATGCTTTCAGCTGTAAACCACCTTCCTATACCTCCCTTAAAGCCCGTTCTACTCACGCACGAAAAACCGGGATGTGGGACCACCTCACTCGCCGGCTTCTCGTGTATCTTTGTCGGGCAAGGCGAGACGTTTTTAAAAAAACCTGGGTAGAGAAACGTTCTCAAAAGCCATCTCCCGTTTCCCGGCAGGGGGAGAGAGGCTCGATCGAGAGGTACTCTGTTTGGATGTTCGCGGCCTCGATTACGAGAGCTCTTCCCGGCCTGTTTCCGGGCCTGTAGGCGTTGTGCCACTCCTCGACGACGTAAACCTTACCCTGTTCCATCCGCACCTCCTTCACTTCGAGGCCATCTTCTGAGAGAACCAAGTTTATCTCCCCGTCGAGAAGTATGAAGAGCTCTGGTCGGTCGTGCTTTTCGAGGACGACGACCTCTTCCAGGGAGGCGTTTTCTGGAACGTATATCCCCGCTCTCCAGCACTCGTCATCGGTGAACACAATGCTCCATCGGCTTTGGTACTCGCGTGTATCTATGACTTTCATCGCTTCAATAAGAGGCGTATACCTTTGTAAAGCTTTGCGGCTAAAGCTCCTCGCCGCCGACCTCTGGGGCTTTTTCAACAAAAGATCTGCCCAGCTTCCCGGCGATCTCAGCGGCTTTGCTCTCGAGAGCGGTCATCCTGTCTGAGAGCTCCTCCGGCGTGGTGGCGTAGAGGGTGAAGACTACGGGGACGCCTTTACGCCCCATGAACCTAGCGTCGAGCCTGATGAACGCGCCCTCCGCCTGGCTTGAAAGCTCCTGAACTAGCTTTTCAGCCTCCTCTATCGCCCCGTCGAAGCTGAGGGTGAAGGTCAGGGAGTACTTTTTGCCCGTTTTCTCCCGGAAGAAGTCCTGTATACCCATCTCAAAGCACTCAACGGCCTCCTCGAACCTAGGCGGAGTGGCTGCGATGAACTTGTCATCCATCAGGCTGAACGCCACGAAGCCCGGTACCGGCCCCCTCTCGTTGGGGACTATGTAGCTGAACTCCGGGACTGTGGCCTTTTCCTCGAGATCCCCCGGGACGTTCACGCTGTCCGAGTAGTACATTCTGACCCTCTCAAGCGCTTCGCTGTTCACCTCGACGCCTAACCCCAGCGCCTCCGCTATTTTCTCGACGACTTCCCGGTAACCCGCTCCTCCGACGACTAGTAGCGCGTCGTTCTCGCTTAAAAAGGCACGGATTCTTCCCAGCTCCCCACTCTTCAACACGTAGTGGCTGACCTCCACACCTATAGCTTTCAGGTAGCCCGTAAGCCACCTCAGGGCTGAAGCGGGGTTTGAAACGTTCTCCAGAAGCACTAGACCCACCTTCAAGGCTCAGCACCTCTACGCAATGCCTTCAGCTACCAGCCTCTCTAAGGCTTCCCGGGGGTGCTCGTACTCCAAGAGGCGGAAGTTCTCCCACGTGATGCCACGTATAAGAGACGACAGGCTATCCGCCCTCTCGCGCTTCACAAGCGCAACAGTCTTCTTCCCCTTTAGCAGCGCGTAAGCTATCTCGAACCCAACGCCTAGGCTGGGATAAGAGACCTCCGCGATTAAGAGATCCGAGTCGTCAAGCAGCTTCACGTCCCTCTTGAAAACCTCCTCGTGCGTGAGCCCCTTGTCCGTGTCGAGCATCTCATCTGCGACGTGTTTAGTCAGGACGGTGTGCCCTCTAGCTTCCAGGAGCTCGATAAGCTCCCGAACCTCCTTCAGCGCCCCCCTCACTCCTCTCATGGGAGCTGCGAAGTAGATTTTTGCCATTCCCCGGCACCCCACTTGTAGCTCACAGGGAGCTTTGTGGTCTCCTTCACGCTCTCAAGGACAACAGAGGTATATGTCTTTTCCACGCCCTCCACATTTCTCAGCTTACTCACAACGAAGTCCCCCAGCTCGTCCACGCTTTCAACCCTGACTTTCACAAGTATGTCCCACTCACCCGTGATTATGTGAACTTCCTGCACCTCGGGAAACCTTGAAATCACCTCCGCAACCTTCCTCTGGTCGATCCCCTGCGTCCTAGCGAAGCTTACGAATATGAAGGCGACAGTCGGGAAGCCGAGCTTCTTCGGGTCTAAGACAGCCCGGTAGGCTTTTATGTAACCCTCTTTCTCGAGCCTCTTCAGCCGGGCGTGTACGGTGGTTATAGGGGATCCTATCTTCTTGCTCAGCTCCTTTATCGTGAGCCTGGCGTTTTCCTGAAGAGCTTCCAGGATCGCGATGTCCTTGTCGTCGAGCATCTTTTTCGGCTTGTAGGAGGGGCTGTGTAAAATATATGTTTCGATTCTCTAGGTTTTAGAAAACTTTTTCAGAGAATTTTTAAAGGTTGTATTTGCCGTAGATGTCCTCGAGGCGTTCTAGGATACCCGTTACCCCTCGGGAGCGCCTACTCCTCCTCAGAATCCTCTTCGCTTCCCTCAGTGCTAGGAGCGCAGCCTGGTACTCCGCCTCGCGCTCTATCTGAAGCAGCACTTTCCTGACAACCTCGATCGCTCTGAGTATGGTTGCCTCCTCGGGCAGGTCTATGTTAAACGAGACGTAGAGCGAGTCCTCGGCGAAGTCCACGTAGAGCTCGCTGATGTAGCCAGCGTCTTCTGCCTCCTCCAGTACTGTGGACAGAGCCTCCATGTAGGCGTAGAAGCCGATGTAGCTCTCCCACGTTTGAGGCCACTCGTTTAGCTCGACGCGCGCGTGGCCTTTCCCAATCTTTACATCGAAGAAAAGCCTTGAGGAGTACCTCAGCGTGTAGACTATGTTCTCCTGCATTCTCTCAACAGGCTCTATGTAGACACCAGGAGGGATCTCCTTGAGCCTCAGCCTTCTCAGCCTCCAGAGAGGGACGGGAACGGTGTCGCCTACCCCCTCGTACACGCTTCCGTCGATATCAAGGTAAAGCACGTCGCCCTCCTCGGAGAAGAGGGCCTTTATCTTCCCGCTGGCCACGAGCTTCGAGGGGGACTCGCGAAACTTGTCCATAACTGTTTCAAGCCTTCCTTTATGGGCTAAAAGGTCATATTAAGGCTTACCGTTAAGGCCGCGCCTGGCGCATAGCGAGGGGGTAGGGAGAGATTATGCAAGCCCGCCTGGTCGGTGAGGCTGTAGTCGGCAGCATTGTGTACCTCTGTCTCCCCGGGACTACACAGATCGGGCCTTGCAGAACCCATGGAACGGCTGCGAGTCCGAGGGGGAGGTAACGTCGAGTCAAGGGAAACGGCGGAGGCAGAAAGGATAAGAGATGAAGCTATATATTCCAGCGTGCGCAGGAAGTGGAGACTGCAATGGCTAAAGTGGTAAAGGCCGTCTTCTTCGATATGGGTGGCACGCTGGTCTACGACGTGGGCTTCGAGGAGGCTCTCTCGAGGAACTTAGCGAGCTTTGTGGAGAAGAAACTCGGGCTTCGGGTGGAGCGGGAAAAGGTTTTAAGCCTGTGGAACGGGGCCGGCGACTCGTGGCGCGACGTTGAGCTTTGGGACCTGGCAAGGGCGATGCTCTTTTTGCGTGAGCTCGGTGCGACTCCTAGGCCGACTCTGGCTGAAGAGCTTTACGCTAGGGTCCTCAAGTCGTATGTAGAGGGGTTCAGGCTCGAACCTTGCGCTGAAGAGGTCTTTTCGAGACTGAAGGAGATGGGTTTACTGCTTGGGGTGATAACGAACGTTGGTAGCTATGAGATAGTGTCTCGTAGACTTGCTGAAGTCGGGCTTCTAGACTACGTTGACGTCCTGGTAGCATCGCAGGCTTTTGGCTGGAGAAAACCTTCCGAGGAGATCTTCAGGGTCGCCTGCTGGCTAGCAGGTCAAGAGCCCTCGACGTGCGTGCACGTCGGCGATGACCCTGTTGCCGACGTTCTGGGGGCGAAGAAGGTTGGAATGAGGGCAATTCAGGTCCTGAGGGTTGCGAAGTACAGGTCGGATGACGCCGACGCTTACGTCAACTCTGTTTCGGAGGTTCCATCGGTGGTGAGGTCCTGGCTCAGCTCGGAGTAATGCTTTCCGTAGAGAAGGCTCAGAAGCCCGGACAGAGCATCTGCGAGTCTGTAGGCGAAGACTGCGATAATCAAGGAGTTCTCGCTGAGGGATTTCCTCCTCGTGATCTCGCGGCAGAGGTTACTCGCGTAAACGCAGAGGTTGATATCCGTTGGGGGGAGCTCTAGGGACCCGTTTCGGTACACCGAGATCACAGCGCCCTGCGCGCCGCCCCTAACTGCATCATCCCGCATTCCAAGGACGTTCAGCGGCGCAGTACGTGGGGCTCTAGCTATAGCTACAACGGCTACGTTCGCGTTAAGCTCCTGCGCGTCGCTGAGAAAAAAAGACGACACGCCTCTGCTCAGCAAGGTGCGTTCAACAGCCTCCCTACCCTTGGGGGAGATCCTGACCCCGGCTCTCCTCTTTTCAACGAAACCTGCCTGAGAGAGCTCCAGGAGGATCCTCCTAACCCTGCCCTCTCCTATTCCCAGCTCCTCGGAGAGCTGCGCTCTTCCGATAAACGACTTTGAGAAGTAGAGAAAAAGCAGTACCAGTACATGCTCTTTAGAACTTCCAGTGCTCATACCTCCAGACTATCGTCTCCCCGCTCACCAATTTATACCTATCAGCGGCGACCTCACCCGCCACGAGAGCCCTCTTGCCTTCATCGAACCTGTACCACATCCACGAGTACCCTTCGCTCTGGGACACTATCTTCTCTTGAACAGAGTTTACAGACGTGACGTACGCCCCCATGGACGACAGCTTGTACTCCACCTGAGCGACGCTCACGAGAGCTGTGAGTGCCGTGGACCCCTGAGGCAACGGGGTGTTGTTAAACCACACTAACGTCCCGTTTCCGTAGTCAATTCCTATGTTGACGAGAATCGCCTTGCCCCCCAGCGATCCGACTTCGCGTCTGAGATAGCTGTTCTCCAGGTAGAGATAGCTGGCCACGCTTGTTGCAGCAATCGCCCAGATCAGCAACACTAAGAGCAAAATGTTCAGCTTTTTCTGCGACACAAGAGCATTGGTTGATTATCCATTATTTATACTTTTCTCTTCGATAACTCCTCTATCAGCAGGATTGCTAAAAGCGACGTGGAGCCTTCGGTGAGTGGGCCTACCCCCACAAGGTAGCCCCCCATCACAGGGAGAAACTCCCCAATGAGGCCTGTAAGAAATGCTTCAAGTGGACCAACCCCGAAGAGTACGTAGAGGATAGCTGAAGTAAGGATGTCAAACGAGAAAACGAGTATATATGTTGCAACAAAGTTGAAGGTTTTCCCAGCTCCTGGGTGGTAAACCCACCTGTAGAAAGAGGCGAAAAGTCCTGCAAGAGTAGCGTTCACGAGCGTCCAAGCTCCGGGGAAAATAATGAGGTCTGAAAGCGCATACGACAGAAAACCCACCAGGAAGCCGACCCGTGCTCCAAAGAGAACTGAAGAGACGAAGGCAAAAGCTAGAGGGATATTTATGAATTGTACAGCGGTTACAGCATTCTTTGAAACCCGGAACGCGACGCTGAGTGAAGTAAAAGTAGCCGTAAGGGCTATCTCTTTAGGTTTCATCCGCGAAAATGGATAAACATCCATTTTATAAGTTTTTCGACGAATTCTGTGCACCGCTTCCCTAGACAGTACACAGTTAGAGACAGTAGAAGCAAAAAGAGTAGAATGATGATAAGAGCGGTGAGAGCATAGTAGGATCTAGCGTAGACTTCCAGAAGGACTGGACTGTTGAAGCCTGTCAAAGCCGCAGCTATGTTAACTATGCTGATCACAAGCATAAGCGTAAAGGCAAAGAAGAGGAGGATGAGCAGGATTTCAGCGGGAAGCCTCAAGGTTCTATCCCTGTGACTCGAGCCAGGAGAGTATGGACGCAAACTGCTCCTGCGTGATGCAGGGCTTCAGCTGCAGGCATCCAGTTATGACGAGGCCTTTTCTGCTATCTTTGTTCCAGAAGAATAGCGTAGGAGTACCTGTGTATCCGATGTTTAGCAGTTGCTGGGCGTTCTGCTGGACCTCAGCGACCGTGCTGTTAGTGCAAGCGAGGGCTTTCTCCACGATCGTATCCTGCAAGTATCTCAACGCTATTTTCCTGGCGTCGCTCAGGGTTGTCGATACACCGCTCGCGTAGAGGTCATGGGTGATGTTGAAGTACGCTGACGGGTCTCTTGAGTAGTTGTAAACGCACCTCGTAAACGCGTGCATGTCTGTGACCTCTGGGTGTACTATGAGGTCTACGAAGACCAGGCGAATCCTGTTTTCCTTGACCAGGGACTGCAGGTAGCTACCCATGTTCGTGATGAGGTCTGCGCAGAAGGGGCAGTGGTAGTCCTCCAAGATGTACAGCGTAATGGGGGCATCCTCCCCGTATGCTACGCCGTTCTCGAGAAGGCTCGGCGGTGGGCTATGAGTTTCGTAAACCCCTATGTTCAGGTACTCCATCAAGGAGCTCTGAGTGTTGTTTGAAAGACCATATATGTTGTCTCGGAGCTTCACGAGGTACGGCACCCCCTCGGAGAGGTTGAAGTCCGATCTGAAGACGACTGCAGGCAGAGTCTGCAGTGGCACCCCCAACTCTTCTGGCCTTGACGTCGAGATCTTCGATATGTTGGCCAGCGCTACCTGGGTGAGCAGGTCCCTGAGCTGCTGCTCGCTGATGTTGATTTTCGCGAAAGGCGCTGAGCTCTCGACGATCACAGCTTCAGCGGTGGCTCCGAAGCTAGGGCTGACACCCTGGTAGTAGGCTAGGACGGCGGATATCGAGGGGGAAATCACTTTGTACTCGCCTACGCTCCCAGAGGTGAACTGGGCCAGAGCCGGGAGGTCCCCTTTGTAGAGCAACGCAGGGTATACTCGCAGCCTCTGGGACAGTGACGAGGCTGGCACGGGACATACCGGCGTGTTGATGATGTTTATCCCGTAGTAGCTCTGCAGGATAGACTTGAACGCCGAGGTGATAGAGTCCATCGCGTTCTTCTGCTGCTCGTTCTCGTACACGTAGACCAGCGAGGGTGAGGGACAACCCGGCGCCTGAGGCTGCGTAGATGGGAGCGGTATTAGGCCCTTAAGCGTGAAGAACGCGAGTAAGCCGATGGCTACCAGCGCGGTAGCTACTATCAACAGCACGTGCTCTTTTTTCATCGAGCTTTCAGTCCTCGGAGCTGTAAGAGCGTAGCCTGTGAAATAAACCTGTCTGCCAGCCTAACCGCCTCAGCAGAGAGAAGATATATAAATCATTTTCAGCAATTTTTTTACGTGAGTAAAGTCCTAGGCCTCTCCAAGAGGATAAGCAGGCTGGACTACCCTATAAGGAAGTACAACGCGCTTGCGAGGAGCCTCGAGGAGAAGGGTGAGAAGGTCATTTATCTCAACATAGGTGACCCGCTGAAGTACGACTTCCAAACACCGAGAGAGCTCATCGAGGAGGCCTACCGCGCGATGCTCGAAAACCACAACTACTACGCTTCATCGGAAGGTGTCCGCGAGCTACAGGAGGCGATCGCGTACAAGGAGAAGGTGTGGAACGGCGTCGAAGTTGAGAGCAGGAATGTTCTCGTGACGAGCGGCGTGTCGGAGGGTATAAACGCCCTGTTCGCCGCGCTTGTGGACGATGGCGAGAAGGTTCTGATACCTGATCCCAGCTACCCCCTTTACATAAACTTCGCAGACTTCTACAACGCGAACAAGGTGTTTTACCCGCTGGTAGAAGAGGAGGGATGGGTACCTGACACGGACAGGCTTCGGAGGCTTGTAGATAATAACGTTAAGTTCATAGTGGTGAACAACCCGCACAACCCCACTGGCGCTGTGTACCCCGTGAAGACGATCAAAGAGATCCTCGACATAGCCGCGGAGTGGGACATCCCTGTCGTCAGCGATGAGATCTACGACGCGTTGACTTTTGAAGGCGAGTTTGTGAGTACCGCTAGGGTTGCAAGCAAGGACAACGTTGTGATAGGACTGAACGGCTTCTCGAAGACCTTCCTCGCCACGGGGTGGAGGCTCGGCTACGTGTACCTCAAGGGGCCTGAGGAGAAGGTTTCGCAGATCCGCTCAGCTATTCTGGCTTTTCTGATGACTAGGCTTTCCGCGGTCACGCCGTTGCAGGTCGCGCTGGCTAGGTTCGCCAGGAGGAAGCCACTGTTCCTCGAGGAGGTTAGGAGGAAGATGGATGAAAGGAGGAGGTTCACCTTTAAGCGCCTCAACGAGATCCCGGGCTTCCGGCTCCCCGTAGCCCCGGCAGGCGCTTTCTACGCTTTCCCCCGTGTAGAGGCTAACATGAGTGACGAGGAGTTTGCCAGGCGGCTACTGCTGGAGGAGAAAGTCTTCGTGGTCTATGGCTCCGGCTTCGGGCCCGTTGGTGCAGGCCACGTAAGGCTTGTGTTCCTGCCGCCGCTTGAGGTGCTAGAGGAGGCCTTCAACAGGATCGAAAGGTTCATGAGAAGAATTCAGCGCACATCTTAGCCTCACTCCCGTGAGCGCGCCCTCACCCCTAAGGAGACAACGATCATATTAAAGCCCTTACTCTTGCTAGGTCGGTGGGATCTACCCGCAGAGCATCCCGGTGAACTGGTTTCCCGTGGGCTGTTTAGATCCGGAGGGGTTTCCCGCGAAGGATTAAGGAGTAGCGGCTCAAGGCGTGACCTGTATGCCCCTTCTCTTGGCTATTTCTTTAAGGTCGGCATCGTACGTGGCTAGGACCGCGCCGAGGCGCTGGGCGAGGACTAGGATTATGTAGTCGTTTATCATAGTTGGGTCTGCGCTGTCCTCTTTCATCCACTCAAGAGCCTTTAGAAAAACCTCACTGTTCTCGCTGATGTAGATGAAGCGCGTATCCCCGAAGTATTCCTCGAGCTTCTCCCTGACGACGTCTAGGTCTATCTTAAACTTCGTCAGGAGCAACCACAAGTACTCGTGGAGGACAATGGATGCCATGTACACTCTGTCTGCATCATCTAGAAGCTCGGACGCTTCAGCGTGTTTCTCGCTGTCCTCGAAGGTGTCGTGGAGCAGAATGTCTGTGTCTACGACAAGCCTGGTTACGTCTCCCATCTGGCCACCACCAGCTCATCGAGGGCTTCCTTTATTAACCTCTCCATCTCCTCTGTTGTTACCTGCCGCCCTAGTTTAAGTGGTGCTCTCTTGCTCCGAAACCTGAGAACCAGGTTTGAGCCCTCACGGGTTATGGTTACGTACGAGCCGGGCGCTACCCCTAGCTCGTTTAGAAGGGGTGCCGGGATCTTTAAGGTGCCGTCTTCGCCTAACCTAACTATGTAGCGTTTACGCGCAGGCACAAGAGGCTCATAGCATTCGCGGCTTTTATACCTTAGCCGGACGAGATAACGTTTTAATGAGACGTGCTACATGCTAAACTAGGTTTACGCGGATGTCGGAGGCAAGGACTTTCGAGCTTGACGGTGTAAAGTTTACGCTCCTAGAGGGTTTCAAGGACCTTTACAGAGTGCTGGCTGCGCAACCAGTCGGTGAAAGGTGGGATGTGCTCGCGGTAGACGAGTACATGACTGCTGAGATCGTGTCGATGGGCAACGTGGTAAGAGTAGCTTTATACGCTGAGGTCAATACCGAGAAGATTCCCGAGCAGGTACCTGCGGATCAAGACATTGAGGTTGAGGCGGAGCCTGGAAAGGTAAAACTGCGCTTCCTAGCTGATTACACGTTTCAGGGCAGGACTACTGCGTTAGCCATAGTGAACCGCGTGAACAAGTTTAGGGGAGTACTCTCATCCATTCTGAGCTCTTCGAGGTAGCCTGTACCTTATATTCCCGGGAGGGCGCCGGTCTTTACAAGCGAGTAAAGAAGCCTGTGCGTACCATGATTCGGTGAAAGTTTCAGCCTTCGATTCACGCGGCATTAGAAGGGATAAAACTAAATTTGGCGTTTACTTTCACTAAAAAAGAAGTTAACGTGCAGAAAGTGAAGACCTTTAGTGATGGGCCTTAAATAAGCAGGATCAATCCTACCCTTTGGGTGGAAATCGTGCCGAAACTTCGCTACGCGCCTGCATGCGACGTGGAAGCCATGGCTAAAGACATCGTCGAGAAGCTGGATATGAGGTGGATTAGATTAGAGCATGTCAGGTTCGTAAGGAGTATGGGATCAAAGAGCTCGGCTACCGCGAGGATTTACGGGCTCCCGAAGTCGTTTCAGGTCGCGTTTAACCTCCCCCCGCTTTACGTCATCGAAGTGATCTCCGAGAAGTTCGACGTGCTCCCAGCCGAGAAGCAAGTGGAAGTTTTAGTACACGAGCTACTTCATATTCCCAGCAGTTTCTCAGGAGGCCTCCGACCTCACGGCAAGGCTGTTAACGATAGAGTCGTCCGCCGCCTTACAGAGAAATACCTCTCAAAGTTAGCTAGGCGATGATGTCTGCTTCAATAGGCGTACCTTTGTACTCGCTGGTTACCGCCTCGAGAAAACTTTGAGCTTCGCGAATCACCCTCTCAATATAGCTCAAGTCCAGGCACTCGCGGAAAGCATAGCTCACCTCCAGCCCTAACACACCCTCATCCAATCTTATAACGTCAACCGACGCGGGCTCGGAGATCATTGAGGAAATCTTCCCGGCCAGCTGGTGGGGGTCTGCATCTCTCAGTACAACCGGGATCACTACGCGCAGGCTTCCTTCATCTACCCTCATTAGTATGGGTGAGCACCGACCACCGCACCAGAGCAGTATTATTGTCTTAGCATCCTCTGAGATGATGTTGAAGTACCCTATTCCTTCAAGCTCCCTACTAAGCTTCTGCACAACCTCCTCGGGCTGACAGCTTGACACAAAGTTTAATACACAAAGTTATTAATAAACGTTTTTCTGGACTAACCGGGGAAGAACTCTTCCTCGGGGTCCGGGAACTCCCCCCTCGTTCTGTAGCGCTCGATTACTCGCGTCGACAGCCACGGGTACTCGCGCTCGTCGGTCACCAGCAGGGCTCCGAAAGGCATTTCGGGATTCGTCAAGTATATTATCTCGTATACTAGTCGTTCGAGGTAGCTGGGCGGCTGACCAAGAACCACAGCGCTGGATTCCCCTACGAGCGCCTCGTACATGTAGGGAGCCTGTATCATGGTTCTGGCCGTGGACTCCCCCTCTTTACCGCTGAAAACGTAGAGTTTTAAAGGTACGAGCTCTGGGTTTAGCCTGAAAATCACTCTGTTGTGAGACCATAGGTTGATCACGTGTGTACGGTAGTGGTAGCTCATCAGCTGCCTGCTGGGGGGCTCTATCTTGAAGCTCTCCTTGATTAAGTTCGACATCTCACTCAGCTTCGTGTAGGCGTACTTCATCTTGAAGTAGAGCACTGTAAGGTCCACCCAGTCGACCCACTTTCTCTCCTTCGGTTTCTCCGGAACCCTGGACTCAGCGATAACCTCAGACAGTTTTTCTGCCGTTGGCACCACCACGTTGATACCTGGCACATACCTCGTGAGCTTACCGCTAGGCAACCAGTACTTCACCTCATAGGTTTTCAGAACGTAGACCGGCTCGCTCCTGAAAGCTGATACGTAGTCATACACGTACTTCTCCGGGACCAGCGCCTTAACTCCTATGAGCTGCTTCTTCCCGAGTAGCTTGTACACGGCCTGCGTGTAGAGGGGAACTTGCTTCAGCTCCCGCTGCTCGAGTATCACAAAGACCGATTGGAAGCCCATCATGTCGAAGTGCGGCACGAAAGATATGCCTATGTTTAGCCTGCTGAGCCTTTTCACAACATCGATCACCGTGCTGTAGGGCAGCGGGGCCAGCTCCGAGATCTTCGAGACGGTGAGCGCCCTCGCCGCGGCTGAGACAACTTTCCACTCATTAGGGTTCAGCTTCAGGGAGAGACCGCTTCTCGCTATTGCTCCGAGGGAAGCCTCGCTTGCATACATTCATGCGTCCCTGCGAGTCACGTCGTAAAAGCGTTTAATAAAAATATCCTTTTTATTTCGTGTATAGACAAAATGTAAAGCTACCAGCCACCCCAGGTAAAGTATATATCGGAATACGAGAAAGATCCAGTTAGCGGGAGATGAGCCAGAGAGCTTCCAGGAGAACCTGCCCCCAAGGCTACTTCGTCAACAAAGTAGCTGATATTATAGCTAGGGGGGCTAGGCTCGAAGAGCTACAGGCGGTTGCCCTCGAGATCGTGGTCAGCGAGGTACACCTCAGGGGTCTTTTGGAGGTTAGCGCTGAGGAGGGGGTGCGGGAGGATGTCGAGTCGTTTCTCGAGGAGATAGATAGGGCCAAGAAGATGATTTATAGAGCATATAGGGTTTTCGTGTCTGAGGCTAAGCGGACGAGGGTGGTTAAATGGAGGTAGAGAGAGGCGTTGAGAGGATTCTTTCTGAGGCCTCGAGGGACGTTAAAAACAACGTGATCGACCCCCAGCAGATGCGGAACCTGGGGATGGTTCTTCTGTCTATGGGCATTTTGACGGATCAGAGCTACTTTTACGTGCTGAGCAATGCTCTGTACACTCTCGCCGATGCGATGAGCTCCTTCATGAGAGTTTCCTCAATGCCTCTCTCCCTCGAGTACCGTGGCAGAACAGAGAAAGTCCTCGAGGAAATGAAGGATGAAATCTCCCAAGCGTTAAAGGAAATGTCGGATGCCATCAAGGAGCGAGACTCGTGCAAAGCCATGAGCTCAGCCGCCGCTCTGCTCAAGCTGTCCTACACTATCAACAACCTCGCGGAAAACCTTAAGAACATAGTTGTGGTAGGCCCAGAGGAATGAGCACCAGCAGCGTCGAGTTGGAGGTTAAGTTCAGGTGTAAGGATCTCAACGAGCTGAGGAAAAAGCTCTTAGATATGGGCGCGAAGCCGATCGACAGCGTCGAAATGGTGGACGTTTACCTCCAGCACCCATGCTGGAACTTCGCTGAGAGGGATGAGGCCCTGCGAGTACGGCTCATACGCTCTTCCCAGTCTCAGGGTGAAAACGTAGAGATCACGTATAAGGGGCCCCGCTCGCAAGGCTGGGCTAAAGCCAGAGTAGAGCTGGTCGTAAAGGCAGACAACTTCCAAAGAACGCTTCAGGTCTTCGAAAGCCTAGGCTTCCGGGAAGTTGCCCGCCTAGCAAAACACAGGGAGTTCTTCGAGATAGATAATGTCGAGGTGTCGCTGGACATGGTCGAGGGGCTGGGAGAGTTTGTTGAGCTTGAAGACCGGGGAGCTGGAGACGAGGGCTTAAGGAGAGTTGCTGAGAGGCTCGGTCTCCGGGATCTTGTCCGGGAGACGTATTTGGAGCTGTATTTGAAGAAGATGGGGGCCAGAGCCCCTACCTAACGGCTCTCCTCACCGTATCATAGACGTTAAAGAGTATGAGCACTGTGAAGACCGCATCGTACACCACACCTGCATTCGCAGAGTCTAAAGCCATAGTTAACAGACTCAAACTTGTCCTCCGGAGCGCGAAGTAGGCAACCGCTAGATAGATAAACCTCATAAAACCCTGCAGAGCGATCGAAACCTTTTGAACGTCGATTTGCAGGCCTAGCGACACCACAGCCGCAAGCGGGGGGACCAGTTTCTCGGACTTGTAGATAAAGAGGGCAACTAGGGTCACGACCACGGCATCGCCCACCTGGAGCCTTGACGACTGAGGAATGGATATCCAAAGTCCTGTTGAGAAGAGGAAGAGAAGAGCTGCTAGAATGGCGAGAGCGGTCAGCCCCTCCAATGCAAGCCCCTTAGCACTCTTAACGTTGGTCATAACCACGCACACCTAACCCTTTCTCACAGCGTTAAAATCTTTGCCGGGGCAGTACCACCCGTAACTGGAGACGTACTCTACAAGACCGGTGATGTTTCTCTCGAGGAAACCCTTAGCCAGGTCCCTGTCTCGAGACTCAAGAACCTCCAGCCCCCTCCTGTACTCCTCGTCCCTAGCTAGGTGCTCGTGGAGCTTGCTAACGTCACCCTGGTGGAGAGCAGCTAGGCACAAGGCTTCCAGAAGCTTCGCCTTATAGCGGTTGCAGAGCCGGTGTTCGCGGGTATATATTCCGTAGTGGGGGAGCGCGAGCCGCTCGGGGTTGAGCCTGAGTATACGATCAATGGTGGCTAGAGCTTCGCTCCCAAGGAAGGGAGGAGGCGTCAGTAAGAGGACGTTTCCGTCGTAGACCTCTCCGAGGGCATCGCCTGGGAAAATCGTCCCGTCCTGAAGGTAGTAGCACACCTGGTGGCTTGCGTGACCCTCGCAGTTCACGACCTCCACGGTGAGGCTGTCAAGCTCGACTCGGCTATCACCTCTTACCTCTTCGACGACCTCAGGATCAACGGGTTTCGGCTTACCCCAGATGAGAGCCCTCTCGCCGAGAACGGAGAGGCTAGACTCCCAGAGCCTTGAGGGGTCTAGTAGGTGCTTAACTCCTCTCTCGTGCACGTACACTCTCTCTACTTTGACGTGCTCAAGCAGATGCCCTAGACCGCCCGCGTGGTCGAGGTGAACGTGAGTTACGAATACGTATACCTTCTTTTCTTCTCTGCCGGCTAGCTGCTTCAACAGAGAGGCAATGGTCGAAGCCGGGCCTGGGTCGAACACCAGGAGGCTCCTCTCGGTCTCAACGATGTAGCTCGCAAGGAGACCCGGGTGCTCTGAGTCCAGGTCGACCAGCGTAATGTGCATAATGTTTTCTCCCAGTCTTCGCTTTTCCCTGATTTAACCTTATCTTTATAAGGCAACGTGTTTCCTGGTTTACGAGTGCGTATGCAAAAGTACGATATCGTAATCGTTGGTGCCGGTATAGCAGGCCTGACCGCAGCCCTGTACGCTGCGAGGCAGAGGCTTTCGACGCTCGTCGTTAGCGCTGACCTAGGCGGCCAGCTTCTCCTAACTTCAGAGATACAGAACTTCCCCGGGTTTATGAGCATCAGCGGACTGGAGCTTATAAAGAAGGTAGAGGAGCAGGCGCGCGCTTACGGCGCACAGATCGTCTTCGATGAGGTGACGGGTATAGAGGAGAGAGACGGCGTCTTCCTCATCAAGACAGCTACTGGGAATGTTTTTCAAGCTGACGCCGTGGTTCTCGCTTTCGGGAAGTCGCCTAAAGAGATGGGCGTCCCAGGGGAGAAGGAGTTCAAGGGAAGGGGCGTGTCCTACTGTGTCATCTGCGACGCGCCGCTTTACCGTGGCAAAACCGTTGCCCTGGTGGGTTGGGGGCTACACAACTACGAGAACGTTATAAGGCTCCGCGACTACGCGAGCAAGGTTTACTGGGTTTTCCCGGGCGAGAAACCGCTGGACGACGAGGAGCTACTAAAGGAGGCCCTCAGCAAAGGAAACGTTGAGCTGGTTTCAAACTCTGCTCCCGTGGAGGTAAGGGGGTCTAAGAAGGTTGAGGCTCTCCTGGTGAAAGACAGGAGAACGGGGGAAGTCAAGACTCTGCAGGTTGACGGCGTGTTTGTAGAGATGGGCTACGTTACGAGGACGGAGTTCCTAAAGGGTTTTGTCGAGCTAAACGAGAACGGCGAGATCATCATCGATAAAGAGTGCAAAACCAGCAGGCCGGGGGTGTTCGCGGCCGGAGATGTTGCAGGCATGCCCCACAAGCAGGCAGTCATCGCGGCTGGAATGGGGGCCTGCGCGGCCCTCAGCGCCTACGCCTATATAATGAGCAAGCGTGGGAAGAAGGTTTCGAGCACGTCTGATTGGAGGCACCTAGAAATCCCAGGGAAGAAGGAGAGCAAAGGGCTAGTGCTGAAGATCTCTTAGAAGAAGTACTCGAACTCCCAGTTCCTCTTTCTATAAGACCCCCTTATATTCAGCTTGTAGCCGCACCTTGGGCAACGGTTGTCGTCTGTCAAGTTCCACTTGGTGATGAAGAAGCCTCTCCTCTCGATTACCTTGTAGCCGCATCTCGGACAGTATGTGTGCTCGAGAGGGTGGCCCCACACGTTCCCCACGTACACGTGCTTCAAGCCCTCCCCCCTTGCGATCGAAGCCAGCTGGTCCAGTTTCTGGACATCTGTAGGCGGGTAGTCTATCATCTTGTAGTGGGGGTAGAAGCGCAGGAGGTGGAATGGGGTCTCGACGCCCAGGTTGTCCGCTATCCAGCGCGCAAGCTTCTTTAAGTCGTCCTCATTGTCCCCGACGAGGGGGACTACGAGGTTAGTAATCTCAACGTGCATTCCTTTTTCCTTCATAGTCAGTAGGGTGTCGTAGATGGGGCTGGGGTCCGGAACGCCCATGAACTTCCTGTAGAAGTCCGGGTTGCCGCCTCCCTTGAAGTCAACCGTGGCGGCGTCCATGTACTTGCTCAGCTCTTGCAAAGCCTCCTGCGTCATGTAACCGTTCGTAACCATGGTGTTGAACAAACCGCTGCGCTTAGCGAGCTTCGCGGTGTCCAGCATGAACTCGTAGAAGATCGTTGGCTCGTTGTAGGTGTAGGATATGCCGTCGGCCCCCAAACGGAGAGCCTCGCTCACGACCCGTTCAGGCGTGTACTGCATCCCGTAGAGGCCTTTTTCCAGCCTGCTCTGACTGATCTCCCAGTTCTGGCAGAACTGGCAGAAGAAGTTACAACCGGGCGTGGAGATGGAGAAAACTGCGCTACCGGGGTTGAAGTGTGAGAGCGGCTTCTTCTCGATGGGATCAAGGTTGGCTGCGGTGAGCAGCCCGTAAACGTAGGTGTAGAGTCTTCCGTCAATGTTTTTCCTCACACCGCATACCCCGAAGCGCCCGGGCGCTATTACGCAACGGCGGTGGCAGAGGTTGCATCGCACATACCCAGGCTTCCCCTCAACCCTCTCCCAGAACAACGCCTCCCTCACGTTAGGTCTAGACTTAGAGTCCATTACGTGTTTGATTCGCGGAGGGCTTCTTTAAACCTTCCGCCGAGCCTCAACTATGCCCTTGCGTCAGTACGAGCTCTGCGCGGGAAAGCAGTATTGCTCAATGCCCCGACCCCGGGACCACTGAGCGAGATGAGGGAGGAGCTTTCTCCGCTCATCGAAAAAGAGGTCAGGAAGCGACGCCGCTCCGAGTGCGTTCACTCGAACACTTCCTCAACGTCCATTAAATCTCTGAGAAAGCGACTCTCCCTTATGAAGCTCCTTAGGCGCGAGGCTAGCTCTCCAGCTGCTGCGAAGCCGTTCAAGAGCAGGTACAGCTTGCCGTCTCTCTTCTCTAGACCCACGTAGAGTCCTTCCCCGTAAAACACGTTTCCCACAATCTCCGCTAATTCGAGAACGTCGCCCGCGGCCTCGCCCAAGCTGGACGGCAGGCATGCAGTTTGCGTTCCCGCTACTAAAGCGTCGATCATGCATTCGAAGAACTGTTCGAGTTGGAAGCCGCTCAGACCTAGCTCACTTAGGATATCCAGAGCAAGGTTGATTCTAGACGATATGTGGTCTGCCTTTCGCTCACCAAGCGACGTGATACGCTCTGAGAAGCTGAGGTATTTGCTGTAGCCTATTGTGCTCACGTTCCTCTCAAACCACCGGAGGGCAGTGGCTTGGGCAGGAACCTGGGGGCCTCCACCGAGCCTCCTGACCCTGCTCAACGCTCCATCCAGAGTCATTCGGTCGAGGATGACTAAGAGCATCGCTGCCACGGTCCCGCTCCTGCCGATACCACCCATGCAGTGCACAAGCACCGTTCCCCCGCTCTCAACCTCCCTTTTCGCGGGCTCCACCACCTTGTAGAAGACAACCTCTGGGGACCTGAACGAAAAATCGGGAATCGGGAACACCAGCCTCTCAACCCCTTGAGGAACATCGTAGCTACACTCATTCTCCGTTAGGTCCACCACGAGGCTGAGTCCCTGGTCCCGCAGAACCCTTAGCTCTTCGGATGATGGACACGAGGACCAGTACACTTGAGGCCTAAGTACCCTGAACCTCGACACGGGAGCTAATCGTATAGGAAAACATATATTCGTTCGCCTGGGTATTACGGTGTGTTTGAAGACCTAGCAGAGTTTCTCCTCCGGAGGGCCTCAGAGGAGGGTGTCAGCTTTGCCGACGTGAGGTTTGAGGATACGACCCGCGAGTACATACAGCTTGTGAACGGGCGAATCGTCACGCTCAGTGTCTCGGCCTCTCGGGGCGTGGCGGTTCGAGTTATTAGGGAGGGCAGTATCGGCTTCTCGTCTACCACCGAGTTAACGAGGGAGGGGCTTGAAAGAGCGCTGATCAGCGCTGTGAAAGCCGCTCGAGCGCTTGGCAAGGGAGACAAATCTGTCGCGGAGCTGGGCGTCAAGGAGGGCAGGTACACTTTCGGCTCGGTGAGAAAGCACCCATCGAGGGTAGCGGTGGACGAGAAGATAGACCTGGTTAAGAGGGCTTACAGCGTCGCGAAGAATAGCGGGGCGTCGTCGGCCACATCGCGCTACGGGGCTTACTACGGCTTCGTGGAGGTCTACTCTCTGGACGGCGTGCGCGTCCTTTCGGAGAGGCTTGTAACAGGGATCTCCGCGTCTGTGGTCCTCCGCGAGAACGGGAAGACGGGGGATGGCTTCGAAACTTTCGGGGCGTCTCAGGGGCTAGAGTACTTCACGGGAGATAAGGCACCCGAGAGGGCTGCTGAGAGGGCGGTGGAGATGGCACGCCTCTCCCTGAAGGCCAGGCGCCCTCCTGCCGGTGAGCACGTCGTGATAACAAGGCCTGAGCTCACGGGCGTCTTCGCCCACGAAAGCTTCGGCCACCTTACGGAAGCCGACAGCATTTTCACGAAGACGAGCCCCCTGACCGGTCGTCTGGGCGAACAAATAGCCAGCGAGCTTGTGACGATAGTGGATTCCGGCTTTGACCCGCGGGGCGGCTACGTCCTGCCCGTCGACGACGAGGGTACGCCTACCCAGCGCACAGTGCTCGTCGAGCGTGGAGTGCTGGTCGGCTACCTGCACAGCCGTGAAAGTGCAGCGCTACTCGGCATGAGGCCGACGGGGAATGGGAGAGCTCAGAGCTTTGCCCACGACGTTATCGTGAGGATGAGAAACACTTTCTTCGAGGGGGGTGACTGGAAGGAGGAGGAGATAATCAGGGAGACGCGGCACGGGCTCCTGCTCGACAAACCGGCGGGGGGTCAGGTCGAAGAGGATGGCACCTTCACTTTCAACTCTAGGATAGGCTTTATTGTTGAGAACGGAGAGCTCAAGGAGCCCGTAAGGGACGTCGTTCTAGCAGGAAATATACTCGAGATGCTCAAGTACATCGACGCCGTGGCCAACAACGTGGAGATCTCGACGAGCCCCTTCGGAGGGTGTGGGAAGTATGGCCAAATGGTGCACGTCGGCGACGGGGGGCCTTCCCTGAGAGCTACCCGGCTTCTCGTGGGAGGTGAAAGGTGATGGTGGAGTCAGCCTACATCCTGGATAAGGGTTTGAAGCGCGCGCTCGAGCTCGGGGCGAGCGAGGCTGAGATCGGCGTCACCTACACAGGCACTATAAGCGTAAAGTCCGAGGGGACATACCCAAAGCCCATCACGAGGTACACGTCAGACGTTTGGGTTAGAGTGGCCGTTGGGAAAAGGGTAGCTATCGCGACGGCAACTTCGTCTGATTGGAACGTCGTGGAGAGAACCATCAGTAGTGCGGTGGAGATGGCTAAGAAAGCCGAGGAGGATCCTTACTGGGAGGCTCTCCCTGACCCGGAGCCGCCCGTCCACAGCTGGATCGGTTACGACGAGGGTGTTGCTTCGCTCGAGGTTGAGCAGCTCGCGAGCATTGTGAGGGATCTAATAGGTGAAGCGCAGGTTCTTGACCCAAGGCTAAAGGTCGCGGCTGCAGGGGGATCCTCCACGGTGTTTAGGAGCCTGACGTACAACACGAGAGGCGTGAGAGCAGAGGACCGAGGAACATCAATGGGGCTGTTCCTCTGGCTGAAGTCATCGGATGGCTCCCGGGAGGGCACGGGTGGGGCCTCCGTTGAGGCAAGAGGGCTGATCTACGATACGGCCCAGATGATCGAGAAGGCGAAGAAGCTAGCTCTGGACAGCCTGAGTGCTGAGAAGCTGGGACAGCCGCTGACAGGCAACGCTCTGTTTATGGCCGAGCCCTTAGCGAGCCTCATCGAGTACCTCATACTGCCCGCTTTCAGCGCAATGAACGTTCTTGAGGGTTTCAGCCCGCTCCGCGATAAATTGGGAGAGAAGGTTCTGGGCGAGCTCACGCTGATAGATGATGGCTGTATGCCTGGTGGCCTCGCGACGACCCTTTACGACGCTGAGGGGGTTCCGAGGAGGAGAACAGTCCTCGTGGAGAAAGGGGTGGTGAAATCCTACCTGCACAACACGTACACTGCCAGGAGAATGAAAGTCCCCTCTACCGGTAACGCCATTAGAGGCAGAGGCGCGATAGGGATATCCTCATCCAATCTCATCGTAAAAGGAGGACTCCACACAACGGACGCACTCCTTGAGGATGCGAACGTCGTGATTGATGGATCGCTTCTTAGCGTTCACACCGTTAACTACATCACCGGAAACTTCAGCGTCGTTGCCTCGAACCCCTACCTCGTTAAGAGCGGTGAGCTGGTTCCTCTACGACCCGTCACAGTCTCGGGTAACATATACTCGATAGCTTCGTCGCTTGAGCCGGCTGTTCACGTGAGAAACACGTACACAGGTATATACACACCAGACGTGCTGTTTAAAGGCGTCACGGTTTCAGGGTAGTAGCTACTGCTCCGGAGTGATCGTTTTTCCACCACTTGCAATGAGGTCCAGTTTGAACGTCCAGAGGTCGTAGAGCTTTCTCGGCACTGCTTGCCCGGTCCTCCTCTCGTCCACCACCTTCCAGTACCTCCCACAAACGTGGCAGATATTCAGGGTAAACCTTCCTTCTTTGTCTGCCGGAATCGATGTGATCTCCTCCGCGTTCTCGTTCCCGCAGTAGGGGCACTTGTTCTCCTGGAAGCCCCACTCGGTGCCGCAGAACTGGCACTTCAGGTGGGCTGAGCCTTCAGAATCTATGATCTCGAGCCTCGTAGACCCGCCGCAGACAGGGCACCTTCCTAGGGTCCATGTCGAGATGTCTATTTTACCGCTCAGCCGCGAGGCCAACGCCTGGAATAAGACTTGCATGACCCAGGCGGTAACAGCTTCAAGGACCTCGTGATCAACCCGTAGCTCCTCGGCTTTGGCGTGAGCGTAGTCGACGTCACCCGTCAAGAGGCTCTCACCCAGATTGACCAGGCTCAGCTGGCCGCTTTTCCACGCCTCCTCTAGCCGCTCCAGAGACTGGGACGCGTCAGGCAGCTCGGATTTCAGTAGCCCCGTTATCTGGAGCATCGCCTGACCCAACTCCTCCTCGTTAAGGCCCAAGTCCACTCCCAGGAAGGCCGGTTTCCCCTCCCTTAAGACAGAGTTAGCCTTTTCAACATCAACGTGGGAGTACTTCTCCTCGAAGATCGCCTGCAGCTCTTTCTGAAGCTGCATCAGCTTGACGTACGTTTCGAGGGAAGAAGCGTCTATTGGGATATCTTTGTATATCTCCTTTGCTTTCTCAACAAGGTTTTCTCCCATTTAAAACCATCGCCTTTGGCGTGATAAAGCCGCGTGACCTAGAAAAATACTTAGCGGTTCAGGGAGAATCACTGGAACTTCAAGAGGTTCGGAGCCCCCCTCAGGAAGAACGCAGCCGCCTCACCTCTCCTTATTCCTATTGAGCGCGCAATGGGGTCGCACTTCGCAACAAGCATTACAAAAACAGGCCTCTCGGGAGGGTACGCGAGGAATGCCTCGTAGTTCGCCATGCCCTTCGAGATCACAACGTCAGCCCACTTCAGCGCGTTTAACGACTCCTCAGACGCATACCCGGGAACCACTCCCGGGAAGTCGCTACCGGTGCTTACGACTTCGCCAAGCTCGTCTAGCCCGTACTCCTTGGCCTCCCTGACCGTGACGTCGTTCTGGTATGGCTCGCCCTTGACCACGATTTTAATATCGGAGCCCATGGCTGAGATCTCCTTCAAGAGAATCATGTCGAACACCGCTTCACCGCAATTGTCTAGAATGTACGTCACCCTGCTACTCTGGAGCAACGTGAGGTAAAGCTTCTCAGACTCATCCACCCCGAACCTTAGCTCACTCAGCCTGTGGTGAAAGTCCTCCGGGCCGGTTCCCATCGGCGAGCCCGGATCGATGAAATTTGCCGCGAGGCTGGCTCTGACCGCGTAGTGGAATCGCTCAAAACCTACCTTGGATTCAAGCTCGCTTAAAACGGCTTGGGACAGCTGCAACGCCACCTCGTGGGACCTTTTCTTGAACGCGGCGTAAGGATCATCCTTACCTAAAAGCTCTTTCGATTTCCTGTAAGCCCTCCAAGCGAGCATCGTAGTCGTATCGCTGCCCTCAAGCATCTCGCCGTAGGATTTTACCAGCTCCTTCACGGCTCGCATCTTCATCTCATCGCTGAGCTCCGAGCCAAGGATTTCCCTCATGCGAACGTTGAGTATGCAGGGCACGCACTCCGGCGACAAGCGCATAACTCTGTCAAGCAAGCCTAGCCTATTAAAAATTAAGCTTCCCACATCCTCGTGGAACAAGCTTAAAGGCCCGGCCTCAGGCGACAACTAACATAAGCTTAATTGGAGGCAACCTGTCTATCGGCATGTGGAGAGCGAGATAGAGCTTCGCCGGAAGATCGTCCGAGCCTTCCAGTACCTCGAATCCTTGGGGGTAAACTTCGGCTACAGCGGCAACATCAGCGTGAGGACCGGTAACGACAGGATCTTCATATCCCCAAGCGGTCGGAGAAAAAGCGACCTAGCTCCTGAGGACTTGCTAGTGGTGGACCTCAGTGGAAGAGCCATAGAGGGCTTCGGCCGGCCTAGCGTCGAGCTACCAACGCACATAGCCATTTACAAAGCTAGAAGGGACGTCAACGCCATCGTTCACGTCCACCCCGTTTACGCGTCTGTGTTCGCAGTCCTGCGTGAAGGCATCCCGCCTGTGCTTGAGGAAACGGTCATTTACGTCGGTGGGGAGGTGCAGGTGGCCGACTACGCCCCAACCGGATCACCACAGCTGGGTGAGAACGTCGTCAAAGCCCTGGGCGACCGGAGCGCGGTTATTCTGGCAAATCACGGGATTTTAACCGTGGGTAGGACTCTGGACGAAGCCGTTGACACCGCCGTTTACGTGGAGAGAGCCGCCAAGGTGTACCTCTTGGCGCGCCTGGCTGGTAAGCCGCACCCGCTCCCAGATGAGGCGTATAGGCTGGAGAGAGAAATCTACCTCACGCGAGTCAAGCCCAACGCGGTGTGACGCCAACTTTTTAAATGGGGGTGCCGTCAGGGAGAGTGGTTTCACGCTGAGCCGGTTAAGGCTGATAGATAAACCTGCGGCTCAGGTCATCCTGTCTCGACTACGTGACAGTAAGACACCTAGATCGGAGTTCCGGCGCTTGCTTTACAAGGCAGGGATCGTATCCGCCTACGAGATCTCCAACGAGGTACCGCTGGCCGAGATGACAGTCGCGACCCCGCTGGGCGTGAGGGCTAAAGGCTACGAGTATGGCTGCGACGTGACCGTTCTAGCTGTTCTCAGGGCCGCACTCCCGATGGCATGGGGTATGCTAGAGGTGTTCGAGGACGCTAAGGTTGGCTTCGTCTCAGCAAAAAGAGCGGAAGTGGACGACGTGGAAAGGAGGGAGTTCAGTCTGGAAGTGGAGCTGAGCTACATGTCGGTTCCCGAGCGCTCGGGAGTTATTATCGTCGTAGACCCGATGCTGGCGACGGGTTCCACTCTATCGGCCGTTCTTCGCAAGATCAAGGAGCGGGTCGAAGCCGAGAAGATTATTGTTTCAGCGCTCATAGCAACCGAAGTAGGCGTAAAGAGAATTCTCAGCGAGCACGGGGGTATAACGGTGTACGCTTTCGCGGTGGATCCCCAGCTAAACTCCAGGGCCTTCATAGTTCCCGGGCTTGGCGACGCGGGCGACAGGGCCTTCGGCTAGCACTCTGCACGCCTCCTCGGCTAGAGCAACCGGATCCTCAACAATTTTCACAGTCGCTAAGGCCCTCGAGTCTATGTAGGGGGTAAATGCGGTAAGCTTGTCTGTAGAGAGGCCCGTGCCGCCAAGGACCAAGACGGGCTTTCCCTCGAGGTATGCCGTGAACACCTCTTGCATTGTTCCAGCCTCACCGCCCAGCGCGACGAGGACGTCCGCGGTCCTAGCCAGTACGACGCTCCTGAGCCTGAATCCCATGCCCGTTCGAACAACAATGGTTGCATCAGGGAAGTGCTCGGCTTCACGCTCCAAGGGAGGAAAAATGATAACACCCAGCCCGCTTGCCAAGGCTTCGTCGGCAACTACTCTCATCAAACCCCAGTAGCCGCCAAGCGCTATGAAGGTGTTCGCGCCGCAAAACTCCCTAACTCTCCTCACGAAAAGACGGGCTTTCTCCTTGAGGCTCTCAGGGGGCTCTGTGCCCAGGCATGCTACACCTATGATTTTCACCGCAACCACCCCCTTCAGGGCAAAAAGGCGCTTAACCTCCTGCAGAGACTTTTGATGTCGTACATTGCGGCTCCGATAGGTAACCCCGAGTAGATGAGTACAACGGCTTTTCCGAAGCCGAATTTCCCGTATGAGACACCGAAGTCATTACCTTCTGCGACGAAATACCTCGGCGGACCCGCTGCCAGCTTGCGGAAAACCGCGTCTATGAAATTAATGGTATCTAATACTGAACGCCCAATTTCAGCTGTAGCCTCGCCGACCGCGACGTACTCTCCGTCAGCTATGATTACCGCGCCTCTGTACTGCGTTCTATCTTCCAGGAATTTTTCAACCTCCGACTTCACCTTCTCAACGACTCCTCCGGACATCGTCAGGGTCTAGCCTCAGGTAAGTCGAGAAGGGCTATAAAGGTTGTCAGGCAATCAAGCTTTCCTCACTACCGATCGGAACCAGAAACCCTCATCATCCAAGAGCGTTGACGCTTGAGGCTCTAATATGAGTTGCGCGAAGCAGTGTAAGCCTTAAAAAGCTCATCTCTTGTAGAGGAGGAGCCCTATCAGCGCAACCAGGCCTGTGCTCAGCCACACAATCCAGTCACTGAAGCTCAGCGCAACAAAGACCACAATGAGTGCGTCTGCCACCAGAGGTAGCACAGGGATATTTCTGATGCTGAGGGGTATCCTGAAGAACCTTTGGCGTTCGGCCTCGGTCCTCCTCAAGACGACCACCGAGAGGTTAACCAGCAGGAACGCCAAGAGAACCGAGAGGCTCGCGGTTTTCCCGACAAGGTCTATCAGCTCGTACTGGTACTGCCCGAAAGCCAGTCTCCAGCCCGTCACCTTAGGCAGGTAATCCGTGAGCAGGACTAGCAATATCGACAGTACACCGGCAAAGGCAACGGAGACATAGGGGGTTCTGCGCCACTTGTCCACCTTGCCGAGCCCGCGGTGGACGACGCCCTCCTCCGCGAGGCCGTAGGCAAGCCTCGAGGCTGAAACGAGGAAGCCTAGAACAGTGTTCGTTGTAGCGAAAAGCGCGATGAATGAAAGAAGGGCGTACGAGGGCTTCCACACCCTCGAAGCTGCTTCAGCTAGGGGGGCTTTGCTGTGTGCTAGATCCTCCCAGCCTATCAGCCTGACCACAGCCATCGCGACGAGGATGTAGATGAGGGTGGTCACGAGTATGGCTAGGACTATGGCCTTCGGGACGACTCTCTCGGGGTTCTTTGTTTCCTCGCTCAAGGTTGGCTGGTACTCGAAGCCCGTGTAAGCGAAGTAGAATATAGCCGCACCGACCATAACTGCAAGCACCGGGTCGACGTTGGGATTGAAGGAGAGGTAGTCGGGCTGCCGTTGCGGGAATAAAAAGCCCAGAGCAGCCACGAAGAGGAGTCCTGAGGCCTCTATCAGCGTGAAAACCGCTGAGAGGGAGGCCGACTCCTTTATACCCCACCAGTTTAGGAGCGAGAGTAGCGCTAGGAGAGTGATCGTCACAGGCACTATGGCGTTGGAACCCAAGCCTGCAACGCTTACGAAATAGCTTGCGAAGCCTAGAGCCGCCGTTGCAGCTCCGGCTACTCCTCCGAAGAATATCAGCCAAGCCGACACGAACGCCAATACCCTGAGGTTGGGGAAAGCCTTCTCAATGTACGTGTGGGTGCTGGCCGCCGTGGGGAACATCGACGATAGCTCGGCGTAGGAGAAAGCTGTGGAGAGGGCTATCAAGCCGGCAAAAGCGACACTGAGCCATACGGCGTCTCCAACTAACCCGGCAGCGCGGCCGACAAGAACGTATATACCGGCCCCAAGGATGAGGCCCACGCCGAACAGGGTGGCGTAGCCTAACCCCAGCTCCCTTTTTAGCTCTCCCATACGTGAAAAACAGCTCACGTCTGCTTATAGCATTTTCTGAGAAAGAATAAAATGCCTTGAAAGACGAGTCAGAAACAAGGTTTAGTTTACTCCTTCAGCTCTACTGTAATCGCTTCAGGGAAGCTTCCCGTTTCCTGCCAGATTCTTAAGTCCTTGGCGGTTATCTTAACGGGTTTGCCGTTGTTGAGCTCTAGAACAACCGTCCCTGTGATGAGCTTGTTTGAGCCTATTTTCTCTTCCAGGGTGAAGCCGAGCCGTTGGATCAGCCTGGTAAGCTCCCGTCTATACTCTTGCAGGACGGTTCGGTTTCTCGCGCCTATAGCTCCCCAAAGGTACTTTATAAAGCTGACACCTGCCGGGTTGACAGGCCTTATAACTTCGATTTCGATTGTTTCACTCATCAAGCAATAAAGTATTAGTGGTCTAAATATAGATAATGGTTACCAGAGAACCCGTGTGATTCTAACCCTGCTACTAGCCTCCTCTATCCTGAGCCAGTCCTCGTAGCTCATCCTCCAGCCCGCGCCTCCCGCGTTGCTCCTGACCTGCTCCTCGCTCTTAGCGCCGGGGATGGGAACGACGACGGGGCTTGACGACACAAGCCAGTTAAGGGCAACCTGCGATGGGCTCTTGCCGTACTTGCTCCCAACCTCTGCTAGAACTTCCACGAGCTTATACACTTGGGCGAAGTTTTCTGGGTGAAAAACCGCCTCTCCGCTCCTCACATCCTGGAACCTGGGGAGGTTGTCTGGAGTGTACTTCCCGGTCAACGCGCCCTTCGCCAGCGGGCTCCAGGCTAGGAGCGTGAGCCCCTCTCGCTCAGCGTAAGGCAGAATCTCCTTCTCAGCGTCCCTTTCAGCTAGGTTGTACCTAACCTGTATGGATACCACGTCTTCGGTGGAGAGGCAGTACCTCGCCTCATCTATAAGAACCGGAGGGAAGTTGCTCAGACCTATGTACCTCAGCTTACCCATGTGGACAAGCTTCTCGAGCGCACGCATGTACTCGCACGTCGGGATGTTGTGCCAGCATGGGGGCCAGTGAACCTGCATCAGGTCGATTTCCTCTACCTGAAGCCTCTTCAGGCTCCTCTCAACAGCCTTGTACACGTCGTGCTCAGCCAGGAAGTCACCAGGGATTTTGGAGGCTACGAGGAAGCTGTCTCTCAGCCCAAGCTCCATTAGCGCTCTCCCCACGAACTCCTCGCTCATCCCTCTGCCGTAAACCTCCGCCGTGTCGATGAGGTTTATCCCCTGTGCGTGGGCTTCCTGAATAACCCTCTTTGCCGCCTCGTACTCCGTCAAGCCCCAGCTCTCGCTGAACTGCCACGCGCCGAGCCCGATCCTGGAGATCTTCTCACCTGTATTTCCGAGAAACGTGTACTCCATCGAGGGCAAACCACGTGTTCGCAGTTTAAATCCTTTTGGTTTAAGGCTTGACGTACCTCGGGTACTCCGTGCCCGAAGAGGTTACGACAACCACTTCGTGTACAGGTAGAGAGCCCTCCACCTCCACAGTCACCGTAGCCGTCCCGCCGGGCTGTATGTACACGCTCTGCGGGTATGCGCGTCCATCGACCCTGACCAGGGTCACCGAGGTCGGCTGAGTGCCGCGGTTCCTGATATGGATCGTGAGCTTGCTGCTACCGTTGAACGCGTACTGTATGTCCAACTGCTCGACGCCAGTCTTCTGGGAGACCATGCTGGACGCGAAGAACGCTAATGCTAGTGCCATCGCCACCACGACGCCTACTATGACAAGGGTCTCTACAAGCTCCACGCAACCTAGTTGCCGGAACGGTTATTTTTAATTTATCTGCCGTAGACACGGCTGATCGCCGAGCCTAGCCCGCTTCAATACCTGTAGCTTTCCGGATAAGCTTGCGGTAATTCATTTAAGGTTTTTTTAGAAAAATATATATTAAGGTTTGATGTATGTAAAACACGACCTAAAATGTCTTCATACCTCGATTGGATGCTGAAAGTGCTCAGGGAATCCATCGAGCTAGCCGGACTCCCAGAGGAGGTCTACGACTACCTCAGCAAGCCCGACAGGGTGCTGATGGTCAAAATCCCCGTGAGGATGGATAACGGTAAGCTGGTAGTTTTCGAGGGCTACCGTGTCCAGCACAACAACGCCCTCGGGCCCTACAAGGGAGGCATCAGGTTCCACCCTGAAGTCACCCTCGAGACCGACATGGCGCTCGCCATGGGGATGACGCTGAAGAACTCGCTGGCTGGCATACCTTACGGCGGCGGTAAGGGCGCGGTCAGGTGCGACCCGAAGAAGATGAGCGTGCGCGAGCTGGAGCAGCTGAGCCGGGGTTACGCGAGGGCCATCGCCTCCATCATAGGCCCTGAGCAGGACATCCCCGCACCCGACGTGAACACTAACCCGCAGATAATGGCCTGGATGGTGGACGAGTACAGCAAGCTCAAGGGCTACAACGTACCCGCCGTCTTCACAGCCAAACCCCCTGAGCTCTGGGGCAACCCTGTGAGGCTCTACTCGACCGGCTACGGAACCGTCATCGCAGCCAAGGCAGCGGCCGAGAGGTGGATGGGCGGCTTTGAGGGACGGACAATAACAATACACGGATTCGGCAACGCTGGGCAGTACGCGGCCCTCTGGGCCACTAGGCTAGGCGCCAAAGTCGTGGCAGTAAGCGACACCTCCGGCACCGTCTACGACCCCAACGGGATCGACCCTGAGCTAGCAATAAAGGTGAAGAACGAGACGGGGAAAGTCATCAACTACCCGAGGGGGAACAAGCTGAGCGACCCTGAGGCTTCACTGTACGTCGATGCGGACATCCTCATCCCTGCGGCCATCGAGAACACCATCACCGAGAGGAACGCCGGGAAGGTCAAAGCACGGCTGATCGCCGAGGCGGCTAACGGCCCCACGACCCCGGAGGCTGAGAGGATCCTCTACTCTAGGAAGGACTTCATCGCGGTCGTGCCAGACATCCTGGCGAACGCCGGTGGCGTTATAATGTCCTACCTTGAGTGGGTTGAGAACCTGCAGTGGTGGTTCTGGGACGAGGAGGAGACGCGCCAGAAGCTCGCCTCCATCATGGAGAGGAACTTCAAGAGAACCGCTGACAGGTGGGAGAAGCTAAAAGCGGAGAAGAGCGGTAGACAGGTCACGATGCGAGACGCGGCCTTCGTCTTAGCGGTTGAGCGAGTTTACACCGCTATGAAGCTCAGAGGTTGGATCTAAAAAACTTTTTTTCCTTTGCTTTTTCTTGATAAATGTTTATTAAGGAGGGCGTGTACATGATCCTGATGTCAGTGCAAACTCTTCCTCCTCCGCCTCCACCCCCAAGGGTGAGGCCGACTGGAGTAACGATTCTAGCGATACTCGGCTTCATTGGAGCAGCCTTATTCATCTTCGCCGGGCTAGCCCTTGTAGCTCTAGGACCGCTAATCCTAAGCATAGTGAGAGAAAGTATGTCCCATCCCTTCCTTGCGTTAATAGCGGGAGGCCTAGGCGTTTTCCTGCTTGTGCTCGGCGGGATCGAGCTCGTAATAAGCTGGGGGCTGTGGACCGGCCAAGGATGGGCGTGGTGGCTCGAAGTAATATTCAGTGCGCTGGGCCTCTTGTCGTCGCTAGTGGACCTCCCAAGAGGGGTCATAGGACTACTGGTAAACGCACTCATCCTTTACTACTTCTTCAAGCCGCACGTCAAAGACTACTTCGGAGTGAAGGTCTCGTTTTCTACTTAAAGGGCTTTTTTCTCTTTCTGAGGGCGTAGATGAGGGCGTAGAGCGCCCAAGACAGTATGCCGACCGCCCCTACTCCTCCCCCAAGGTCGCCCAGCGTTGGAGCGGCGAGCACCGTGAGCGCCCACCACGCGTTCACAGCCCCGTGGAAGCTGGCCGCGGGCAGCACGCTCCCCGAGATCTCCCGTAGGTAGAACATGGGGAGTGTTAGGAGGACCGTGAAGAGGGGGAACAGGAGCGCTCCCTCCACGCGGTGCACAGGGTAGTTATGGCCGAGCCAGAGTATAGCAGTAGCGTGCCAGAAACCCCAGATTAGGCCGACCGCTAGAACGGTTTTGTAGTACCCGAGACGCGGGAGCAGTGCGTGGTACAGGTAGCCTCTCCAGCCCACCTCTTCACCAAGCGCAAAGAGAGCGTTAACGGTGACTGCAGCGAAGTACCCCGAGAGAACCGTAAGGAAGAGGACCACCAGCGGGTCCAGCCTGACAGGTCCCAGGCTCGCAGACAACCCAGCGAGGTCGAGCTTCCCGAGGAGCGCCTCGAAGAGCAGGCAAAGGGCAAGCGGGGGAAGCACGAGGAACGGGGCAAGCAAGTACCAGACGACAACCCTCCCTCCCACCATTCTCAAGCCGAGGGCCTCCAGCACGCTCCCGCTCCTGTCGACGAGCAGTACAACGGGCAGCGCGCTTAAGGCAGGCGTGTACATCCTCAGGAAGCCCCACGCTAAAGCCGCCCAGGGAGCAGCGTCCGCGGTTAAGGCGAAAGCGTAGTCGATAGATGAAGCGAGGGCAAAGCTCAGTGCTGTGTAGGCTAAGATCCCCTTCACCCAGTTCTCCACACTCGGCACCCTAGAGGCCTTTCCAACGCCTTTGTTACAACGCTTGTGGCTGCTATTCGCTGATCAGGGCGAGGCTTCTGCCCTCCTTAAGTATCTTCACGAGCACGCCGCGGAGGATCTTGCACGCCTCCCTGAGCTCGGGGTACCTGAGCTTGTAGTACACCTTTGTGCCCCTCCTCTCGGACGTCACTATGCCGAGCTGCTGCATGTAGGCGAGGTGCCTCGAGACCACGGGCTGAGGCTCGCCCGTAAGCTCGACAAGCTCTGAGACGTTCCGCTCCTGGCTCTCGAGGAGTTCGAGCAGCCGTAGTCTCAGCGGATGGCTCATGAACTTGCACAGCCGGGCTTGCAGCTCAAAGAGCCTCTCCTCCGGTACCTCCTCTGTGCCACTCACATTTGAAAGAAAGGGAGATATATACAAATATGTTTCTATCCGCGTAGAAGGGGCCTCGGCGCCGCCTGCTCGATCGGCGCTGCCTGCTCGAAGGACACCCTAAGCGAAACGGAGGAAGCGCTGGCCATAGCTAAGCGCGGGGGAGCCACAACCGTGAATCTTAGCGTGACCTTCCCCTTAGGCGGCACCTGGAAGCTCCACGACTCACCGCTCCTCGTGCTCCTCCCGATGTAAACCACTTTGCCGTTAGCCTCGACTTTGAGCACAAGGGGCGCTGGGGACCACTCTGCTCCGACGAGCTCCAGCCTCAGTTTGGCTGGTCGCGGCTCTCGGTTCTCGACGGCGACGCTGCTCTCGCCCACCACGGGCACTAGCAGCTCCTCCCCGTTGATGTTCAGCCTTACGTTCACGTAGGAGCCCCGCACATCTATCACCGATCAGAGCTGGGAGTGCAGGCTTTATAAAGGATTTAGTTCAAAACTGAGAGAGCATCCATAAGGTAAAGTACTTAACCAGTCTTCACGAATGCATGGTTATCCGCAGAAGTGAGGATGCCGGTCGCGCCTGAAAAGGTGATGAACACTGGGAGAATTATGGGAAGCTTTGAACTAAATCCTTTATAAACATGAGTTCTGCGCCTCCGCACGGGAGTGAAAAATGATTGGATTAAGAGTGCTTCGCGTGAGGTGCCCAAAGTGTAACGGTCAAATTCTGACAGAAATAAGGCCGGAGGTTATGCTTGACGCTAAAAACTCACCTTCAGGACTAACTGCAGTCGCCGTTCCCCACAGTGACCATGTCCTTTTGATATATATTGACGCTAACGGTCATATGAGAGGATTAAGAGTGGCAAACATCGTTCCAGCGGAAGTCCTGGAGAGCGAAATAAGGTGAGATTGTGGTCGCAGAGAGCGTTCTCAAAAGAGGTATCCAGCCTCATCACTACTTCATAGCCAGGACAATTATGTCATTCTGCGAGGAAGGTATTTTGAAGTACGCAATTGTGAGGAGCGCCATGTATAGAGTGGGTAAAGGTCTTCGAGAAGCCTACGGAGGCCCGAGTGATCCAGTTAAGGCAATTGAGTTCCTGAATGGACTTCTGGGCTTCACGGGAAGGCTTGAGGTCATTCGGGAAGGTGCTGTAGTCAAAGTTACTGTGGATCGCGCGACCTGTAAAATGTGCCCGAGAATCATCGGTGGCACGGAGCTAACAGAGCCCTTATGTCCTTTGCCCGGTCTGCTAAGCGGTTACTTAGGTGCTAATCTAAAAGGCTCGAGTTTTCAAAGAGACTGGCAGACTTGCGTAATAAATCTAAACCTAGAGTCATTGCAAAACAGCGCAGAGGCGTAGTACAAGGGTAATACGCTGTTTTGTGAACGCAAAACTGCATCAAACTCTTAAAATAACAGGCCTCCTGTGGAAATCTCGACGAAAAATGCGCAAAAGCTTGATCAAGTGCGTGTGTTAAGTGGTTTGGGCTCTCAGCCAGTCTCTAGGTATTTTCGACTGCTCCTCCAATACCTTTCCGGCTATGGCGTCCGCCTTCTCCAGCGTGTACTCCCACGCTTCACGCACTCTTACGTCTAAGCCAGCTGGGAGGCTGGATTGAGGTACGAAAACCCTACCGATAGAGGCTCGCAGGAGAAGCCAGTCGCGGAAGAAGTTGAGACCGAGTTTCTCTATAGTCTCTCTCCTCGGAGGCGTGCCGGTCAACCAGTAGATGTCACGCACATAGTTTCCGGCGATTATTCTGTGAAAGCTCTTTCTGTTGGAATCGTCGATTAACGCCTGGGCCAGTTTCTCCCGGGCCGCTTGAAGGAATGTTTCTTGTTCCGGAAGAAAGAACACTCCGCTCGCTGACAGTAAGTAATCTCGGGCGTCTAGTAGAACCTTGAAGGTTCCTGATAGGTACACAGCCGCGGCGACAAGGAATGATGAGAATATGCTTTTCATCAGCCTATCTAACGCCTCGCTAGTCGATTTTATACGCATGCGGCCATCTTTAGCGAGCAAAATGACGTCTTCTTCAGTGAAGTATCCCTGGAGGACAACCCGATCTTTCAGCTCGAAGGCTGGAACCGAGAAAACCCCTTTGGATAAAGCAGGAAACGGGTGCTCTTCGGTGTTAGTCAATTTCACCAAGTTGAGGAGAGAATTTCGCTCCAATAGCTGGTAAACGTGCCATGAATCGCCACAACGGGGATGCATGTATATTTTCAGCATCGTCTAACTGCAACAGCGAACTGAAAGTTATCTCTTTCTACTCCAGTTAAGGCTGAGCCGGATAAATACCTAGCTGGAAATTTTCCCAGAATTTATCTATTTTATACAGTGATTTCTGTAATACGGAATACGTAATACGTTAATCATATCTTGGAATATAGATTATGAAAAACGTTGCTCAGGCTTCGTAGTTCACATGATGCATTGCTAACTTTCACCATTATTTCTACATTTATTGGCCTCACACCACTTTTCATGAATAGTGAGTTGAGCTGATTCTATTTTAATGTAACTTTTATGTAGAAATTAGAGCAAGTTATTTTATAAGTTACGTTTTTATTATCGGATAATTCTATGTTTTATGATAATAATTCAGTGATAATACCCTGGTATAGCGTCATCTCACCGCTCCCGCCCTTAAGGTGCGAAGATTTCGGTTTTGGCAAAAGCATAAGTGAGGGTGCAGGAGAATACCCACGTGAGCTCGATAATAATCAAGAATCCCGAGCTAGTAATCACGATGGATGGGTATGGCAGTGTACTCAGAAGGCAGTCGTTGCTTATTAAGGATGGAGTAATAGAGGCTATTGGCGACTACTCGAGCATAGTGTCGGCATACGGACAGCCTGACGAGGTGATAGATGGTCGAGAAAAAATCGCTTTGCCGGGGCTCATTGACATGCATACACACGTCGCGATGGCGGGTTTTAGGGGGCTTGCGTCGGACGTTAGCGACGTTATTTACAGCGTTTTCTGGCCTCTCGAGAAGAGCTTAGATGGTTCGACAGCCTACAAGCTTGGCCTACTTGGCGCGCTTGAAGCTGTGAAGAGTGGAGTCACACTCTTGGCTGATCACTACTTTTTCATGGATGAGATTGCCCGCGCAGTCGTGGAGGTGGGTGTCCGTGGCCTGCTGGGCCACACGTACATGGACGTTGACGGCCCCTTCAGCGGGCCTGTGGAGCTTGCAAAGGCTATTGACTTCATCAAGAGGTGGCGCGGCCACAGCCTCGTGACGCCCGCTCTCGCCCCCCATGCTACTGATACCGTGAACCGGGAGAACCTCGTGTTCATGGCTGAGAAAGCGAGGGAAGATGGGCTGTTCATTCACATGCACTTAGCGCAGACTGAAAGAGAGCTCAGAGTTGTTCGCGAGAGGACGGGGGATACACCCGTGAGGTACGCTCTGAGGCTGGGGCTACTAGGTGCTAAAACCATCGTTGCTCACGCGAACTACGCTGACCCGCAGGAGAGGGCTCTCCTGGCGCACAGCGGCAGCGCTATTGTGCAGTGCCCTTCCACATACTTTCTATCCGGTGTCCGCTTCCACGCCTACGACTACTGGCAACTTGGTGGCAGCGTGACGATTGGAACGGACGCCCCGTGCTACAACGACAACATAGACATCTTTGAGGAGATGCGTATGCTCGTCTACGGCCAGAGGATGATGCTGGAAAAACCCAACCTGTGGAGCGCCTACGATGTCCTCGAGATGACTACGAGGGGTGCTGCCAGGTCTCTTGGTCTGAGAACTGGAATCATTAAGAGGAGCTTTGACGCCGACATTGTCTTGATTGATGCCAAGAAACCCCATCTTAGGCCACTGTTCAACCCCTACTCCCTAGTCGTGTACTCGGCCACAGCCGGGGACGTTGACACAGTCATCGTGAAGGGCAAGGTTGTTGTGCGTGGGGGGAGGCATGTGAGCCTCGACGAGGAGAGAGTCATCCACCAGGCTGAGGCGGCGGCCACAAGCGTCCTCAGGAGAGCCCTAGACGAGAATCCCGATCTTGAAAAGAGGATAAGAGTAAAGGAAATATAGGAGCAACGCGCGGTTGTAGCAATGGCTAAGCCGTTACACATACTAGCTCGACCCGAAGATATCGCTCCTCGAGTAATAGCTTCGGGGGACCCTGCACGCGTAAGGCAACTCTCAAGCCTTTTGGAGGGGGCGAGGCTGGTAAACGAGAACAGAGGGTTCCTTGTCTACACTGGCAGGTGGAAAGGTGTTGACGTGACCGTCGCGACGCACGGCATCGGTGCCCCTTCGGCTTCCATCGTATTTGAGGAGCTCATAATGCTCGGTGCAAGGCTCATTATCAGGTTTGGGACATGTGGGGGGTTCCTGAGGGACATGCGCGTCGGCGATTTCGTGATCGCTACTGGGGCTTCTTACATTCCGGGCGGCACACTTAGCACATACACCCGGGGGGACTGCATGGCCGCTGTGCCTGACTACGAGGTTCTGCATAGACTGGTGGAGAAAGCTGAGGAGTATAGCTTGCGCTACTTCCTGGGACCGGTAATCAGCAGCGACAACTTTTACGCCGGTATAGACTTCCTCAATGAGTGGGTGAAGCGGGGTATGATAGCCGTGGACATGGAGGCCGCCTCGCTAATGGTTTTGTCGAGGATCCGAGGGGTGAAAGCAGGAGCGGCCTTCGTCATCAGCGATGTTATAGGAGAGGCGTATGCGAAGATGGCTACAGCGGAGGAGCTCCGCGACGCTGTCGACAGGGCCTCTCGCGCAGTCCTTGACGCCGCAGTCTCCGTCAGGCTGTAGGCAGGTTTAATGGAAGCCCTGTCTTATTCCCTAGGCTTTCTCGAGCGGATCTCAACTATTCCGAAGCTGCTCGGAGCCCGCAGCACCGTAGTTCTGCTACCACCGTACGCGTTCGTTGTCCCCGTGGGCGAGGTCAGAGAGGCTAGGCGTAGCTTGGAGCACATATTCGTCTACAGGGATTATGAGAGGCTTGCGGAGTTCTCGCCTGAAACAGCGTCACGAATTGTGGATTTAGGTGCTTACCTCGGCTTCTTCACCGTTAGGTCGTTGCTTCTCTCAAGGGGTTCCAGGGCCGTGGCTGTTGAGGCCAACCCGCTTTCCTGTGTGTACGCTCACTGGAATATCGCACTGCACGGGCTCAGCGGGAGGGCTAGGGTCGTGTGCTCGGCTGTGGACAGTGAAAGAGGTTTGGGTAAACTCTACGTGGGGGAAAGCATGGTAAACTCTTCCCTGCTCCGCGGGTACGTTGAGGAGTACACGAGCGTCATCGGTGAACGATGGGTTCCGAAGATCACCCTCGAGGATGTTTTCCGGCTGTCAGGGTTTGAAAGAATCGACCTCCTTAAAGTTGACGTCGAGGGGGTCGAGTACCGCGTCTTATCCGCGTCGAAGGCCGCTCTTGAGCACTACGACGTCCAGAGAATAGTCGTCGAGGTGCATGAGGGCTTTTCGACCGCTAAGAAACTTAGCGAAGCCCTGGGGGCTGAGTACACGACGTACATTGTGGTTGATGAAAGCGCTCCTAACCAAAGTTTTCTCTTCGCGGTTAGGAGGCGATAATAATAAAATTTAAGTCTGCAAAGTAAAATTATGCCTTTTCACATTAAAGCTATGCGCGTGGCACCCCGCGTTGTTGTGGTTGGCGACCCCGGAAGGGCTAGGCTTCTCTCAAGCATGCTCATCAGACCTGAGCTTGTGAGCGAGAACAGAGGGCTACTTGTCTACAACGGGACTTGGAGGGGTCTGGAGATAACCGTCGCCACGCACGGTATGGGGGGCCCTGGCGCTGCGATAGTATTCGAGGAGCTTATACAGGCTGGAGCTAGGGCGATTGTCAGACTCGGGACTACAGGGGGGATTAGTAAGGAAGTTAGTATCGGGGACTTCGTTGTCCCCACAGCCGCTCACTACATTCACGGGGGGCTCTTTAGACAGTACTTCGGCGACTTAACGGTCTCGGCCGCTCCGTGCCTTTCACTGGCTTGGAGGCTTTACACTAAGGGGCTCCAGAGGGGGTTGAGAGTGCACGCTGGCCCTGTCGTCAGTAGCGACGCTTTCTACGCGGAGGACAGGAGTGTCGCAGAAAAGTGGGCTGGCGTTGGTGCTTTAACTGTCGAGATGGAGTGTGCAGCGCTTTTCTCAATCGCGATGCTCAGGAGGGTCAAGGCCGCGGCTCTTCTGCTGGTGAACGGTCACCTCCTCGAGCCCGATAAGAGGATGGTTTCCGAGGAGGAGCTTCTGGAGAGGATTAAGCTGGGCGGGGAGATCGTGTTCGACAGCCTCACAAGCGTAAAGGTGTGAAGCCTTGAGCGAGTTCGCCTACAGAAGGCTCACCGAAACCAATGTTGCTTCTAGGCTCATAAGGGATGTGAGGAGAGTCCTGGTGTACGGATCCTGTGTTAGAGACGAGTATCCTGAGGTCTTCGAGAAGTTTAGAGCTGGTAGAGTTCCACTGGCTGTCTGCCTGGAGGCGGAGCACTTCAACGTGGTGGCGCTTAAGCTTGCCTCCATGTTCGCCAGGGTGGAGCTGGAGGAGGTTGCCGTGCTGACCGTGGACGGTTCCCCGCACTGCGTGGGCCTGCACCACGCGGTGGAGGAGGCTTTAAAGGTCACGGGCAGGAGTACAACGGTCAAGCACTTTGTGGTAGAGGGGGGCGAAGTTGTGGAGGTTAGCGGCCAGGCCGTTAAAGTCGCAAGGTATCTTTCCAAGGTGCAACAGCTCCTAAAGGGTAAAGTTTAAGTCTCACTCAGAGAGTAACCCTCTTGTGAGCCAGAAAAAGTGGAGCGTCTTCCTTGCAATAGTGGCCATCTTCTCTGCCTTAACCGCGGCGCTGACTTCTGTTTCAGCGGTCCCGAGCCCGACCGGCGGCTTCACGCACGTTGGAGACACTGTAATCTACCTGGCAGGGCTCCTGTTCGGGAGCAACGTGGGCCTCGCAGTGGGGTTGCTTGGACCGACTATAGCTGACATCGTGGTTGGTTACCCGAGGTGGTATGTTACGCTGGTGGCTCACGGGCTCCAGGGCTTTATAGCCGGTATGGGGAAGGGTAAGAGCCTCCGAACTCAAGTTGTGGTTATGATCACGGCGGGCCTCGTGATGAGCTTTACGTACTTCGTCGTCAACGTGTACATAAAGGGTTTTGCCCCGGCTCTCGCCTCCCTCATCAGGGACATATTCGGGCAGACGCTCGTCTCCGTGCTTCTCGCCGCTCTTCTCGTAAAACCGTTGGAGAGAAACGAGGTTGTGAGAAAAACCTCGCAGTTAGTTTAAAAACTCTACGGTTGTTTTTGTTCACATGGAATCCGAGGAGGTTCTGTGGAGCGGTAAGCCTCATCCCGCGTCATTCCTGGGACTGTACCTCCTCTACTTCCTACCTCTGCTAAGCCAGATTATCTCCTTCGTCCTTTACGTTTCAATGCCTGAGGGTGCAAGGTCAGCATTGTCCCCCCTCGCTCCAGTGCTAAACTGGGCTACAGGCCTAAGCGAGCCTTACAGCTTTGTCTACACGGCTGGGGCATTGATAGCGACTCTGATCGGCGTTCTTAACTGGCTAGCTCGAGTGGACATCAAACCTCTCATCTTCAACCTCACGAGCTACGCGCTAACGGAGCTGCTGAGGTTCCTTTACCCCGGGCAAGTAGGGTACGCGACTAGGCTTTTTGTGCTGGGTCTGGCGTCTGTTGCTGGGACTTTCGGAGTGGACAGCTACAGGAGGAGTTTCGTCTACAGAATCACGGCAAGGTCGGCCGTTATTAAAGGTGGTTTTCTCAGAAAGTGGGAGAGGGTGGTCAGAAAGGACGCCGTGAGCGATATCGTGGTGGTTAGACCGCTTCTCGGATACCTGTTTGGCTTTGCCCACATTGTGCCGATTACTCAGAGCCAGCTTGGGATGGGTGGCACGTACAGCCTCGGCGCGGTGATTGCCGAGAAGAAGAGCGTGGGGGTGTTGGTGGGTGGGGGGAAGCACATAAAGGAGGTGGAGGCTAGGCCCTGGAACTGCATCTACGGTGTGAGAGACTTCCGCAAGGCTAAAGAGGCTATCTTAAAGTGAGAACCCTACGGGGGCCCCGATGGTGTAGGAGAGGATGGTCGTGCACGTTACGAGAAGGAGGAAAAGCAGTAGGAAGAGCACGTCTCGAGGGGCTACCCGCGTCTCGCTTACGAAGGTCCTCTCTGGGAATTTTCCGAAGCCTCTCGCCTCCATGGAGATCCCCATCAGTACGGCTCGCCTAACCACGGTGAAGAGTAGAGGAGTTATTACAGAGAAGATGGCTGTCCAGGGTTTACTGAGCCTTACATAGCCTTTAACCTTTCTGAACGCGAGCACGTTCTCTAGGTCGCGTTTAATCAGCGGAAACATCCTGAGAGTGACGAAGGTCATGAACGCGTACTCGTAGGGAACCCTCAGCTGCATGGTTAGCGAGGTGGCTAGGTCCCTGGGCTTCGTGGTCGTCGCGAAGAAGACCGAGTAGAGCACTATGACGGCTATCCTAGAGGAGAGCAACAGAGTCTTGGCCAGAGCCGTATGCGGGTCTAGCTTCAAGTTGAGCACGTAGAGCGTGTAGGTAACCCACGTGTACCCTACAATCGTAGATGCAATGCCGAAGACTACTGCTCTGTTAATCCGCGGCCTTGACGCGAAGACGAGGAGGAGAGAGAAGGCTACGTGAGATAGTGTAACGTACGCATTTTGCAGGAGAGCTACGTGGAATATCGCCAACGTTACCGAGATGAGCTTAACTGTGGGGTTGAGCCTTCTTAGAGAACTCATATACGCCTACCACCTTCTTCCTGTAATTCTCAATGGCCCTAGCAGCTCCACTCACGCTAGACTCTTCAGCCAACTCCGCAGGCGGCAGGAAAGCTAGCCGGTCCCACACGTTCTTTCGGACGAGAAGCTCTTGGAGTGTTCCTCTGAATACCACGGTTCCCTCTGACAAGCCAACAACCGCTGTAAGAGGTAGTAAGGGGAGAACCCACGAGTCGTGTGTGACGAACAGCACAGTTTTACCCTTTGAGGCGAGCCGTCTCACCCAACTTAAAACGCTTAGAGTATTCTTGAAATCTAGGCCGAAGGTCGGCTCGTCGAGGAGGTAGAGCTTCCTGTCAAGCAGCTCTGTCTCCAGGAGCGAGATAAGCCTTTTCTCACCTTGGCTTATCTCATAGAGTAGCCTATCGGACAGGTGAGCGAGCCCCCGCGCTTCAAGCTCCCGCCTGGCAACCTTCAAAGCTTCCTGCTTCGAAAAGCCCCTAACAAGCAGAGAGGACGCCACCTCTTCAGCGACTGTGCGCTCAGTGAATTGTAGCTCGGGTACCTGCGTGGTGTAGGCGACCTTACTGTAGTCTGGGGGGCCGCCGAGAACGCTAACTTCTCCGGTATACCTCCTAGTGAAGCCAGCCAAGGTTTTTAAAAGGGTGGTCTTCCCGCTTCCGTTGGGACCTATAATCGCCACTATCTCGCCTTCCCGCACTTCAAGTGAAATGCTGTTTAGTATGCGCTTCCCGTTGGCTCTTACACTTAGGTTCACGGTCTTCACAACGGTATTTGCTCCTGGAATTAGCCGATCGGCTGGAACCGTGGGAGCATTCGTGAAAAATCGCCCAAGCAGTGGAGTGGGGAGCCATATCCCCGCCTCGGTGAGGCCTTCTAGGCCGACCTTGGCTACGAGCTCCTCGAAATTTCTGCAAAGCACGCCTTTCCCGGCGTCGATGAAGAGAATTTTGTCAATAATGCCCTCGACGTACTCTAGCCTGTGCTCCACCATGATGAGCGCCCCGCCTCTCTCCTTGTACGACTTCAGCACCTCGTATATTCTCTTTGAAGAAGCAGGGTCGATGTGCGACGTAGGCTCGTCCAGGAGAAGGACTTTCGGCTCGTAGGATAAGGCGCTGGCCAGAGCGAGCCTCTGCTTCAGGCCGGTTGACAGCGGGTCTGTCTCCTCGGATGAGTACTCTGCGAGACCCGCTTTGAGCAGGGCATCTTCCACTCGCCTAGTTATCTCATCCTTGCTATAACGAAGGTTCTCTAGGGGGAACGCGACTTCGTCGAAAACTGTTTCCATAACGACCTGGGCTTCCGGGTCCTGGAATACGATGCCAACGTCTCCTGCTAAACCCTTTAACCCCTCTTCCGTAGGGTTGTGGCCGGCTACTCTTACTTCTCCTTCAACTTTACCGTGAACGAGCTCTGGTATAACACCGCTTAGGGTTAATAGGAGGGTTGATTTCCCCGCGCCAGTTGGTCCGACAACTAGTAGGGCCTCGCCTTTTTCGAGCGTGAAAGAAATGTCTTTCAGTACGGGGAAGTTTTTAAAGCCTACCGCTACGCTTAACGACTTCACTGAAACTAGGTTCAAACATTTTTCACCGACTTCGCGACCTCAAATGCGTCAAGTATCGAGGTATTCTTCACCACGGCATCTATTACTGCTTTTACAAGCACGCCAGCTATCGTTGCTCCGCTCACGAAGTAGAGAGACCAGAAGAGGATGCACTGCTCCGGGGTTAAAGGTGCGGTTATCCCGTAGAGAATGGTGTCAGCTGGCGCTGCCCATAGCGCGGGTGCCGCTCCGGCTAAAGCCATTGTCAACCAGCCCCACCTCTTATACTTCGTGAGCATAAATACCAGCTCCGACATTAAGCCCTGCATGAAGCCATAGAGGAGCACGGTCGACGCGAACTGGGAGCCGTACGCAAGCTCTAGAACTGAAGCTAGGAACTCTCCGAGTAAGGCTACCCCCGGCTTCCTTATAATGTAGGCCGGCACTGTTGCGCCTATAAACCACATGCCGTAGATTATTGGCACGAATAGCAAGCCCAGCAGAAGCTTTGTAAGGTCCCAAACGATGTTTGACCAGACTAGGAAAATAGCTCCGATGACTGCAGAGAGGGACGCAGTGAGAACCAGCTCTATTACGTTTACCTTCTTCCCCATTATTCTCATAACTTTTTTCAATAACCTATTTATAAACTTTACTGGAAAATCTGTAGAATTTTCCCGTATTATTAATAACCTAGTTATGAGGAAAACGCCGTGCATTAACCAGTTATACTTTCATCAATTGTTCTCTAACAAGAAGATTTATTACTGCGTTTTTTGCGAGTGACACATAGGTAGGATGTTCCCAGAAGGAGTTGCCTTCAACCTGTTTATCCCAGCTTTCAGGAGGGTTCTTGCCCATGAGCTCCGTAAAAGGGGGTTCTCTCAGACAGATATAGCTCGCTCTCTCGGAGTCACACAGGCTGCCGTCAGCAAAATCCTCAGAAGCCCGAAGAGCACTCTAACGAAGGACTTGGAGGATATTAACGTTCAAGTTAAGGAGATTGAGGCAGTAGCGAGTAAGGTGGCCGAACTTATAGCCAAAGGAGATATCAATGAGGCCGGAACTCTGGCGAACAGGTACTGGTGGTTAGTCCTTGCCAGTGGAGATGCTTGCAGGGCGCATGAGAGGTACGGTTGGAGGAAAAGCGAGTGCTACATATGTACCAAGGTTGTTTACCCGGATCTCGACGTCAGTCGTGGGCTTGTGATGGCAGACATGGAGAGAGCGCTGCTCGTGCTTTCATCATCGAAACACTTCCCGAAACTCATCCCTGAAGTTCTCACGAACTTAGCGGTAGCGGTCCCCGGTGCTAAAAGCCTCCACGATATAGCAGCTGTTCCGGGAAGAATCTCGCCCGATAAAAAGGGAGGAATACTGTACAGGAAGCCCGAGTTCGGGGCAAGTAAGCATCTGGGAGGAATCCTACTATCGATTGGAGGCAAATACAGGGCAGTTATCAACATCAAGCATGATAAGCTAATCGAGGAGGCTCTCGTAACCATGGATTTGAAGTTCAAGGAGTTCAGCAGTCAGGAGTACCCGTCAGCAAACCCTGTTGCTGCCGCAGCTCCCGTGCTTTTAGATGAGTGTCCCGACTGCAACGTCCTAATAGACGTGGGTGCAGACCACGTGGAACCTAACGTCTACATCTTCGGTAGTCGGGCAGTCGAGGTCGCTAACACGGTGATAGCAATAGCCGAGCTCTACGATGTTCTAGCGAGAAAATATGGTTTCGATAGCTTTGATAAATAACTTATGAATAAGTATTAATATCTGTACTGGGGATTCTTTTCGGCGAGATAAGGATGACCGAGGGAGCTGTTGAGGGACCCACCCCGGGTTCCCCCAGAGACAGTGCTATTCAACTATTGAAAATGCTCGGGCTCACCGGGCTAGAGGCCGAGCTGTACCTTATACTTCTCGAGAAAGGGCCGCTCAGCGCTCCGGAAATCTCGGACTACCTTGTCAGGCATAGGCCTCAGATTCACGTGGCGCTTACGAGGCTTTCCTCTAAGGGTTATATAGAGGAGCTTGGGGGGAGGCCCAAGAAGTACCGTGCGGTGAAGCCTGAGATCCTGCTGAGCATGTTCATGAAGGAGTTTGACGGGTTGGCGAAGAGAGCTCTCGAGTACATGAAGAGCATTTCGAGGCCTACACCCGAGGAAAGGTTCGGTGTCTGGATTATCCGAGAGCCCGAGGTTGCAAAGAACAGGATGGCTGAGATGCTGGACGAGGCGAAGATCGACGCGCTGGTAATGGGGGACATTAAGTTCATACACCTCTTGAGCGACAAGATAGAAGACGCGATTAAGAGGGGGGTGAGCGTTTACGTTCTCTCGTACGCCCTGGGTGAGAGGGGAGCCAAGTTTATAGTGGAGGACATGCCCTTCCTGAGGAAGCTGAGGGTGGCGATTTCCGGAGATATTGTCGTTGTTGTCGACTCGGGCTTGGGCGGCGTGTTAAAGGCTAGGCCCACTCTACCCATGAGGCATGGGTTCCTCATTGAAGAGAGAACGCTCGTCGACTACCTCTCCCATGACTTCGTGAACAGGTGGGTCAGCGCGAGGGTTGTCGTCGATGAGAAGTGGGATTTTCCCCTGAAGTTCACCTTCCACAGGATGGCTTTGTACGAGACGAGACGCATGCTCTTGGAGGATAAGAAGCTCAGGCTGAAAGCCAGAGGGTATGAAGTGGATACGGGTGCGAGAGTGGAGGTGGAGGGCAGAATAGTAGACGCTGTTTTAGATCTTCCGGCCGGCTACGCTCACTTTAAAGTGGATACGGGGAGCGGGGTTTTGAGGGTTGGAGGTTTGGATGCGATCGTCGAGGAAGTAGCCGGAGAGTACTTTGAGATTCACGAGGAGAAGACTTGAGGCTAGAGACCGATCTTGCACTTCAGAATTTCGGCTATGGACCTTGCTGTAAGATAGCTGATCGCCAGGCGCTTTGCCGGATAGAGCTCCTCCTCCTTCAATGTCTCCTTAGAATCTAATCCGTACTTAGGCGTTCCCTTTCTAGCGTTGCTAATCGACTCCACCACACTGTTATAGTACTCCTCGTCGATGATTCCCGCGGTGAACTTAGCCCTCGTGAGAGCTTCAACGGCATTGTAGGTAGCTTCCGCTATGTCTCTCCTCGTCATACACTCCGTCTCGTAGTTCAGCATCCCGTACCACTTTTCTGCCAAGAGCAGCTGGCGGTGCTGCTCAAGGGTGTGCGCTAGGATCCTGTACCCGTACTTCTGAGGCGAGTGAAATGCCGGGCTACCGGGGTCCACAAAGGGTGCGAGCGGCGCGACGAAAGCATCGAGCGTTTCCTTCCCGATCTCGTGCAGTTCCAGGTAGAAGTTCCCCAGGCCTTTCACGTTCTCAGGTGTCTGCAAGGGAAGGCCCACCATGAAGTAGGTGTCTAGGCGCTCGAACCCCAGCTCTCTAACGTTCTTCACGAGCTTCTTGATAGCGTCGTTTCCGTAAGGCCTCCCGTAATTTCTTCTGACTCTCTCGTCGTGCGACTCAGGGGAGATCTGGAGGTACACCTTGTCGCCGGCTCGGCGGTAGAGCTCTAGCACATCGCGGGTTGGAGGCGTGAAGAACTCGAAGAAGATCTCTACGTCGCTCTTCTCCTGGCTTAGGAGCAACGTGAGCTCCTCTATGTACTTCCTGCCTAGGGGCTGAAGATCGTTAACGAAGAAGATAGGGGCTTTCAGCCTCTCGGTTATTTCACGGAACTCGTCGACCAGCGTTTTTGGACTCTTCACGCCGAGCCCTTTCCGGTGGAACAGCACCCTGTACGTGAAATTACTTCCGCCGCACCCCAGGCAGTTAAACGGGCATCCTTTGTACGTGATCACTGCTGTAACAGGATGCTTGAGGAACGAGCTCCACGGGAGAGAGTTCCTCAGGCCGCTACGCACCATCACCCTTAGGACTACGCTGTAGTCGGGCTTAATGTCGTCGAGCTCTAGGGGCACGTACCTAATACCCGTGTAACGTATTCTGCCGTTCTCGCGGAACGCTAAGTTAGGTACTTCCCTGAGCCTTGCCGCGTCGCCTTTCTCGAGAGCCTCCACGAGCTCGTAGAATACCGGCTCCGTCGTGTCCCCGAGGACGACGAAGTCTATAAAGCTGTACTTTTCGAGTATTTCCCGCCAGTAGTAGGTCGCGGAAAGGCCACCCACCACTATTGGGGCGCCGTGGATCTCTTTCAGCATTCTCGCAAGCTCTATCGTACCGTGGGCGTGGACGAGCCAGTGCAGGTCCAGTCCGTAAACCTTGGCTTTTATCGCTTTGAGGAGGCGAGGCACGTCGAGCGACGGCTCGTTCACCATTCTAGCCGCAACGTTGTAGATCCCCGTTTTAACCCCCCTCTTCTCGAGGTACGAGGCCAGGTAGAAGAAGCCGGCGGGGTACATATCGAACACTGGTTTTGAGGGTATAACGTCGCTTATGGGTCCATAGTGGACGTATTTCAGTTGTCTGAAGTCGTACACGCTCGGGGCGTGAATTAGGGCTACATCTTCGACGCGAGGCATACTCAAGCGCGTAATCTACCTGGAAAAACTATATCTAATTTATGTAAGAGCCTCTGATAGAAAAACAAAGGCATAAAGCACCATTAGCAGCAGTAACAGCAGTTGGATGGCCCTGGAGAGGGTGCGCAAGGTAGAGAGCCCCTTTTGCGCCGCGAGGGCTACAAAAGACAGCCACGCGAAGTCCATCCACACGTGAACCGGGTAGTAGGAAATCGCGCTTATCAGGCCGAACGAGGAGTCCATAACGTCGGATATCATTTTCACCCCAATGGTGGCCCACCAAGCTAAGAAGTAGGGGTTAAGCGCTGTGAATGTGAAGCCGACGGCTATGGGTCCCGCACCCGAGAATTTCACTCCGCTCACCTTACTATCCGAGCTGCCTTTGGATAAGTCGCGCAGACCCAGGTACACGAAGTAGAGGATCACGAGGCCTCCAACGCCTGAAACGATCTTCTTTACCTCTTTTGCCTGAAGCAGATGGTAAGCCCCTAGGCTCAGCAGGAGGTATAGGGGGAGCTCGAAAAGCATGTGCCCCAGTGCCGCGAGAAAGCCGTATTTCCACCCGCCCTGCCTTCCTCCCAGCAGGGCCGCGAAGGTTAAGGGACCCGGCGACAGGGCACCGCTCGCCGTAAGGGAAACCACCTCGATGGCTGCGGAGAGGGTGAACATTACCCTTGACCCGCGGGCACTGTTTTTTAAGCTTGCGCCCCGAAAACTGGATACTTTTCAGGGTATGACTTCCACTGTGTTGTTGAAAGGGGGGTACAGGAGGTCGCCGCTTTTAATGAGGCCCCTGTCAAGCGCTGAGAGCAACAGGGGTATCGATGCTAGCACTATGTTCACGAGCTCCTTTGTAGCCTTGCACACAGCCTGGAAGCCCTCGTCCCCCCAGTATCTCTCGATGTACGCGTAGAGACATCGCCCACCGCAAAACCTGAAATAAGGGCACCGTATGCAAGGCTCCTGTATCCAAGCATTCTTAAGCATGAAACCCCTCTCCAGCCTTCCCAACTCCGCCCACCGCTCCTCAACCGCTATCGGACAGGCGGTTATTCTCCCATCTGTTAGAACTGAGACCGAGTTCACGCCGGACCCACAGGGCGGGGCTGGGTACACGTTCCCAAAGATGACCTGTGAGGCTATTGCCTTGAAGGGCGCTATTCCCAGAACCCTGCCCTTTCTGATCTCCAGAATCCACGCCCTCATCAGCTTCCTCAATCCTGGGAGGTAGCTCTCATCCCTCCACCTCTCGAAGCTATTCCACCGGTCGCTCCAAACAACATCAAGCTGCCAGTGGACGTGGCTGAAGAGGTTCAGCTCAAGCAAGTGCTTGACGTCCTCGTATATGTCTGTGTCCTCCGTAACCGTCATGCGCGCCACAAGGTCGCCTTGAAAGCCGATTTCTCGGAGGTGCTTGGCGGCTTCAATGACCCTCTGGTAAACACCTTGCCCTCTATGCCTGTCCGTGGTGCTGGGCCTACCATCGATCGATAGAAGAACGGTGTCGAACCTCAACCAGTAGTCATCTGGGAGAAGTTTGTAGAGTGTGCCGTTAGTCTGTATGACGAAGTGCTTCGCGCGGACGTTGTCCATAACCCACTTTATGAAGCGGGAGTTGAGGAGGGGTTCCCCGCCGTAGAATGCCACGGTTGCGTCGGGGTCCCTCTCAACTAACTTTTTGAGACTTTCAGGGTTATAGGAGATGCTCCAAGGCACCTTCCTAGGCGGAAAACTTCCACCGCAGTAGTCACACTTAAGATTGCATCTTCCCGTCGTGAACACGATGTAGAGCACGAGAGCCAAACTTCTCGGCTGTTTTAAAACTTAACCGGGAAGTGTTAGGGGGATACGCTGAGCCTCGGCGGGTAGCTATCAGCCTGCTGCCACGATTTTCCCTCGGATAACACGAGAATGTAGTAACCTTTTAACCTGAACGATGAGGGTTCTCGCGGGCAGAACTCGTGGATGCCGTGGCCAAAACCTGTTACGGAGTATACGGGTGTCCCTGGCATCGAGAGATAGTCTGCAACCACTCTCGCCTCGTACGCCGATGGAGGGTAAGTGTATACTTCAAAGGACGTGCAGTTCCCCGACTTTACCTCGAAACTTCTCCACCCTGCCCACACGAAGGGCATTTTCTCAAACCCCGTTTGAATCTCGTCCTCCCGCGTGAAGTTCAGCACGTGAATTCCAAGTAGATGGGCTGGGAGGGGATCCGGAGCCCAGCTACAGACGACCTTGCAACCTCCCCCGCTAGGGAGCATGTCTGTATGAGCCCTAAAACGTAGTATATTAACAATCCTGGGCATGAGCGTCACGTTGGATAGGGTTGCGCGAAAACTGCTTCCATTAGGGCAGAGGGCTGTTAAAGCGAGCCCGCCCAGCCTAACGGGGAGGAAGTAGTCATTAGGGAAGTATAAGGTAACTTCGATTGAGTAGTTACTGGGACCCGTCTTGTTAACTCTAGAAATCTCGATGTAAGCTGGTTGCACAGAGAATATTACGTAGAGCTCGACCACCTCATATAGTACAAGTATAAAGAAGAGGGATAGGAGGATATGTTTTAGCTTCATCGCAGTTAAGTTATCCTGATTTTTTGATTAAAAACCCTTACCTGCTAAAACCTAGAGATAAGGTCCTCTATGCACGAAACGAAGCGCTCGTACTTCTCGCACTTTAGCACTGTGAGGCCTGGGGTGTCTTCGTACTTTAATCTAAGCTCTACGAGCTTACCCCCTTCCTGGTGGAAACGTATCTTAGCTTTCCTGTAGCTTGAAGATACTTCTAGCACGTACTCCCCTTCTTCTACAGTGCGCCTGGTCGAGTAGCCTTTCTCCTGTAGGCTCTTCTCAATGATCTCTAGGGCTTTCACCGGCTCCATTCAAGCCACCTCGCTAACTTGATTATAGTGAAACTTATATAATTACCCTCCTAATCCTCCTTTTGCTATGCAGAAAGTGGCTTTTCTCGGAACGGGGCTGATGGGCTACAATATGGCTAGGCGCCTCGCCGAAAGCGGGTTCAGCGTAACGGCTTGGAATAGAACCTTGGAGAAAGCAATGCCCCTCGCGTCTCACGGAGTTAGGGTTGCGGCGGATATACGGGGCGCTGTTGAGGAAGCCGGAATTATAGCGATAATGGTATCCGATGACGAAGCCTCCGAGTCGGTCCTTGAGCAGGTTTTCGCCAGTGCACCTAAAGGGGCGTTAGTGGTGAATCACTCGACAGTTACCCCAATGCACTCGGGGAAAATGTTCCAGGAGGCGCGGAGAAGAGGACTTTTCTACGTTGCAATTCCCGTGATGGGGGGTCCTGCTGATGCGGCGCGCGGCGAGCTCGTCGGCATAGCTGGGGGTGATTTGGAGAAGCTTGAGGAGATTAAAGCTTACCGGGAGGCCTTGTTTAAGAGTTTACACTATGTGGGAGGTGTAGAGGAGGCGACGGCTGTTAAGCTCGCACTTAACAGCATCTATTTCTCCGCGATGATAGGGGTAGCTGAGGCACTGGTTCTGGCCGAGGCTTGGAGAGTTCACCCTCAAAAGCTCTTCGAAATAGCTGGGGACTTGTGGATTAAGCCTATAGTGGAAAGGTACGGGAGTAGGCTCTTGTCGGAGACATACCCCGTGAGCTTTAAGATGAGCCTCGCGGCTAAAGACATGAACTACGCGGTTCAATCTGGAGCCGAAAAAGGGTTCGCGCTACCTCACATAGCCGCCATGGCTCAAGCGCTTTTACTCGCCTCTAACAGCGGGGGGTTAGGGGAGGAGGATTACACTCGAATCTATAAGTTCCTGAGGGGATATAAGCTGGCCTCAAAGTAGGGCGATCTCGTACCACCTGTGCGCCTTTACCGCCAAGTAATCGACTATCCTCACAGGTGTGAGCAGAGCAATCCTTACGAGAAAGGCGGCTAGAGCCTCGGGCAGGCGTGCCTGCACTTCGCGAGGAACCCTACCGATGGCTATCTCAGCGTCTATACCGGACACGGCTTCAGGCGGCACGTTGTCGAAGCCTGTCAGACGGAACTTCTCATCGAAGTACCACCTGGCGTGCACTCTCCTCTGAGAGTTCTTAATCAAGACTACTCCCACGTACCCCTGTGACGGTTTTACAATCCTCTCGTCTATGTAAACTACGACTTTCTTCAAGCTCCTTCTGCCAACGACCTCGAGCTTGCGCCCTGAAATATACGATGCCAGGCTCTCAATCAGGGACTGCGGCGAGTGATGCCCATCGGAGAGCACCTGCTGAGGGATCTTCTCAACGGGGCGCTCGGAGAGAATCTCTAGTAACCTTCGCATGTTCTTCCCGTGCGCGAAGAGGTTCTCCCAGGGGGGTTGCCACCAGTAGTCGAAGCGCTCAAGCTCCTCAAGGTCAACCGATTTTTCATCTATGACTCTCAGATTCTGATCGAAGAGAAGCTCGGCCACTATGCTCGTTTTTGAGTCCTCGGTTTTTGCTATGAGGGCCGCGCCCCAGCTTCGCTTGCGGAGAAAGCTTCCGGGTAAGACAGCAAGTATCGACCCGGGGATTACCGGTTCCTTGTCAGAGTTCGCTGCAGCTTCTCGAACAGCTTCGATGAGAGTCTTAATCCTTCCGGGAAGGTATGCTTTACTCAGTTTTACTCTTCTCTCGTCGACGTACTGGGCGTTAAGGTAGGAAGCCGCGACCTCGCCAGCAGCGCCTCCCACGACGATGACCTCCTCGGATTTTAGGCTGAAGCCCTCAGGGCACCTAATCTGCGCTCCATCAGAGTCGTAACACTTTACTGGTCTTAGCTCATCGTCCAGCAAAGCCACGGCTGGTGAACCCCCATCGGACACGAAAAGGGGAGCGGCAGGTGACCTCAAGGGCTCGGGCACGTAAAGGATATTCATGAAACCTTACCTCTTTACCGCCACAATCCCTGCGAAACCCTTATCCTTGCTAAGCCTGACTCCTGCGAACCGCCACCTCTGCAAGTCATCGACGAGCTGTTTGACATCAGGGTATGGCGGGACGTCCATCAAACTTAGGAGTGTTTTCATCCCCTCGCGCGCGTTCAAAGGTATGACGGCTGCGAACACCCCTCTCCTCTTCAGAGCAAGGGATGCTAGTGTCAGCATGCCCCTCCACCCCAGCTTCCAGCCTCCTATAGGGCCTACGAAGAGCATGTCAAGGGATTCTTTAAGCTTACTCACCTCCTGAACGTTCTCGAGGTTGACGATATCCAGGTTCATGGAGTAGCGACGGACGTACTCGTCTATTATTTCCCGAAATAGGGAGTTTTCGAAACTTGCCTTTTCTAACAGGAGAAACTGCTTCCCGCCAAGCCTGTCAGCCGTCTTCCCCAGCACCAGAGGTGTTACGTTGCTGACTTCACCGACAGCGGGTGAGGGGGGAATAGAGGCGGTGTTAAGTATCCAGTCGACTATTCTCTTCACAGGAAGTGCCTCGTAGAATAGCTCGTTCATAAAAACGTAGGGACGCCAGTCGCCGTCCCTGTGCGACTTCACTAGAGCAGTAACGGTGTATCTGAAGAGCTCTTGAAGCTGCTGGTCCTCTAGGGTTAGCGGGGTGGTTTTCAGCCTTTCATTCGCAGTAGCCACCAAGAAGGGGAGATCCACCTTTAAAACTTCAAGGGTCTCGAGCTTCGGGTGGTTGACTTCCTGGAGGGCGCGGATAGCCTCCGGCAGGATTAGCGTTAAAGCGTCGTAAACGGCTTCGTCTGAAGACATCACTCGATCACCAGGTCGATCACGCCCCGCCTGTATAATGATAGAACAGTCTCAGCGTACGAGAAGAGCACCTGGGGGGCCTCGGACCCTAGGATGTCGCTCACCTTTAACCCGCCGGATTCTATCACGCGTGACACGAAATTGCCGTTGTATTTCTCGTAGAGGATTGTGGGCCTGTACTTCTTCACCAGGAGAGACTCGGGCAACCTAGGCTTTATTGTGATCGTGGAGGCGTTGGCCACAAGCCAAAAAACTTGCTTTGCGTAGGTAAAGGGCTGCTCCTCCACCATTACGTCGAAGATGCGCAGAGTGTTTATGTAGTCTAGCGGTAGGGTGGAGTAGGAGTTCTCCAGAACATCTACCAAGAGCTCGAGCCAAGCCCGCACGTGGCTGTAGCTCACGTCCCGCTGAAAGTCCACTTCGAGGCTGGTATCAGGGGCAGAGACCTTGATGGAAGTGCTGATGCTTCGCGTCGAGTACACTAGCCTGAGGTTAAGCTTCCTCGACTCTATCACGAAGCCTGCGATGTTGCGTAGCCCTTTGACGTCTCTAAGAGGTATGCGGACCTCGTATAGACCCTTTTCCGGCGCTTGAAGAGCGGCGAAAACCCTCGTACCCCTCTCAGCCCCGTTGCTATCGAAGTATGCCACAAGCACGTGATCCGAGTGCGGTACAGCTACGCCGACCAGGCCAAGAGGGTTGCTCTTCGCCTCCTCGAGCAGCTCGCTGGTGAGCGTCACTGGAAAGACCTCGCCGCACTTGGGACACCTTGTTTTGACTGTTCTCACAGCGCTGACCTCGCTCATGTATTCACCTCTTTGCTAAAGCGGCCTTAACGAGCTCTAGGAACGGTTTCTCGACGCCCAGTTGCTGCTTAGCCGATACCTCGTAGTAGCCTATGAAGTTGTGTTTTCGCGCGTAGTCTTCAGCCAATTCCCTCGGAACTATCCTGTACTCCTCCAGATCCTTCTTGTTGCCGACTAACACTGCGGGAACGGGGCCCAGCACCTGCTCGGCTATCTTGCGCCAGTTTTCTATTTCCGCGAATGTCTCCTCCCGAGTTATATCGTAGACGTAAACCACGCCCCTGGCACCCCTCAGGAAAGCGGGGGCGAGGAAGCGGAAGCGGTGCTCTCCCCCAAGATCCCAGATCGCTACGCTTACCTCACCGATGCTGTCGAAGCTCAGCTTTCTAAAGAAGTGCTGTATACCTACGGTTATCCTCTCGCTCGCGTTAAACGGGTTGCCGGTGAAGACCCTAGCCAAGCTTGTCTTGCCGACGCCACCAGGGCCACAGAGCGAGATCTTAATCACGGCGTTCAAACCCCATCTGCGAAAACAATCAATACCAGGGATAAAAATTTATTCTTGGATTATTTGGAAAAGTTTCGCTACCAAAATAAAAATTCGTTCTCGAGTTATTCGGAAAAGTTTCGCTCACTCTGCAACCCAGGCTTTTATCCTCTCAATGCCCTTCTCTATATCCTCCTCTCTAACCGCGAAGGAGAACCTCAGATGGTTAACACCCGCCTCCTTGGGGAAAGCTGTTCCCGGCAGTACTACGACTCCCTTTTCCTCTAACAGCCTGTCTGCAAGCTCCCTCTCATTCTTGACGCCTTTCGCTCGTATAACTTCTGAGAAATCTGGGAAGATGTAGAATGCTCCTTCGGGTTTTATGACCTTCACACCTCTTATCGAGAGGAGCCTGCTGTATATAAGGTCGCGCCTACGCCTGTACTGATCCAGTATGGGCTTGAACCACTCGAGGCCGTCCCTTAGAGCCTTTGCCGCGGCTATCTGGGCGAAGGTTACAGGGCAAGAGTACATGTTGTTGGCGATAACGGAGAGCTTAGATATGAGCTCCCTGTTTGAAACGACGTACCCGAGCCTCCAGCCCGTCATCCCGAAAGTCTTCGAGAAGCCGTTGACGTAGTAGACGACTTCCCGCCAGTGGTCGGTCTGCAGTGTCGAGTAGTGAGAGCCCTCGTAGACAAAGTGGTCGTATATTTCATCCGATAGTACGACGAACCTCTTCTCATAGGCAAGCTCCACCAGCGCCTCGACATCCTTCCTGTCCATCGTGGAGCCCACGGGGTTTTCAGGGTAGTTTATGACTATCATCCTAGTCTTACTTGATACCAGTTTTTCCACGTCCTCGAAACGGATTTTGTAGTTGTTCCCGCTGTGCAGTCTCACGAACCTGGTTTTTGCGCCAACAAAGTTAGCTACCGACTCGTACAGCGGGTACGAGGGATCGGGGAGAATTACTTCGTCGCCCGGCTCCAAAAGGGCCAGCATGCCGATGAAGACAGCCGCTTTCGCCCCGGCCGTAACTGCAACCTCGTCTGGCTTAACGTCCAACCCGTACTTCTCGTTCAGGAAATCCGCAATACATTCCCTGAGCTCAGGCATACCGAGACTCGGACCGTAGCCGTTGTACCCGGCGTCCATGGCCTCCTTGGCATACGCTATAACGTTCGGCGGGGGTTGGAAATCTGGCTGCCCGATTCCGAAGGACACTACATCTACGCCTTTGCGCCTTAGCTCCATACTACGCGCCAGGTAAACGAAAGCTTCCTCGGCGCCTAGTCGGCTGGCAGAAGAGCTTACTCGCAGGATTGGGCTCGACACATTTACAGACTGAGCTTTCTACAATTTATTTCTTGTATGTCTCACTTTTTAGCCCTTTTACGCTAGCCACGTAACAAAGCATACGTTTTTGGGCTGATTTAATAAGTAAAAGTTTAAAAACTTTGCAGTGATGATTTAAATTGGATGTTGACATGGAGGACCTTGTAAGTAATGTTAACCTAGTGCTTAAGCTCATAGAAGACGGTATTAAGGAGAGAAAATTCCCCGAGGCCATGCGAACCTATATAGAGCAGCTTGGCCGGAACCTGAGGCAGTTTCTAGACGTGGTGGAGGTTAGTGCGCTTGCAAACACGATCCAGTCCCCTATTAGCCCCAGTTCAAGGGGAGCTATGTTCAACCTCAGGAAAGCCTTCTACGCGACGCTGTCCAGGCTGGTAAAGGAGCAAGGAGTTGACCGCAGTAAGAGCCTTGAGGAGTGGCGGAGAGTAGCTAGAAAGCTCATAGAAGAGATCGAGAGAAGAGGCATCACTGAGGCCCCGTGCAAGATCCTCTTGACATACGAGGTTGCAAGCGACGGCCAGTCGAAGTACATCTCCTTTAAGGATGCGAGGATCCTCTACTTCGACCTCGAAGGTATCATCAAAGTAGACTTGATGACAAGCTAAGCACCAGAAGCTCCTCGCTCTTCGTACGGAGAGTTCAGAGTAGTTGAGACCAGGCTCTTCGTTTCTGCTTCCCCGAGAATCAGCTCAGCCAGCTTAATGAAGGACTCAAAGTCTCCTCTGCGTCTAACTTCCTTAACTCGCTTCTTGTAGTAAGGGTGCTCGAAGACGAGCATTCTCGCCATTTCCTCGAAAACCTTCCTACCTTCACTGTTGAGCCTGTCCCCGGAGAAGTAATCGTACCTGTGGACGATTAGCTTCCTAGCAAGAGCCTTAACATCTCTACCAAACATCACTAACATTGAAAAAGTCAGAAAAAAGACTATTTTACCTTTACTAGGTAAACGCTTCCCATAGATTCAATCACAATCCCGGGAGGGGGTGCAACAACGCGCCTCACGCGGATCCTCTTCCCTGCAACCCTGCTCAGGAACTCCTCCATCGTTATTTCCTCCATGTGACCCAACCCACCACTTGTACTCTTATCCAGGGAGCTTCAATATGTTTTGCCGTAAAATAAGCTGGGCTTCAACCGTATGCAGATTGCTATACGTACAGCTTATTAACCCGCTTCTAGGAAGAGACCTGTGTGCGGGATCGTCGGGATCGTCGGCGACGGGATTAGGGCCGGACGGGTCCTAGGCGAGTGTCTGCGGAGGCTTGAGTACAGGGGTTACGACAGCGTAGGGGTAGCCACAATATCCGAGGGGAAAATAAGGGTGGTTAAAGGCGCTGGGAAAATCGACGAGGTTGACGCTAGGCTCTGCTTCTCGTGTCTTGAAGGGGGTGTGGGTATAGGCCACACGAGGTGGGCCACGCACGGACCCCCGACCGACGAAAACGCGCACCCCCACGTCGACTGCAAGGGTCGTATTGCTGTGGTCCACAACGGCATCATCGAGAACTACGTGGAGCTGAAGAGCGAACTGGAAAGGAAAGGCCACGTATTCCGGAGCCAGACGGACACCGAGGTAGTAGCCCACTTGATAGAGGAAAACGTTTCACAAGGCTACGAGCCTTTCTCGGCTTTCAAGAGGTCGGTCTCGAGGCTCAAGGGCAGTTACGCTCTGGCGGTCTTAATCCAAGACACACCCGACCGGATATACTTTGCTCGGAAGCACTCACCCCTGGTGATTGGGATCGGTGACGGGAGAGTCTTCCTGGCTTCGGACATACCGGCATTCCTAGAGTACACCAGGAGAGTAATCACACTTCTTGACGGTGAGCTCGGCTACATATCAAGGGATACCGTATACATCGAGCGGCTTAACGGGGAGGTTGTGGACCCTAGCAGTAGAGTCTTCACCGTCGACTGGACCCCTGAGTCTGCTCGCCGGGAGGGCTACCCCCACTTCATGCTTAAGGAGATCCACGAGCAACCACGCGTAATCAACGACACGGTGACTGGGTTCGGAGAGGACTACGAGAAGGGGGCCGATCTGCTTCACGGGAGCGACACGATCTTCATCACAGCAGCCGGAACAAGCTACCACGCCTCCTTGTTCTTCTCTCTTCTCACGGCCAAACTAGCTGGGAGAAGGGTAATTCCCTTTATATCCAGCGAGTACGAATCCTACGCGCACATAGCCGGCAGAGGAGATGTCCTTCTAGCGGTTTCTCAAAGCGGGGAGACTATAGACACGCTGATGGCTCTCAGGGCCTTTAAGGCCCGGGGCTGCCGGGTTGTTTCCCTGACGAACGTGGTCGGGAGTGTTATTTCACGAGAAAGTGACCAAGCGGTCTACATGAAGGCTGGACCGGAAATTGGTGTTGCAGCCACAAAAACCTTCACTACGCAGCTTACAGCCCTCACTTGGCTGGCATCGCTAGTAGCACGCAGGAGCGGTAGGCTCGATGAGGGAGACATTAGGAGCATTCGCGAGCGTTTAAGGGCGCTCCCAGATCTGGCCTCAGAGGTGATTATGAAGAACGAGGGTTGGGCTAAGCAGATGGGCAGGTTTATGTCGGTCAAGAGTAGCGCATATTATTTGAGCAGGGGTCTGGGGCTCCCGATAGCCCTAGAGGGGGCGCTGAAGTTGAAAGAGGTGGCTTATGTGCACGCCGAGGGATACCCTGCTGGTGAAAGCAAGCACGGCCCAATAGCTTTAGTCGAGCCGGGGTTTCCGGTGATATTTGTGTCGATCGAGAGTTATCTCGAGAAGAAGCTTCTCGGTAACGTGGAGGAAATGAAGGCCAGGGGGGCTTTCACTGTGGGAATTCTGCCGGAAGGCTCCGAGCTCGCTGAGAGAGTAGAGGACAGAGTTATTATTCCATCGCGGGATGAGCTCCTCCTGCCTGTTTTATCGGTTATTCCGCTTCAGCTCCTAGCGTACTACACGGCTGTCGAGAGGGGGGCTGATCCAGACAAGCCACGGAACCTCGCTAAGACCGTGACGGTGGAGTAGGGTATGAAGACGGTTGTTTTAACCGGTGGAAGGACTAACCGCATGCTTCCTCTGACCGACGGTTATCCAAGGGCGCTTCTGAGCATCATGGGCAAGCCCCTCTTCATGTATCCCTTGACCAGCGCGCTACGGGCAACAGGCGACAAGGCTATTGTTGTGACTTCGGAGGATGTCCCGATGGGCGAAATAGTCAGAAGCGTTAATGAGAGCGGCTACGCCGCCAGCGTCTCGGTTAGAGTTCAGCAATTACCCGGAATTGAGGGGGCGCTTTTGGCGGCCGCCGAGGCTTTGGAGGGGGATGAATGGTTCATGCTGGTGTACGGTGACGTAATAGTTGAGGAGGATGCATTTAGAAGAATCCTCGAGGTCCATAGAGGCGAGGAGAGGCCGAGCGTTCTTCTTGTCCCGAGACCTGATGTTCAAGCTTTCGGAGCGGCTTTCGTAAGGGAAAATCTCGTCACGAGGGTCGTTGAAAGCGTGTCAGGCAAGGAGACGAGCTACGTCGTTGGCGGTGCGTTCATTCTTCCATCGGAGTTTTTCGCGCTCCTGGAGAGGGGTTTAAAGTTTTTTGAGGCTCTTAACTACCTGATTGAGAAGATCGGAGTCTACGCAGCTTACTGGACCGGTGAGTGGGTTGCAGTAGACTACCCGTGGGACCTCATAAACGCGTTCTACAGCCTAACGAAAAGGAAGTGCGGCCTGTCCATTGCGGCTACGGCTAGGGTATCCCACACAGCTATCCTAGAGGGCTGCGTCATCGTCGATGCGGGAGCCACGATAGACCATTACGCGGTTCTTAAAGGACCCGTGTACGTGGGTAGAGGGGCGTTTGTCGGAAAAGGGGCGTTCGTGCGCGAGTACACCTCTATAGAGGAGCGCGCCGTGGTAGGCGCTCACACCGAGGTCAAGCGCAGTGTCATTCAACCGCAAGCGACTGTTGGGAGCTTTTCACTGATCACAGACAGCGTCATGGGGTACAGGAGCGTTGCAGAGCCACGGACAACGGTCCTTAGCGTGCTCCCCGACGATTACACTCTGAGCCGGGAGCTACCCCTCCAGGGGCTGATAGGTAAAAAGAAGAAGCTAGGTGTCTTCGTAGCCCCTCATGCACGTATCAAGGCTGGATCGGTAGTGGGTCCCGCTGTGAAGATCTACAGGGAGGGCAAGATTGAGGGCATTTAGCGATGCGAGATGTGGCCGTCATAGTCACAGCTTACCGGGACCCAGAAAACCTGTCTGAGATTCTGGACTTTTTCACTAAACACAGGGACCACCTGCTAAAAGAGGTCATCGTCAGCATCGATGAACCAGGTGAAGATCTACGCGGGCTCATCGATGTTTACCGTGATCGAGTCGTGTTTTTGGTGAGCGAGGCTAGAAGAGGAAAGGTGAGGGCTCTAAACGAAGCCCTATCTATTTCAACGGGGGAGATCGTCCTGTTTCTGGACAGTGACACGCGGATTAACGACCCCCTTTTTCTCGAGAAGCTAGTATCATTCATGGATAATGTCGACGTAGTTGAGATTAAGAAGGTCGCATGGGGGAACTCTCTTATAGGGAAACTAACGTACTACGATTACCTGGCCTTCGGGGTGGCCAGCTATATTTTCGACCGGCGAGTGGGGCTCTGCGCCGGGCTGAATGGAGCCGCATTCGCCTTCCGGCGCGCAGCACTGAAGGAGCTGGGAGGCTTCAAGAACACCGTTCTAGAGGACATGGACATTGGCTTCAGGAGCTTTTTCTTAGGTCTGCGTTACAGGTACTTTCACCAGTCAGCTGTAATGGTGGAAACTCCCACTGGCGTTCGCGATTGGGTTAATCAGAGGCTTAGGTGGTCTGTGGGGGCCTGGCTGTGGGTTAAAGAATACTTGCACGTGCTACCCAAAGCTAGCACCAAGTACTCTCTTGAGTCCGCTGCGGCGGTTCTCGTCATGTTTCCCTGGGTTTTGATCCTCCCAGCCATTTTGCTTTCACATGTTCCGTGGATCCTCGCTTTATCTCTCACACTATGGCATTTTGCTTTCAGCCTGCTTGCTTCTCTGCTCCCATTCGTTTACATTGTTGAAACTTTAGCGGCTTTTCTACCCCCTCAGGTGTTTTTCACGCTACCGTACTTTCTCGTCTACAGCTTAGCGGTGTGGTCGCTTTCTAGGAAAATAGGCTATGAAGTTAAGCTGCGCTGGCTTACCCTCTACTTCTTCCTCTACTCTCCCTTGTGGCTGTCCATGATGATTGCTGCATTTATAAGAGTGTTTGTCTTAAGGCGAGGTGACGTTAAGGGCTGGAAAATTTAATGAGGTGCTTTCTCTCTTGTTTCACGAGCGTGATGACGGAGGAGACGGCTGACTTGATGACGAATAGACTAGAGGCTGAGCCCCTGGACAAGCAGAACAGAGCGCTGATCATCAGCATCGGCAACGAGCTGCTCATCGGAAAAGTTCTGAACACTAATGCCCAGAGGATTTCTGAGGAACTGACAAAGCTGGGTTTTGTTGTCGATACAGCACTTACCGTGAGAGACAACGTTTTGAGCATCGCGGAGGCATTTCGTTACGCCCTCTTCAAGCCGGTTCATGTGGCTATATCCACGGGTGGCTTGGGACCCACCTTCGACGACATGACCGTAGAGGGGCTTGCCAGGGCGCTAAACCGGCCTTTGGTCCTCAACGAGCAAGCCTTGAAGATGATCAAGGAGAAGTACGCGGCGAAGGGGATGCCGCTAACGCCTGAAAGAGTTAAGATGGCTTACCTACCACTTGGGGCTCTCCCTCTCGCAAACCCTGCGGGGACGGCTCCAGGTGTGTATGTTAGAGTTCGTGGAACGCACATCTTTGTCTTACCGGGTCCTCCTAAAGAGGTTGAGGCTGTCTTTGAGAGCGGCGTTAAACCGATCTTGCAACGAATATTCAAGGCCGAAGAGTTTCTCGAGGCATTGTTCACGGTTCAAGGAATACCCGAGTCGGAGTTCGCCCCCGTTGTTAAAAGAGCTGTAAGGAGCTACCCTAGGGTTTACGTTAAAAGCCATCCTAAGGGAGTGGAGCTAGGCGCGCCTATCTTGGAAATACACCTCACGTCGTTTGGGGCATCCTCTAAGCGGGATTTAGCAGAGTGCTTCAACTTTCTAGTTTCCGAAGCTAAAAGGCTCGGAGGTAGTGTGAAGGTAAATATCGCACCTCCAGCCTAGAAGGCTTTTATCTCCTGAAGCCGACTCCTGCATCCTCAACGTTTTTCGCTTTTCCTCAGCAAGTAGGAGAAAAAATCTAGCTAACAAACAATAGCGGAGCTCCTGGCGCGGATAGAGCAGCGTGCTGAGCCCTTTGCACAGCGTGAAGAGGTGGTGAGGTGCCGAGGTAGCAAACACGGCACGCTGTAGGAGCTTGTGAAAAAGGCCTCAGTGGATGCGGTGATGGAATGGGTGTGCTAGGCGTGGACAGCCTAGAAGATTGAGTACTTTTTGTCTATAGCGTACGCTGATAGTGCGAGAGTAATTATAAAGATGCCTGCCCAGAAAGGCAGGGAGCTGTAGTGCCTCGACGCCTCAGAGATTAAACCTAACTCGGAGAAAAATAATCCCCAGAGAAGCAGGAACCCTCTCCTGGGGCACTTGGAATGGGGGCACCATGCGGTGAACGCGTTGAGTGCTATCGATAGCCCTAGCACTATGAGGATGCACGAGAAAATGCTGTAGCCGCTGATCGCACCTATCCCCACCGCTATTAAGAGTGCTCCCCAGAGAATTATAGAGAGTAGGAGCGGAAGGCGCACGCGCTACACCTAGGTGAACTGGTATCCGCAGTATGGGCAGAACCTGGCGTTGAGCGGGACGTCGTTGCCGCACTTCGGGCACTTTTTAGTTAGTGGAGTGCCACAGTTGTAGCAGAACCTCGCTCCCGGCGGGTTCAGGGTTCCGCACTTAGGGCACTGCATGCCTTGAAAGCTGGGTGGTTGAGCCTGTGCAGCTGGAGCTGCTGGAGCTTGTGCTGGCGTAGGCGTGGATAGAAGCGGGGGTATTATCACCATCCCTGTCCCAATTGAGGCTCCTGGTGATTTCCCAAGCTCCTGCGCAACACTTTTTACAGTATCCATCCTCAGAACCTCCGCTGGAGTGCCGGTTTGTGTAATCCAGAAGATCCTGTCACGGTACTCGGGCGTGGTGTCTAAACCCTCCATTTTCACGTCTATCAGCTCAAGCCCTATGCGCCTGAAAGGCTCGAGGAGGTCGAGCTTCAGCTCGGCTGTAACTTTGTCCACATTTGAGAACACTTCAGCTAGCTTGTACTTACTGAGCGACGCCATAGCGTTCTCTAGGAAGTACCCTCTCAGGAACTTATTGACGGACTCCGTGTCGAACGCTCTCTGGCCTCCGACAACTTCGACGACAAAGAGTTGCGGGTCTGAAACTCTGAACCAAAAACTACCGTAAAACTTGAGGGGGGCGAGATCTTGAGTTTGCGTTTGCCCGCCGAACTTCCCCTGAAACTGCTTCATGCTGATGAAGATGACTGTCGCCTTGAAGGGTGTCTCAGGGTATATGATGTTGTAAGCCTTCGAGAGTAGCGGTATGTTAAGTGTGGAGAGAACGTGCCTCCCGGGTCCGAGAACATCGTAGGCTTTCCCATCCCTGAAGAACACAGCAACCTGGTGCTCTTCAACTATGACTACTGACCCTAGCTGGATGTCGTCGTTCGGGTACCTCCATACTATGTCGTCTGGAGAAGGGTTAACCCACCTGATTACCTGCAGAGAGCCCTTCGACACCGCTAAGCCACCCCACCCCTGAGTACGTCCTCCCGTGCTTTGATGTCGTCTTCCAGTTGCCTGACCAAGTCTATTGTCGAGTTAAGCTTCTCCATGAATTCCTGCGGGTCGGTCAACGTTGACAGTTCGAGGATGCGCTCCATTATCCTCGAAGCCCCTGACACGAGCTTGTAGTCGTACTCTAGTAAGCGCTGAAGCTCCGTCTCACCTATCTTCACTCGATCAAATAGGCCTGAGTAACCGTACGTTGCGTGCTTCACCATCTGAGAGGCTTTCATCAGCTCGAGCCTTAAATCGTCGAGCCTCAGAGCTATCGATATGTTCTTCTTCCTCATAACGGTAATTAACCTCTCTACCTTTACGCGCGCATCATCCAAGATGGAGGCGACCTTTCTCCGAACGAGAGCATCATCCTCTCGAAGAAGCTCTTTCTGCTTGTAACCGCGGAAGCCCGGGATCAGCATCTCAAGCTTCTCGAGGAGTGCCAAGTCCTTGCTCATCTAAACCATCACGGGGTAGATGAGAAAAAATTACGTTATATTTTTGATGGTATCCCTACGTCTCCTTACTGCTTAACTCTGCCTACAAACCTGTAGACAGTGGTGCCGCAGTAGGGGCAGGTGCCCTTGTAGGCAAGCCTGCCGTTCTTAAGCGTGACCTGCTGAGGGTTCTTCATTTCAACCTGCTTGCGGCACTTAACGCAGTAGGCCATTATTTTCTGGTGTGACATTGGTTTTTCACCATGTGTAGTGTCTAAAGGGAGGTATATATTCTTTACGCGGTCAAAATCTCTTATTTTATTTTATGGTTCAGAATGCAGCGTTATTTGTAAAAAGAGATTTCTTTATCCAATAGATGTCGGTAGCTTATTTTGAACAGAGAATTTATTGTGGCAAAAGCCTTTTCCCTGTAACAATCCTTTTATTGCCGGTGTCATACAATCAGTACATAGGTGTTAGGCGTGCAAGCCCCCTGTGAAAGCATAAGCAGGAAGCTGCTTCCCAGCGTAAGAGGGATGATAGTCAAGTACATGTATGAGGAGGTCGGCTTGACTCAGCTTCAAATAGCCCGCGCTTTGGGAGTTAGCCAATCGAGCATTAGCCGGTACATTAACCGGCAACGCGGGGCTTGGTCCACGGCGAGCATCCCAGAGCTCGAAGACAAGGTTAGGGAGATAGCCCAACTACTGCTAGAGAGTAAGGTAAAGAAAGAAGATGTTCTGTGCGAAATTTGCAAATATATCAGGACTGCGCATCCCGAAGTTCTTGAGAAAGTCTCGCGTATAACTCGGTGAGCTTAGCAACATCTTTAACCCCCTCGATGTAGTCGTTAATGCTGTTCTCGAGTGTTGCGCTCGTAGCATCTACTATGATCCTAGTTTTTCTCTCACTTCTTAGAACATCATCTAGAGGCGTGGCGCTTGCGGCTAGGATGCTTCCGTGTTGTAAACTCGAGATCAGGTAGGTTAGCACTCTGCTGTCATCCTTCATGCTTTCTAAGCATCGTGTTCCGCACTTCAAAACCACGACTGTGTCGAGGTAGGGGTTCACGTTGATTGAGAAGAGAAGGCCGCCAACCTCGAGCGCGGAAACTGACTGTGATCCATCCAGGGCGACGATCATTGTCCTGTACGCATCGCTTGCGATATACTTCACCCCGATAACGCTCGGGATGTGCTGCTGGATGAACTCTAGGAGAAGCTTCTCCTCGATTTCCTTGAGCGACGCCACATCGCTTAGCAGGGGGTTTGTTATTGAAGTGTAGAAAAGTGCAGAGGGCTTGTACAGCAACGTCTTAGCGCGCACGACGGGCATGGGAGAGCCCCCATACAGTCGCAGATCCTCGTAGAGCATTTTCCCCTCCGGTCTAACGTCCCCTGGGACGAGCTCACCGGTGATTATCATTTCCGCCTCAGCGGGCACGTACATGCCGTTGTCCAGCCTCATCAGCTCTAGCGGTAATCCCGAAAGCTCACCTGCGAGCATGTACTTGTCTACCCATGGAATCCAGTTGATCCCAGCGGCGAGCTGCAGGTATGGTGGTGCACCTACAACCACCGATACGTTTAGCGTGCCCCCACGTCGTGCTACATCCTCGATTAGCCTATAAGCCCTAGTACGGTGAGGGATATGAATGAGCAGAGTTTTTTCATCCACAACCTGGACTGGCTGCGAGAACACCTCTAGGGTTCCCGCTTCCCTATCTTGAAAAACGACCACAGGGTTCTTTATAACCGGGAACTCCTCACCCACGTGATGCCGCAACGCAGGGAGCTCTGTTAGATCCAGGTCAAAGGAGGTTGACTGCAGGAAGCCTTTAGCTGAGTCCCGTATCCTAGGTAGGACATCTGCTAGCCACGCCAGTGAAGCCAGCTTGCTAAGTTTCGAAGCATGGTCCGCCGGGAATTGAGCGAATAGGGTCAGCCAACGCCTAAACCTTTCGCGAAGGCCGTCGACGTCCTCTTTAAACACTAGTTGTGCCTTACCGTAGTAAACGTTGGTTATAAGGTGGAAGCTTTTCTCCTGTACATTGCTGAAGAGCAGTGCTTTAACGGTACTCTCTGCCAACCTTGAGGCAAGCCACGGTATCTCGTAGTCTGGCGAAAGAGGCGCGTCTACCTCAGCCAGCAACCCTTCTGCCTTAAGAGCTTTGACGGTATCCGGAAAGCTCAAGAGCTGCACCCGTGAGTAGCTTAGCTAGTAGCTTATGTGGAACCTGTCTTCGCGTCTCGACTCCTCTCTAGGAGCATAGAGTATTGGGTTCAGCTTGCCACTCTCGGCCAGACTGAGAAGCATGTCACGAAACTCGGAGGTGTGCTTAATGTCGAGTTCCAGCAGGCTTTTAAGGATCTCCCAAGTTTTCCTCTGGATATCTAGAAGCATCTCCCTCGGCATGTGTCCAATTATGAATGGATCCTGAAGCCATTTGTCAAAAGCTTCTATGGTTTTAATCATGTGGGCGAACGCGGCGCGGGTTGCAAGTATCAGCTCCAGTCTGTCAGCGTTTTCAAGCTCCCGCTCGATCGACTTCGCTGAATCTAGGAACGTTTTCTGAGCCTCAACCCAGCTTGTGAGATTGTTGGCGAACAGCTTTATGAAGTCACTCACGTTTACCACTCTAGCGTTTAAGGTGGGTTTGAGGCATAAAAACTTGCTGTGCCTTAGGTCACCGCTCCAGCAGGGGCCTCGATGGTGTAAAGCTCACTTTCTCGAGCAGCATCTTCCTGCCCGCTATCTTACCTATGCCTACAGCCTTTGAGGTCTCAAGGAGTCTTTCAACGGCTTGGAGCTTCGCAGAGCTGTACGAGTAAACTGTGAACAGAGGATCCCCAGGCTTGACTCTATCCCCTATTTTCACGTGAAGCAAGACGCCTGCTCCCTTGTCTATCGGTGCGCCGGCCATCTTGCCCACCAGGGCTATAGTGGGGTTGTCAATGAAGTAGACGAAGCCATCCTCCTCCGAGTAGATTGTAAGAGTTTTGTCTCCGAGCGGTATATCCTCAGGCTTCACCTCGGGGTTCCCTCCCTGCGCCTCTATAATTTGCCTGAACTTCTTCTCGGCTTTTCCAGTCCTAAGTGCCTCGAAAGCTATTTCGTAGCCGTTCTGTATTCCAACCATTTCAAGGAGGGTTCCAGCCAGACTGACAGCTTTATCCACAAGGTCTAAGGGCTTGAGTGAGCTTAAAGCCTGTAGCGCTTCTCTGGCCTCCAGAGCAGGCCCCACAGCGTAGCCCACGGGCTCCTCAGCGTACGTTGAAACAGCCTGAATCTTTATGCCCAGCATGGAGCCGAGCTCGATGAAGTCGTAGGATATCCTGCGCGCTTCTTCTAGCGTCCGTGCCTTCGTGCCCCTACCCGTTGGGACATCAAGAACAACGTGCGTCGACCCTACAGCCAGCTTTTTCGCCAGTATCGAGGGTACGAAGAACGGGTCGATTCCTAGAGGGTACTCCACTCTGATTATGATGTCGTCGGCGGGAGCGAGGTTGAGGGCTCCGCCCCAAACAATGCACCCGTTAGTCTTCTCTATCACCCGGGTCATCTCCTCTATTGAAAGGTTTACAGGGGCTATAGCCTCCATCCGGTCTGCGGTTCCAGCAGGCGAGGTTATCGCTCTTGAAGAGGTTTTCGGGATGGTGAAGCCCAGGGAGGCTATTATGGGCACCACTAGGAGGCTTGTCTTGTCACCTGGAACTCCGCCTAGGCTGTGCTTGTCGAGGATCGTGGGCCTGTTGAGCGAGAGGCGCCGGCCCGTCTCAACCATCGCCACAGTCAGGTTGTACGCCTCATCAATCGACATGCCCTGAAAGTGTATCGCCGTAACCAAGGCTGCTATCTCAACCTCACTGAGAACGCCGCCAACTATGTCCTGCATCAGCTGCTTGGCCTCCTCGAAAGTTATCTTACCTCTTGCAAGCTTCTTACGAATGACATTCAGTGACCTGGGGGGCTCCGTGGGCTCAACCTGCACGATCTCTCCCTCGTTTACCTGAAGAATCCGGGAGACGTTCAAGTATATCCCGATGGAATCTGAGGGGAACTCCTTAGCGATCGTCACTGTAGCTATCACTTCGTGCGACCTGGAGACAACTCGAACTCTGTCGTTAGGCCTTAAGTCGAGCTTCTTTGCTACAGACTGGTCTAGGACAATGGTGTAGTGTGCGCTCTCGTAAGGGAGGATAACGACTTTAAGATCCACGAAAAACCACCGGGGGGTTATCCCTTCGCCTTATCTCTATATAAGCTTTTCTGAGTAATTTTTAACTTTAAGTACCGTAACGATTTCTTCGAGGTAAAGATGAAGGGGTGGAATGGTAAGATTCTGTGGATTGACCTCACTTCAAAGAGTGTGAAGATCCAAGAGTATGATGGAGACTTTGCTAAGACGTACATTGGTGGAAGGGGCTTCGCTGTTAGGCTACTCTGGGACCACCTAGCGCCCGGAACCGATCCCCTTTCTCCAGACAACATCCTTGTTATAGCTACAGGGCCGTTGACCGGCTTACCCGGTCCCAGTACGGGTAAGCTTGTCGTGGCGGCAAAAAGCCCGCTCACCCACGGGTACGGTGACGGGAACATAGGTAGCAAGGCCGCCGTTTACCTGAGATACTCTGGTTACGACGCTGTAGCGATCACCGGGAAAGCGGAGAAGCCAACGTACGTTCATGTCTCTGATGGAAAAGTTGAGTTCCTCGCTGCGGACGACCTTTGGGGGAAAGACACTTTCACTAGTGAGCGCTCGCTCGTCAAAAGGCATGGGAGAAACTCAGGTATACTCGTTATTGGCCCTGCGGGGGAGAACCTCGTTAAACTCGCGACGATAATATCCCAAGAGGGAAGAAGCGGGGGCAGACCAGGCATCGGCGCTGTAATGGGGAGTAAGAACCTGAAGGCAGTGGTGTTTACAGGCGAAAGAGCTCCAGAGCTCTACGACGAGGACAAGTATAGGAGACTGGCCGCTAGGGCTTACGCGGAAATTAAGGAGAAACCGGCATATTCGTTTTGGATGAGGCAAGGCACCATGATGACTGTTCAGTGGTCTCAGGCGAACAGCGTTTTACCCACATACAACTTCAACGAGGGGGTTTTCGATGAGAGTGAGAAAATAGACGGCAACGCTATGGAGAGGATGAAAGTTGGTCAGAGGGGCTGTCCTAACTGCAACATGACGTGTGGAAACTACATTTACGACGACAAAGGTGAGGTCTCGGAGCTCGACTACGAGAACGTGGCGATGCTCGGGTCCAACATCGGGCTGGGAGACCTCAGGAGGGTCGCACGGCTTAACAGGCTTGCGGATATGTGGGGTATCGACACAATCGGCCTAGGGTCTGTCCTTGCCTTCGCCGCCGAAGCGAGCGAGAAGAAGCTGATCAAGGAGAACGTCGAGTGGGGTGACTTTGACCGGTTCGTGAGCCTCTCCGAGGACATTGTGTATAGGCGCCCCGGCCTTGGTGAGGTCCTCGCTGAGGGCGTTGAGCACGCCTCCCGCACTATCGGAGGAGAGGACCTGGCTGTTCACGTTAAGGGGCTCAGCGTTTCCGCGTACGACTGCCACACAGCACCGGCTATGGCGTTATCGTACGGCGTTAGCTCTATAGGCGCGCACCACAAGGATGCTTGGGTAATCTCGTGGGAAGTGTCTCACGGGCGCTTCGAGTATACGCGAGCAAAGGCAGAGAGAGTTTTCGAGCTTCAGAGGATTAGAGGGGGGTTGTTCGAGGTACTCGTGTCCTGCAGGTTGCCGTGGGTTGAGGTCGGGCTTGAGCTCGACTGGTACATCAATCTGTTCAACGCCGCCACTGGCCTTAAGTGGAGGCTCGAGGATTTCATGGTCGTTTCCGAGCGTGTACTCAACCTTATTAGAGCCTTCTGGGTGCGCGAGTACGTAGCCGAGGGTAAACGGTGGAGTAGAGCGCTAGACTACCCACCGAGCAAGTGGTTCACCAGGCCCCTGACTAAAGGACCATTTAAGGGCGCCAGGCTCGACGCTCAACGGTACGATGAGATGCTTGGTGCTTATTACAACCTCATTGGCTGGGACCACCGTGGGATTCCAAGGGCTTCGACGCTCGAGAGGCTGGGTTTGAGCGACGTGAGAGACAAGCTTGGGAAATGGGTCGACCTGACTCAATGATCAGGTATGGGTAAGGTTAAGGTTTACTACTTTGGATTTCTGACGGAGCTGTCGGGGAAAGAGTTCGAGGAGGTCGAACTTCCTAGCGCTGATAAAGTGAGGCTACGAGACGTAGTTTGTGATGAAGTGAAACCTCTGCTAGATAGGCTGGTAATCTTAGTGAACGACATTTCGGTAAACCCTGACTATTGGTTAAAGCCCGGCGACACTGTTAAGCTTCTGCCACACATCGGAGGAGGCTGAGATATGCTTAATAAGGACACAGCTCATCACCCTTCAACGTAATGAGAGAGAGTTGCTCGGGCCTCTTAGCCCTTGTGGTCCTGAAGCTCAGTGAGAAGCTCAGCTTGACGAGCGGACAGGTGGCGGTTGCCGCAGAGCTGTTAGCACGAGAGAAATTCCAAGGCAAAAAATCCGCCTCAGTAACCGAGTCGATAAACGCTGTTTTAGCGAGCATTGGCCTCCAGGGAGAAGTTGAGGTGAGAGATGAAGTCTACGATGTGAAAGTGCTGGGAGAGAAGAGCTGTCCCCTAAAAAAGCTGTGCCCCTTGCCTTTCTACGTTGCGTCAGGCACGCGTATCCTTTCAGGAGCGAAGGTCTACCCTGTGTGGGAGAATGGGCAGGTTGTGCACGAGGAAAATAACCTCTGCGTGTTCAGACTAAAGCCGGTGAAAGCTTAGCTAGACCATTATCTCTACTTCGACCGCATCGCCGTCGCGGAGCCTCAGCTCATCCCGCAATCTAATGGGTGCGATGAGCTCCAGAATCTCAGGTCCATGCTTCGTTTTCTCGATATCCAGGGCGCCGCCGTAAACACTTATGCTGTTGCCGACTATAGTAGCCCTGTAAACCCTCACGCTACAGAAATCGCGGCCGTCAACCTGTAA
>NZ_CP094288.1:1350450-1630428 GCF_022693705.1 Infirmifilum sp. NZ
GACCAGGAGCTTCATCAGGGCCCCGAGGGGGTCGGCCCCCCTCGCGACGAGGCCGGTGAAGTGCAGGGCCTCGGCGAGGAGCCCGCAGGAGAGCCCGCACATGAAGTAGACGAGGGTTACGGGTATTTCGGCTGAGTCGAACTTCAAGTACGGTAGGACGGGGTACGGTAGCTCCACTTTGAGGATTGAGAGCGCGAGCGCCAAGGAAGCCATTAAAGCGGTAACGGCGAGCCTCTGGGTCCTGTGCACGGAAGCCCCTAGAGGGTTAAAACATATTAACTTTGCCTGCTGAAATCATACCCGTGAAAACAATATTTTACGTTTAGAAAACAACATGTATACCAACACCGCCGCGAGGCTTAAGATATCCGAGGCTAGGAGCAGGGAAATCGTCGTCGTGTTAAGGGCGAGGAAGTATAAAGTGGCGGCTGAGTTGTAGGTAGCGTGGAAGAGGCTTGACCCCTCAAACCCTTTTCTCTCTGCTATGAGTCCAGCGGTAAGCCCGAAGATAAAGTAGTGTGGGGCTAGTAGAGATGAGTTCACGAGAAACAGGGGGTCGGTTACTGAGAGATGCGAGTACATGAAGACAAGCGCCTGGATCGGGAGGCCAAGGCGCTTCATGAGAAAACCCCTGAAGAATATCTCCTCGGTAATAGCCGAAATCACGGTGAAAATGATAGCAAGGAGGCTCACACTACCCGTAGCGAAAACGGGTATCAGGAAGATATGGGGCAGAATACCGATGAACGGTAAGGCTAAGCAGTCAAGTAGAGTCAAGCCCGGCGGATCCTGTATCTCCGCAACGACTGCAAGCGCCCCATAAAGTAAGAGTATAGCATACCCAGCTAGAACGTGCCCCACGTTCACTAGTACAAAGTAAGCTAGGAAGACAGCCATCCACATCTCTCCAGCATTCACGCTAGCTGAGCGCAGCACTCTCCCCGGCGTTAAACAAATAACCGGCCATAAAAAGAGTAAGCTTCATGGATGAGTACATTAGTGAGTTGAGGTCGAGACAGGATAAAGGCTCCCGGCTTCAGCTAGACATCCTGAGAGCGCTCGTGGTGTTCGGCGGCTCACTGTGGCTCTCGGAGGTACCTTCAGCCATCGAGAGGCTGTACCTAGGAAGACTCCCGGTCCTACAACTCGACATGGAATCTGTGGAAAGAGCCGTGTCAAGCCTTGCAGCAAAAGGGCTGGTTAAGGCTGAAGAGAGGATCCGTGCCACGGAAAGGGAAGGGGGCGAGCGGGACAGGCTGATCATATTAGCGGATGAAAAGGTGAGGGTCAGCCTTACCTCGGATGAAGTTATCAACGAGTACTACCTTAGCCTGAGTAGCGAGCTAAACACGCTGAGAAAAAGTTAAGTCTATTTCCTGTCAGCCTCACCTTCCTTGGACAGCTTAGCCACGAGTTCCTGTGCGTAGGCGAAGTTTATCTTGTTCTCGCTCACCATTATCTCAACGACCTTGTCTATCAGGTCTCCAGTAGCGCCGGCCATTATGGCAAGGTTCCTCGCGTGCAGCCTCATGTGCCCTCTCTGGATCCCCTCCGTCGCCAATGCCCTCAGCGCCGCAAAGTTCTGAGCAAGGCCCACCGCGCCCATGACCTCGGCGAGCTCGGTGGCAGTTTTAACCCCGAGGATTTTCAGCGCCACTCTTGCCACCGGGTGAACCTTCGTGGCACCGCCGATGATGCCGACAGCCATGGGCATCTCCAGGCTACCCACCAGGTTCCCGTCAGCGTCCTTTTCCCACCTCGACAGCGGCTCGTACCTGCCGTTCCTAGCAGCGTAGGCGTGAGCCCCAGCCTCTATTGCCCTGTGGTCCTGCGCGGTAGCTAGAGCTACGGCGATGACCCCGTTCATGATGCCCTTATTGTGCGTCGCGGCCCGGTAGGGGTCGGCCGCTGCGAAAGCCCAGGCGTTAACGATACCGTCCACCACTTCCTCTCCTCCAATGTCCTCCTTGTACACTTTCACGTAGCTCCTGACGAGCCTCTTGTCCGCGAGGTTCGAGATTATCCTGAGGAGTACCCTCCCCCCGGTTATCCTCTCGATGAGGGGCGCGACTCTCTCGGCCATGGTGTTGACGGCGTTCGCGCCCATAGCGTCCCTGACATCAACGATTAAGTGGACGACGAGCATGGGCCCGTGCGGCCCCTCAACTACCCTGGCCTCCACGTCTCTCGCCCCCCCGCCGAACTTCACGAGAACAGGGTCGACCTCGTTGGCCCTCTGCAGGATCTCGTCCTTGTGCTCGAGCACCAGCATGCGCTTATACCAGGGATCCTTGAGCCCTACAACCTGCACCTGCCCTATCATGAGCGGGCCGGTTGTGATAGATTTTATACCGCCGTCCCTCCTCATCACCCTAGCCGCGTTGCTGGCCGCTGCGACGACGCTCGCCTCCTCTATCACCATGGGCACGAGGTAATCCTTGCCGTTAATCAGGAAGTTGACTGCCACGGCGAACGGGTAGCTCATAGCCCCTATCACGTTCTCGATCATGGAGTCGGCGATCTTAGGGTCGAGGTTGCCGAAGTTTCTCAGAAGCTTAACCTCCTCCTCAGTCAGACCCGCGAACTCAGCGACTATCTTCAGCCTCTCGTCGATGCTCTTCTTGTAGAACTCCGGGATGCGGGAAGTTCTCCCCTCGCTCATCGCCTACACCAAGCAGAGCTACAATATAAATCTGTCCGGTTTGTGAGGAATAACCAGAGGGTAGTCCGCTTGCTACCATCACTCAGCATATCCAAGGGTATCGAGATAGTCGGCCTAGGCGTGTACATAGCCAAGCTTGGAGTGCTGGCGGTCGCAGACCTCCACATAGGCTACGAGGAGGCGCTCGCCGAAGAGGGTGTCTACATACCCCCCGTTCAGAGCACCGAGATCAGGAGTGTTCTGGAGTCGATGGTTGGAGAGACCGGAGCCTCGCGGGTAGTCATCCTCGGGGACGTGAAGCACGAATTCGGAGACGTTACGCGCCAGGAGTGGCGGGAGACAGGCGAGCTGCTGAGCTTCCTGAAGGAGGGTCTCGGCGTGAGCGTGGAGGTTGTGAGAGGCAATCACGACAACTACCTGATCGCTCTGCTGAAGAAAATGAACATACCCCTCAGAGACCCCTACCTCCTTGAGGAAGGAATCATGTTCATTCACGGCCACAAGCCCCTCCCGGTCGAGGGTTTCGCTGAGGATGTAGAGGTGATTCTCATGGGGCACGAGCACCCGGCCATCGCGCTGAGAGACGAGGTAGGTGCCAGGCTGAAGCTCAAGGCCCTCCTAGAGGGCCAGTACATGGACAAGAGGGTCATAGTTCTACCCGCTCTCAGCCCCCTCATGCCCGGCACAGAGGTTAACGTCGAGAGAAACCTGCTGTCACCGATCCTGAGGGAGGCCGACATCGAGAGCTTCAAAGCCTACGCCGTCGACCTGGAAGCCGGAGTCTTCGACTTCGGTCTCATAAAGTACCTGAGGCTGGCGAGCAGCCCATCGCTCTACTAGAGCCCGCGCCTCTCAGAGCCTCCTCCTCCTCTTCTTCCTCAAAGCTATCACGTATCCCCTGATGCCCACGACCTCGGCTCCCAGCCTCTGCGAGAGGATCACAGCCACGTCCTCCCTCGTGTACCCGTACGTGTCGCGGAAGTTTTTGAGGAGCCTGACCTTCACGACACCCCTAGAATCCAAGACGTTGCTGATCTCCGCGAGGACCTCCTCGCTGAGCCCCTTTTTGCCGATGTTAACTGTGGCTACAGTGGGATCCTGGAACACGCTCGACAAGCAACACACCTGCCACTCCTCACACCCGAGGACATCTTTAACCTTTGCGGCTCTGAAAAAGTTTTTAGCATAGAAGGCGGGAAGTAGCCGGCCGCGCCTGGCTCATCTGCCCCCTTCACTTGTCTGAGGGCCCCCTAGGGTCATGGGTCGCCCCCTTTCGGGGCGGGCCGCCGTGCTAGGCGGCCTTCTGCCCGCGTCGCCGCGGGCACATCCCCTCCTCGCGCCGCGCGCGGCACCCGGCGGGCGGCCGTGTGGCCGTGCCGGGAACTGGGGCCTGCTGGCCTTTCTCTGGTGCCGTGGGTCGGGGCTCTGAGGTGCTGGCTGAGCCACTTGTCCAGAGCTTCGAGGTGCCTTTCTGCTCTGTAGGCCTTTAGGAAGAGCTTTGTTGCGTTGTAGCACGCTGCCCAGTCCCTGGTCCACTCCAAGCCGCACTTCGGGCAGCGGTAGTAGCGCCTCCTCAGCTCCACCCCCTCTTTCCCGCATACTGGGCAATGCTTCCCGCTGATGTTGTTCTCCGGCTGGAACCACTTAGCCCCCTCGTAGAGCGCTAGGTTCTCAAGCCGCCTCGCCACCCTGAGCAGCGTCCTCTGCAGCTGTGAGCCCCTCAGGGACTCGGCCCGAGGCACGTCCACTACGAGTACGACTGTGTAGCCCTGATCCCGTAGCTTTCTCACCAGCGCCCTCACCTCCCTGAGCACGCCTCTGATCCAGTCGTTGTTAACCTTCTTCACTTTCCTCGATGCCTGCCTAGCTATGTGCTCTGCTCTCTCAGGGGTCAGTTTTAGCTTCGCCCTGAGCCTCTCCGCGAGCCTCAGCGCTTCCTCCGCTGCGTAGCCCTTTCCCGCTCTCCGTAGCCTCCCGACGTCCCTCCTCCCCATGAACCTCTGGACGGCTTCACTCCAGCTCTTAACCTTGGAGTAGCTGCGCATCACCGCTGCCAGTAGCCTCAGCAACGTCGTGTTGGGAGGCTTAAGCACGCGCTGAGCCACCAGCTTCACCTCACTGTCGAAGGCGAAGGCAAGGAGGTAGAGGCCGTGAGAGCTGTTCACGTCCACCGCTATCACTGCGAGCTTGCCGTCGCCGCCCCACCAAGCGGGCTTAACCTCGCGGTGAGCCACTAGGCGGAGCGTGCCCCTAGCCGTCAGCCATAGCGTCAGCTTGACATCTCTGAAGCGCTGGACGTCCTCGAGCACAGCCCTGATGAGGGACGGCTTCATTTTTATCGCAACGCCAGCGCTGGGAACGCGAAGCTCGCACCTCGAGGCGTCGAGGACTGCGGCGGCGCTGTCTCTGCCGTGGAGCCTATTGCCGTTGCCGACCACCCTGACGAGCAGCGGTATCGCCGGCGGGGTGAACCTAGTGCGGAGCTTCGACTTCCCCCTAGCCTCCGCGATCATTTTGTACCACTCAACAGCGTAGTAGAGGATGTTCTTCGGCAGCCCAGCCGTCTTCGAGGCCTCCCCGACCAGTTCGTCGCTGAACCTCTCCGGCTCCTCCCTGAACGCGTCGCCGTGCCTCTCTTCGAGGGCTCTGCAGGCCTGCCTCACAGCGCTCGACATCCTCACGTACAGTTGTTGCAGCCTCTGCCTCTTTTCCCTGTTAGCCTTGACCTCCCAGACCCTGTAGGCGTCGATCAGCTCCTCGCGCTTCCTGCCGTTTCTCCTGCCCTCCCAGTCCACGCTCCCACCTCCAGGGAGCCTGGCACGCTGCGCCCCGAGCCCTCCCTGAGCTTGAGCCTCGCGTTTGAATGCGCTACGCGGCCTTATATCCCTGCGCCGAAAATGAACGCCGAAAGTGAAAACGCACAAAACAAGGAAGTATTCATGCCGGCTCAGACCAGCTAGGCTGGAGGACTGTTTGAGGCTGCTGGACTACGGCTCCCTGAGGAGGGGCCTGCATCCCGCCAGCGTGGCGGTCTCCGTTACGGAGAAGGCGCTGTGGGTGCTCTCGACTGAGGGCTAGGAGCAGTGAGAGCAGGCTCGCCTGAGCCCTCGTTGGGTGCGCCCTCTACGGCTACTGCAGCGAGAAGGTGGTCGAGGAGCGTGGCGACCTGCTTGACGCACTGGGCGAGCTACAAGCTTCTTTCCCGATAAGCCCACGGAGTAGCTCTACAGGGCCACGTACAGGCTCCTCGTTGGGAAGGTGGAGAGGGTTGGGAGCGAGCACTGGCTGGTGAAGGGGCTGCCGGAGCTGGGGGACACCTACCCCCTGGTACAACGTGTGGATAAGCGGAGGAAGGTACCGCTGCGACTGCTTTTTCAGGGCTTACGGCTACGCGCGCAAAGCACGGATATGCAGCCACATCGCCACCGTCATGCTTCACAGGAAGCAGTTCGAGGAGGCCACAGGCCCTCTCCGTCAAGTAGACGTAGCGCGTGCCGCCGACCACGGCCTCTTTGGCAAAACCCTCGAGGCGCAGCCTCTCAAGCGCCGAGGCAATGTGCCTGTGTGTTCCTCGTGGTGAACGCCCTGCTGAGGGGCTTCGGCTCGCGCAGGCGCCACAGCGTCTTCGCGAGGCCTGTCAGCTCGAGCCACCTCGCCACGCTCTCCCACACCTCAGCGCTGACCTCGACCATCATGGCTAAGCGCTAGAGGGGGGTTATAAGCCTTCACACATGCTGTGCTAGAGTTGCGAGGTCGAGGGCTGTCGACGTGACGACCACCACGTCATGCTGTAAGAAGCGGAGCGAACAGAGATCACCTGCGCGCGCTTGACGCCGGCCGAGAAGGAGAGGCTTAAAAAGGAGGCGGGGGAGAGGGGCCTGAGGCTCGGACTACCTGCGGCTCAAGCTCCTAGGCTGAAGGCAGTAAAGCTTTTCTCTCCTTTTTTGAGACTTCTCCCCTCAGAGCGCCCCAGCTCCGCAATAAGGCCGCTGGAGATTTTCACAGCTACTGTGACTGCACGGCTCCAGAACCCACGCTCGAACACCCTCCCATAATCCCCTTCAAATCCTCGGGGCGAGGGAAAGCTCAGAATCGAACACGGGAGGAAACAAGGGAAAGGCTAAATAGTAGCATTGCTACGAAGTAGCCGGAGCGCTCGATGAGTAGAGAAGCGCCCTGCGCCCGGGGCTTCAGGGTCCTAGTCGACAAGTTCGGCCGCGAGAGCATTGAGGCTTGTGTTGAAGAGGGCTCCACGGTCAGGGACCTGCTCGGCCAGCTGGGGTTGCGTGCCAGCGAGGTTGTGGTCGCCGTGGACGGGGAAGTCGTGGCGGAGGACGAGCCCCTCAGGCCCGGCTCGCGCGTCAAGATACACTCTGTTGTTTCGGGTGGGTAGAACGGCGAGGTGCTTTGTCTGCGGCTCGAAGGCGGTGGCGTACGTCCCGTACCTGGGCGATTACCTCTGCAGGGAGCACTTCGTCGAGTACTTCGAGAGAAGGGTCCTCGAGACGCTGAAGACCTTCAGGCTCGTCGAGCCCGGGGACCGGGTGGCCGTTGCCGTGAGCGGGGGGAAGGACAGCTTAACCACCCTCTACCTGCTCAAAAGGTTCTCGGGGGAGCTCGGCATCGAGGTCATAGGCGTGGCCGTGGACGAGGGGATCGCGGGCTACAGGGAGTACAAGCTCAAAGCCCTAGCGGACCTGGCTGAGAGGCTAGGCGTCAGGATCTTCATCGGAAGGTTCGAGGACTACTTCGGGATCACCCTGGACGAGGCCGTGGGGGTCCTGAAGGAGAAGGGCTTCGAGTACAAGCCCTGCAGCGTGTGCGGGGTGTTCAGAAGGTACGTAATGAACAAGCTCGCCCGCGAGCTCGGCGCGACCAAGCTGGCGACAGGCCACAACCTGGACGACGAGGTGCAGGTCTTCATAATGAACGCCCTCAAAGCGCACATCGAGGGTGTAGTACGCGAGGGGATAGCATCGGCAACAGGGGGCGAGGGGCTCGTCCCGAGGATAAAGCCGCTGTACTTCGTGACGGAGAAGGAGGTCCTGACGTACACGCTCCTCAAGGGGATCCAGACCCCATTCGTGGAGTGCCCCTACATCGTCTACGCTCTGAGGCACCCCGTACGGCACTGGGTAAACGAGGTCGAAGACGAGGCGCCCGGTTTCAAGTACAGGGTTCTAGCGGTTAAGGAACTTGCCCGGAAAGCCCTGCCCGAGCCTCCCGGCGGCGTGCAGAAGTGCGTAGTGTGCGGCGAGCCCTCCTCGAAGCCCGTCTGCAAGGCGTGCCTCTTCAGAGCCTACCTGGATCCGGAGTTCGCCGCCAAGCTGGGCGGGCTCAAGCTTATATCCCGCCTGCGGGATGAAGGCGTGTAGGTATGCGTCTTAGGAGAGGGATATCGCCGGTCATCGCGGCTACGATAATGACTGGGATCATGCTGACTATAGTCGCCGTAGCCCTCTACTACTCAACGTCCCTCATCGACCTCAACAGGCAGATGATGGAGTACCAGTACGCTAAGGACAACCTGGCCTACGCCGCCACAGCCCTCGAGCAGGTGGCTCTGGGCACCGGCGGCTCAAGGTACATCCGCTTCTCCCTCACTAGCACGAGGATAAACTTCGAGCGCTATGACAGCAGCGTAACCATAACCATAACTGACGGCAGGGCGACGAACACCACGTCCATCCAGTCCGGCAGGATATCGGTCTGCGGGGGTAGCCTGGTGACGACGACGAGCCAGCTAATCGTACCTGAGTCCGGCGACTTCGCCGCGGAGGTGAGTAAGCTGATCGTGACGCCCGGCGAGCCGATAGTCCTCGTTTACGAGGACTTCCAGGGAGCAGCCTGCGCCCACCTTGAGACCTACCGTGTCAGAGCCTTCTACAACGGCGCGATCAACGTGACCGAGAACAACGCTGTCAAGCGATACAACTTCTACACGGTCCACGTGATAAGCTTGAGGTTCGGCCAGCTCGGGGGCTCCGGCACCATACCCGTAGTGCTCCGCAACACCAACTCGAGCCTGAAGGAGTACAGGTTCTCGAGCCCCAGCGTGACTATAACGGTCAGCTTCGGCCAGAGGAGCGAAAGCAGGCTTCTAATGGGGCCGCCAGCCGACGGGTCAGTCGTTGTGGTCAAAGTAGCCGAAGTCACCATAAGCACCGGGTGATGCAGCTTGCCGACTCCCGTCCTATCGCACCTCATCGGCACGCTGACGCTCCTAGCTGTCGCGCTGATACTGGTGGAGGTCTTCTCCTTCGTGGCGTTCCTGTACAACATGGAGACCGTCAACACCATGCTCGCCGAGGTCGCCGAGAGCTGCGCCAGGGAGATCGTGGAGCTCGTATCCGTGCACACACTGGGAGGGGGCAATTACACCGTGATGCTCCTCACAGTCCCCAGCGACCTCGGAGGCCAGCCCTACGCGCTGCAAGTGGCCGACGTGGGGGAAAACAAGCTCCTCGTCAACGCGAGCCTGCAGATATACCAGCAGGTGCGCGTAGTGGTGACACCCAACTTCGGCTCAAACCCCGTCCACGCCACACCCTCAGAAACACAGGTCGCGGGCCTCACCGTTAAGCCCACTATCATGCTACCCCTTCCTCAAGGCTACAGGCCTGCCCTAGTAGCGTACAGGCAGGGCGGGTATGTCTACATAGGCTTCACGCAGTTGCAGCAGAAACCTTAATATTTGGAAAATCCGCTTAAAAGCCCAGTGGTGTGTTTTGGAGACAGTGCTTGAGTACATCGCCGTGGCACTGCTGGTCGTCATCCTGGTCCTGGCAGCCAACCAGATGATATCAGCCTCCACCGGGACGCTCACCACGGTGCGGGAAGAGCAACTCTACACTGTTGCACAGAGGGTCATGGACAAGATTCTCCTCACCCCCGGCTACCCCCCTGACTGGGGCACGAACGTGACCGTCTCCGCCGGAGACATTCAGGACTTCGGGCTCGCCCTCTACGGAACGAGGGAGCCCTACGTCGTGGACCCAGACAAGGTGATGAGGCTTGCGAACCTCTCCACCCTCCCGAACCCCCTGCTTCTGAACGCTACCAGGCTCGCTGAGCTCCTCGGCCTTAGCCAGGGCTACGGCTTCAGGCTCGTCATGAAGCCCATGATAGGGCACAGCGTCTCCGTGCTAGAGTGGTACACTCCGCAAGGCGGCAAGCAGTCCTTCCCGACAAGGTTCGCGGTGAACGTCCACAACTGGTACGGGATGGGCCTGCCCAACGCCAACGTCACGGGGATATACGCGGTCTTCAAGGTGGACCCCGGCTCTGGGAACAATCCCCAACCCGACCTGGAGGAGAAGATGGTCTTCACCGTCTCTTCTACCACCGACGCCCTCGGCTACACGACCCTAGATTTCTCCAGTCAAGTGGTCCCCTACCTCTCCCAGCAACCCACGAACAAGTGGTGGTTCTGGTTCCTCCTCCTGCACACGAGCTGGCACGGCTTCGTCGCCGTCTACGGCTACAGCGCGACGCCTTCCGGAGGCGCGCCGGTTCAGGGTTACATAATAGGCGACGCGATAATCATCTCAAGGGACGCGAACGTCTCCGATATTCGCTACAAAAGTACTCCCAAGAAGTCGGGAGCAGTGCTCTTCAAGGACGAGGTCGTCCAGCTTGTGCCGCAGTACGAGGAGCTCTTGAACGTGACGGGCATCGAGTGGTGCAGGAACCAGCCGAACGACCCGCTCTGGTGCCAGCAGGTGGCTGGGAGAGTGCTCCCATCATCTCAGGGGCGCTACCTCGTGGGCAGGGTTAATTACGTGGAGAAGCTCTCTTCGCACGTCTTCATCTTCGCGCAGTGGAGGGGCGACCCCATAGCCATCGTGATAAACAGGATCCCTGAGATAGACGTGACGTTCGGCCCGAGGCAAGCATCGCCGGCGAACTCCGTGTCTCTCACGAGGTTCGCCACGATATACAACTACCCCTACGTCATCCAGCTGACTCTATGGAGGAGCGTCGAGGGCTAGCGATGCGCAGGAAGGGTCAAGTCCGCGTCGTCGAGGCCGTCCTCGCCACCTTCATAGTGGTGGCAGTCATACTTATGGTGATGGCGTTCACGCGTCCCCTTAAGAGCGTCTACATACGCGAGACCACCGACCTGCGGCGGCTAGCCTACAACCTGCTCAACGACATGGCGACGGCAGGCGTCTACGAGAGGACGGTCGGCAGGGCCCTGGTGAACCCAAGCGACAGGAGCTGGGTCGACGACCTGCGCCTGCTCATCTCCTCTAGCCTCCCCCCCGACCTCGTCTTTAACATGACGGTCTACAGGCTCGACTTCAACCTTCAAACCGGCAGGGCGGAGTTCAGCTACCTAGGGTCCGTGGCGAACGCCAACTTCTCCAGCATCAGACTGTACGAGTCCGAGTCCGTCACGTACACCTACGTGGCCACAGGCGACCCGGACAGCGTGAGGGGCTCCGTGATCTACATCGTGCTCACGGTGGGCTTCGCGGGGTGATTCTGTTGAAGAGGAGGGGTCAGGTAGTTGTTGCGGCGGTCCTGCTGATAGCTCTCTACGTCATGTCGATCCTCGTCATGGTCTACCAGGCCCACGCGGTCTTCCTCCAGACGAGGTCGCCCGTCGCCCGGGAGATCGTCGCGTCGATAACGGGTGACTTCCAGAGGGCGCTGGCGGCGATGCTGGCCGTGGCCACGAGGGCGTACTTCAACTACTCTCGCTTTTCGGACCTCACGGGGCGCTTCAGCAACTTCGGCATGAGCTACTACAACAGGCACAACTTCACCGTGGCCAGGCAGGTGGCGAAGACCTTCCTCGAGTACTGGAGGCAGTCCGTGACGAAGGCTTATGCCGAGTACGGGATACAGGTGTCGTACAGCCTCGAGAGGCTCGATGTCTCCCAGTACCTCAACAGGTCACGGGCCGTGTACGACCTGATGAAGGGGTACTGGTACCTCCCCGCCTCCGGGTCCTACGCATACGCCAAGCTCAGGATGAACCTGACGCGCCTCGGCCTCTACAACTGGGAGTCCGACGTCCTCGTGGGGCTCACGGTCAGGGTCTACAGGACCCCCGTCAGCTACAGTCTCCCCTCTTCTAGCTCAAAAGGGAACGTGTCGTTGACGATCAACGTCCTGTTCGACAGGGGGGAGTACTACGGGAACCTCCTCGCCAAGGGCTGGGTCGAGATCTACTACCCGGAGAAGGTCGGGAGCACCTACACGGGTAGGTGGCTCAAGGCTACGATAAAGGACGTCCGCTACGACGGCATGGGCAACTACACCATAACGTTCGAGCCCTACGTGGACATTCTCACAGACCCCCTAAACGGCCAGCGCTACGTCCCTGTGATGGTCGTCGTCTCGGACGAGAGGGGTGTACTCGTCGAGGCCTCAGCGTACAACTACATAGGCTTCGCCATCCAGAAGAACACCCCCAGCATCCTCTACTACTACAACTCCACCACAAGGAGCTACGCTCAGGTCCCGAGAAACAGCACGACGCCTTTCGAGGTCTACACGCTGGAGATGAGCTCCAACCTCTCCCTATACTGGCTGGGCAACAGGCTTACAGTCGATCCCAGCCTCAAGCTGCCGCCTTTCCCGATTATGCCGATAAAGCAGATTAGAGTAAACGCGACCCTCGATGGCACGCGCAACACGCTTAGGGAGGTTCCCATACAGTACGAGAACTGGACCACGGTGAGTTGGTACGGCGTGAATGTTGACGTCCCGGTGGGCCTCGCGGATCCTCAGATGGACTTCGTGAAGGGCGATAGGTTCAACACCAGGCTGGTTTTCCAAGCCTCATACCCAAGCGTTACCCTGAAAGAGCAACTGGTGGTGCTGTGGTGGAGCGACGACCTGGACGCCGAGCCAGCATCCTATCCCACCCAGATAAAGTTCTACTACAACCAGACGCATAAGGACGTCTGGCACCCGCTCTACGACGTAGAGTTCGTAGACACGGAGCACCAACAGGCTAGAAACTACTACAACTACTATGGGGTGGCCGCGTTGGTGCTCAGGGACTCCTACACTGGAGGCGCATTTGGCCCCTACAACCTCCACGCATTCGATGTGTACGGCTCATCCTTAGGGAGGTACAGGCCTTACGGGAAGTGGGAAATTTACTACCAGTACATGAGGTACAGCTGGATACAGGCGCCCATCCGGATATTCGCGGTCCTTAACACCACCCGCGTTGGAAACGTGTACAGTAGCGGTGACATAAGGAGCGATTACTACTACACGCTTGCCATCGTCCAGATCGTGAACAACACCCGGTACATACCGGTCACCACGTACATCTACTGGAGCACAACGCGTAGCGGTGAAGGGTACTGGCTGGCGTCAATGATGGGTGCTGGGCAGGCTGATCGCTTCGTCTACCTGAACTGGTCGCAGACGAGCTCAAGGATAAACTCTACCTCATCGACACCCTTTGCATGGGGAACCGACCAAGACGGTAGATCCGACAGCGTGTACCACTTATCCAATCCGGGCTTCCTCCTGGCGATGTGGGGGAGCGGCTTCGGCAGGGCGCTCTACCTGAACATCAAAGGTCTTCAAACCTTCTACGCCGTGGGTAGGAATGAAATGTTCGCTTGCACAATGACGGCTCCAGGTGGCGCAAAGCAGGGCTCCCTGGAGTACGTGCTGTGGCCCTACTACAACTCCTATACTGTGAACTCTGGAACAAGACTGAACTTCACAACAGTGATCTTCGACTTCAGGTTGAGTGGCACTGGCTGGATAAGTTGCACCGGTGACAGTTGCTGGAAAAACGCCTACATATACGCTCCCATGTTCCTCGAAAAGTACGCTCCATCGGTTGCACCTCCTTGATCTTCCCGTTTGCTTTATAACTCTGTGTGAATTTTTAGTTTTTCTTTCCCATTTTTCATCTATTTGACACAATTCTGCTGCGTATTTCATTGCAATGTCCTGACATTCCAATATCTAAAGGACAAATGTAAGTAAATCAACTAGACCCTTACCTAGCTCAGGCCACTGCCTCAAAAAATCAGTTACCTAGGGGCCGTGGGCTAGCGGCCCGCTTTTCCCGCTACCCCGGGTGAGGTTACCGCCGCCTCCAAACGGCCCCATGCACTGGCATTCAGTGGAGGTATTTATGCTCTTCTCAAGCTAGGTAATATATCTTTCACGAAGCACTCTTTTAATCATGTAAACTTTTCAGCAAGAAGTCGGCCAGGGCCTTAGCGGCTCGGGTCCTGTGCGAGTAAGCGTTTTTTTCCTCGACAGTCATCTCCGCGAAGGTCCTGCTGGAGCCGAGGGGCTGGAAGATCGGGTCGAAGCCGAAGCCTCTCTCGCCGCGGGGCTCGCTGGTTATCGTGCCTTCAATCTCGCCCCTGAACGCCAGAGTCTTCCCGTCAGGCATCTTAACGGCGATCACCGAGACGAAGGAGGCCCTGCGGTCGCTCACCCCCTCCAGGAGCCTTAGCACCCCGCGTATGCCTATTGTCTCGTAGACGTAGTGGCTGTAGGGGCCCGGGAAACCCCGTAGCGCGCGGATGAAGAGGCCGGCGTCCTCGACCGCCACGGGCGCGTCCATCTCCCTTAAGCTACGGGCCGCTGTGAGGGCGATCTCCTCTAGATTGCTCGACTGTATCTCGAGCTTCGGCAGAGGGACCTGCACCACTCTTATCCCGTAGGGGGCCAGCGCGAGCTCGATCTCCTCCACCTTGTGCCTGTTCGATGTCGCGATGTACAGCCTCATACCTCGTGCCTGCAGGGGCAGGCCTCTGATATAGTTTGCCGCGTACGAAAAGAATATTATCCATTCGACATATCCTTTTAGCGGTATGTACACCCTTCCCAAGGTTCAGCACCGCGACGCCCCCTCGCTGCGCGAAGCCCTGTGGTGCCTGGCGAACGGCGCGCCGCTGGAGTGCTCGCCATGCGACGTGCGGGGCGTGGCCCGCATACTGTTCCATGTTCAGGGCTGCAGGGACGGCAGGTTCAGGACCGTCCCCTCGGCCGGTGCAACCTACCCGCTGGAGCTGTACGTTTACTCGAGGAACGTGCTCCTCCCCTTGGACCAGGGCGTCTACAGGTACAGGCCCTGCAGCTCAGCACTCGAACCCGTGGGGGGTGTCGGCGCGGCCTTCGAGGGCTTCGCCTTAAGTAGCGTGAGCGAGAGGACGACCAGCTTCTACGGGCTGCGGGGCTACAGGTACGTGAGGCAGGAGGTCGGCCACGCCCTTCAGAACCTCTACCTCTCACTAGTCAGCCACGGCTTCTCCTTCGCGACCCGCCTCCAGAGCCTGAAGCTAGAGGAGCTCGTGGGAGAGACCCGGGTCGCGGAAGTGGAGGTGCAGAGGGCTACCAGCTACTGCAGGGGCTTCCTCCTGGAGCGCGGCGAACCGCTGGACAAGGTCATAGCCTCGAGGAGCAGCATCCGCACCTACAGGAAAGAGGGGGTCTCGGAGGAGCAGCTGCTCACCCTGCTCAAGTGGTCTGCGGGGAACGTCGTCGAGGGCGGCAGGCCGTACCCCAAGCTCTTCTCGGACTACCTCGTGGAAACCTACGTCTTCGCCAGGAGCGTGAAGGGCCTGGAGCGGGGAGTCTACTTCTTCGAGCCCAGCACAGCGGAGCTAGAGCCTGTCAAGCTGGGGGACATCTCCGAGGAGCTGTGGAGACACTCCCTGCGGCAGCCCAGCGTGCTGAAAGCACCTGCAGTGGTGATCCTGGCCGGCGAAGGGGTTGAGGCGGAGGTTGAGTGCGGGCTTGTGGGGCAGAACATCTACCTAAACGCCACCCACGACGGCCTCGGAACGGTCGCTATAGGGGCGTTCGACGACGAGGGGGTAGCTAGAGTCACGGGGGTTGAGAACCCGCTCTACCTGATGCCCGTCGGCAAGCCAGCTTAGCCCATCACTCAGATACGCCCGGCGCGCTCACGCTTCACGCTTATTCCAGGCGTCTCTCCAGGTCTTATGGCTTCGCGCTGCTGGAGCTCTCTTAACCCCTCCTCAGCCTTACCGAGAGCTGAGGGGATCTGCTGGGCGCGGGGATCCTGTTAACGTTAAAATACAGGTTTTGGCACGTAGTAAGTGTGGAGGTTTGGAAGTTGCCGCCCCGTGTCAAGGTTTTAGAGGCCCTCGGGTGTATAGGAGACGGTAGGATCGAGTTCACCGGTGAGCGAGAGGCTCGGGTTGTCGGCTCCGATGGGCAGAGGGTGTACAGGGTTGTGTGGGACGGGAAGCTGGGCATCGCCTCGAACGATAACGGCTCCGTCTACCGGGGCTACCTGGGCTACCCCTCGATAGCCTTCCTCATGCTCAAGGGGGTTCTACCATTCGACGCCAAGCTGGCAGAGGCGCTGAAGGGCATCCCGTGGAGGGAGCTGAACGAGAAGTTCAAGAGCTACAGGGACACTGAGAACTACGTCAAGGATGTTCTGCGCCAGCGGGGCGTGAGCTGGGCCTACGTCGAGGCGTTCGTGTCGAGGGTTTTGGGCGAGATCGAGAGGCTGAGGCCCTACAGAATTCAGATGTGAGGAGCAAACCCTCAAACGATACGTTTTTAAGCGCAGTGCTAATGTCCCCTGCAGAGAGATGGCTAAGGGAGTTAGCGTTAGGGTGGATAACGTAAGCAAAGTGTACAGGGACAAAGGCACCACCACAGCGCTGCGGGGAGTGACGCTCGAGGTGAACGCGGGCGAGCTCTTCAGCATCCTCGGGCCAAGCGGCTGCGGTAAGACGACCCTCTTAAGGATCATCGCCGGCCTTCTCAGCCCCGACAGCGGTAGGGTGTACTTCGACGGCGAGGACGTCACAGGCAAGCCTGCATATGAGAGGCCAATCGGTATGGTGTTCCAGGACCTCGCGCTCTTCCCACACCTGACAGTCTTCAAGAACGTTTCCTTCGGCCTCGAGGTCGCCGGGTGGCCGCAGGACAGGATCGAGAGGCGCGTGAGGGAAGTTTTAGAGCTGGTGCGCCTCCCGCCCGACGTGTTCGCCGGGAGGAAGATAAGCCAGCTCAGCGGCGGTCAGCAGCAGAGAGTGGCGCTGGCGAGGGCGCTCGCGAGGGAGCCCAGAGTCCTACTGCTCGACGAGCCGTTCAGCCACCTGGACTACAAGATAAGGGTGGAGCTGATACGCGAGCTTAAGAGGCTCCAGCGCGAGACCGGAGTCACGATGATCTACGTCACTCACGACCAGAACGAGGCGATGATGCTCTCCGACCGCCTAGCCTTGATGCGCGACGGCACTGTGCAACAGGTCGGCACACCCTTCGAGGTCTACACGAGCCCGGCAAACGAGTTCGTCGCCTCTTTCCTCGGGGAGGCGAACGCGATCACCGCTGAGGCTCGTGAGGGGATAGTCGAGTTCAAGGGGGTGAGCCTCGACCTTTCGCTCGTGTCCCCGGGACTCCGCGGCTACTCTGGGCCAGTGCTACTGCTCTTCAGGCCTGAAGACGTGAGGCTCTTCAAGGGCGAAGAGCCCGGCGTGGAGCTGGAGGCGGTCGTTGTCGAGAAGCTCTTCCTGGGCCCCCTCGTGAAAGTCCTGCTTGACGGCTGGGGCGATTTGAAGATCGAGGCTTTAGCCACCACAAGGGAGGCGCTCGGCGTCACGGCGGGTGACAAGGTTAAGGTGTACGTTAGCTACTCCTCGCTAAAGGTGTTCACAGGGTAGCCTCTGGAATGAAGAAGGGCGCTCTCTCCCTCCTCTCATCGCTACCGCTCCTCTACGTCCTCGTAACGTTCTATCTCCCGCTGATACTGATGTTCGCCGAGAGCTTGAGAAGCGGGGGCCCGGCCCTCTACGCGAGTGTTCTGGCGAACACGGACTATGTCTCGATCATGCTCTATTCGGCAGGGGTCGCGCTGGCCACAACCCTGGCCACTCTCCTCGTGGCCGCTCCCGCCGCATACTATATAGCCTTCATGGTTGAAGGGGACGAGGCTAAAAACAGGCTTCTGGTTGCGTTCACGGTGCCTATGCTCGTAAACTTCCTGTTAAGGGCCTATGCTCTGATGAACATATTCTCCCTCATAGGTCTCGCCAACACGCTTACAGGGATGGTAATAGGCATGGTCTACGAGTACCTACCCTACATGCTGCTACCGATATACTCCACCTTCGAGCGGATCGAGAAGAGGCTGCTGGAGGCCGCTGAAACCCTCGGCGCAAGGCCTTGGCAGACCACCATCAGGATTACCCTGCCTCTCGCGGCTCCGGGGATAGCGGCGGGCGTTATCCTCGTGTTCCTGATGTCCCTGACAGAGTTCGTTGTGCCGGCTATGCTCGGGGGTGTTTACGGCTACACGGTAGGTTACCTAATATGGGACCTCTTCCTGAAGTACAGGAACTGGGCCGTGGGTTCGGCGCTGGCTTTCCTCGTTACTTTAACGAGCCTAGCCGCGGTCTATGTCTACGTGAAGTACGGTGGTGGCGGTGCTTAAGGAGGCGCTTAAGGTCTACACGGCCCTCCTCCTTGTAGCCGTTTACACGCCGATACTCTTCGTGGTCGCGCAGTCCTTCAACGCCGCGAAGTACCCTGGAGAATTTAGGGGTTTTACCCTGCAGTGGTACCTTGAGCTCGCAAGGGACACGGAGGTAGTCAACGCGGCGGTGAACGGCCTGGCGGTTGCGCTGCTCTCGTCGCTCCTCTCCACAGCCCTTGGGGGTATCGCCGCCTACTACTTCGCGCGCCGCGGGAGCTCATCCATCGTGGACAACTTCTTCTACACCCCTATAGTGATACCCGAGATCGTCGAGTCAGTGAGCCTGCTAATGCTCTACTACTACGTGGGAGCGGAGCTCGGCTTCTGGACCGTGCTGATAGGCCACACAGCATACAACATCTCCTACTCCTACGTGGCGCTCAAGCCTCAGTTCAGGATGACTTCGAGTAGCGTGGAGGACGCCGCTTACACGCTGGGAGCAAAGCCCTTCGACGTATTCGTGAGGGTTTACTTCCCGATGGCTCTACCGGGTATAATCTCCTCAATCCTCATAACCTTCTCCATGTCGTTCGACGACTTCGTGAAGACCGCCTTCACGACGGGGCCGGGCTTCAAGACCCTCCCGCTGGTGATATGGGCACGCGCCGCACGCGGAAGGGCCACGTCCGAGCTCAACGCGCTTGCGACCATACTCATAGCTATTTCACTGGTCACGAGCTACGTTTACACGAAGCAGGTTTTCGCAAAGAGAAAAGACTAAAATTTAAACTCTCTTGACTGCGGTGCTTATCCTCTCGACTACGGCCAGGGTATTCTCGTCGACGGGGCTTGTGAAGACCAGTTTGGCGCCTGAAGGTGGGTAGACCGCGGGGTTGCTGAGGACTTCTTCGGGGACAAGCCCCTTCAAGAAGTCCTTCCTAACGGGGCTCGGGTAGTATGTGTAGCTGACGTTTTTAGCGGCCACCTCCTTCTCCAGCAGGAAGTTGATCCACGCGTACGCCAGGTCCACCTCCCGCGCGTTGCGGGGGATGACCATGAAGTCTATCCAGATGAACGTGCCCTCCTTCGGGAGAACATAGCCCACCGAGCTCTCCTCGCTCTGAGCCTGGATCACATCACCGCTCCACGCTTGGGCCGCGTGCAGGTCCCCTTTGGCCAGCTGGGGGATGTAGACGCTGGCGCCGTAGTACCCGGCCAGGAAGTCTCTCTGGCTCCTGAGGAGCTCGATGATCCTGTTAACGGAGTCCTCCGACCAGTCGTCGAGCGGAATACCCAGGTAAAGCTTCGCCGCGTTCACCACCTCTAGGAACTCCTCCAGCATGGACACCTTGCCCTTGTGCCTAGGCAGGAAGCCTTTGGTGTCGAACAGCTGCTCGTAGCCCTCGATCTCCCCCTCTTCCACGAATTTGCCGTTGTAGCCGATCCCCGTGGTTCCCCACGCGTAGGGCACCGCGTAGCTCAAACCTGGGTCGAACTTGTTGTTGAGGAAGAACGGGTCTATGTTGGCGAGGTTCGGGATCCTTGACTTGTCCAGCGGGGCTATCAGGCCCTTCCTGGCGGCCTGAGGCACGAACTGGTCGGTCAGCACGACGACGTCGTACCCCCCGCCTCCGAGCTGAATCTTGGCGTAGGCCTCCTCCGCGGACTCGTACTCGTCGTAAACAACGCTTACACCGTACCTGGCCTCGAACTCGCGTATGAGCTCAGGGTTTATGTAGGAGCTGTAGTTGTAGACCCTCAACGTCCTCCTACGAGGGGCGAGCGCAAAGTAGTAGCCGAGGCCCGCGAGAGCCGCTGCCGCCGCTGCGCCGACTATGAACTGCCTCCTGGTTATCTTCACGAGAGTGCCAAGTTATGTTGTAGCGTTATAAAGCTATCTTGGCTGCGCCTAACCACCCCTCTCCCACACTATCTTTTGGATAACTGGGAAGTCTCCGCAACGCGCCTAGACCGAGACCCCAGTTGATGTGCTTCAAAAAGCGCGGAGAGTAAGAAGAGGCGAGTGGAGCGGGCTCGCTGCTAATGGAGAAACATATATTCGTGTGCATAGCATGCTGTTTCTGTGCTACGAGAGGTGTTCTACCCGCGCGAGGTTCAGGAGCTGACGCTCGCAACCATAGCGGTATTCGCTGTTCTAGCAGGCCAGTACCTCTACTCATTAAGCACCTTGCAGATTTTGAGGCTGCTAACACTGGCATTCCTGATTTACGTCCCGCACGAGCTCGCCCACAAGTTCGTCGCGCAGTACTACGGCTACCCCGCAAGGTACTCCATCGTGTGGGAGTTCCTACTCCTCACGCTCCTGTCCGCGATCCCCGTAATTCCCATAAAGTTCATAGCGCCTGGGACAGTCTACATCTACGCCGGTCCAGGCATTGACAGAAAAACCAACGGAGTGATCTCGGCCGCAGGGCCTGCAACCAACATACTCCTAGGCCTCGTCGGCCTCCTCGCCGGTGGTCCATTTGCAAGGACAGTTGTAAACTTCAGCGGCTGGATAGCGTTTTTCAATTTGCTCCCCATCGGCCCGCTTGATGGCAGGAAGGTCCTAAGCTGGAACGCGGCCGTGTGGCTTGCTCTGACTCTGACCGCGCTCATCATGGCGTTTTACTACTAAGTTAGCGCAGGGCAGCAAGCCTCTTGAAGATAGCAAACGTTAAATTGCGGTTGCATATTCAATGCCTGTGTCATCAGAGAAGGAGCGCCAAATGAAAATAGAATCTCTCAAGAAGATCCGAGAGCAGGAGGAGGAGGCCAGGAAAAGGCTAAGCCAGATAAAGCACAAGCTCGTTGTTTTGAGCGGGAAGGGAGGTGTCGGGAAGAGCTTCATAACCGCTAACCTGGCAGCGGCTTTGGCGAAGAAGGGCTTCGAGGTGGGTGTTCTCGACGCCGACATCCACGGGCCGTCCATACCCAAGATGTTCGGGATACACGGGCAGGCGATCTACGCCGGGCCCGCTGGGCTACTACCCATAGCGGGAGTAGGCGGGGTTCGCGTCGTTTCAGCGGACCTCATGCTACCGGACGAGGACACAGCTCTAATATGGCGCGGCCCACTCAAAACGGGCTTCATCCGTGAGCTCCTATCGATGGTCGCCTGGGGCCCGCTGGACTTCCTCCTCGTCGACCTGCCTCCGGGCACCGGGGACGAGCCCCTCACGATAGCGCAGCTCATCAAGGACCTGAGCGGGGCCATCGTCGTCACGACCCCCAGCGACCTGACCAGAATCGTCGTGAAGAAGGCTATAACCTTCTGCAAGCAGCTCAACGTCCCACTCCTAGGCGTCGTCAACAACATGAGCCACTTCACGTGCCCCGTCTGCGGCACTAAGCACTACATCTTCGGCCAGGCTGGGACGTCCCGCTTGACGGAGGAAACAGGGGTCAGGGTGCTCGCCGACATCCCCATCGACCCCAGGATCAACGAGTCCGTGGACAACGGCGTCCCGTTCGTTCTAGCGTACCCGGAGAGCGAGACCGCTAGAAGCCTGATGGACCTCGCGGAGAGGGTAGTGGAGGCGCTGAAAGCCACGCCCGAGGCCGCTAGAGAAGGGACTTCAAGCTCAGGACAAGGTCCCTGATGATGCTGTACGCTCTGGGGGCTTCCTCGGAGCTCAGGACGAAAACCACGTCCCGGTAGCTCGACACAACCTCTGTGAGGTTAATTCCACGCACAGAGAGAGCCATGGACGCTATTGAGACGACGCCAGGAGTAGCGAGAATCTCATGCGGACCCGTCAGTATTATTGCAGACTGGTTTCTCAGGTACTGCTTGACGCCGCCCTTAACCAGGGCGCGGTAGATCTCCTCGATAAGTTTCTCGTCACCTATCAGCGTCACAGCGCTCGAGCCCTGCACAAACTGCACGTACTTGTTTGCGGATGCCGCCCTCTTCAAGACCTCAAGCACTGTCCGGGCGTTAGAAGGGTCCAGCGAGAGCACGCTCAGCTTGTCAACCAACTTTATTTCGCTTCCAACGAGCGCTACGGCAAGCTTCCGCGCACTTGCCCCTTCTTCCATTAGCTCTCTCGCCGCCCTGAGAACGGCCATCTTGATCGCTGTCTGCGTGAGCTTTCTGCCGGCCAGCTTTTCAACTTCACCGTGTAGTAGCCGGGCAAGTGCCGAGTAGTTTACGATGCCCAGGCGCATGGACTCCAGTATGTAGGGCCTGCTCATTAGAGCGAGCTTAACGTACTTCACCACGTTGTCTCTAGGCATTCGAGAGTAGCATAGGGTAAACTTTTTAAGCTTTTCTAAGAAAGGTAAAAATATCAATTATTTTAACTGATCGAAGATTGTTTAATGAAAAGAAATGCTTATAAAGAGAGAATTGTTAAAGGTTTGATGCAGAGCCAGGCAAAAGGAATAAATATTATAGCAATAATTGCTGCACTGATAATCGGAATTTTAATCGGCGTGGGGATAGGATACCCCCTATGGCACTCGGCTACACCCCAGCAGACGAGCTACATCGACAAGATTAAGGCCCGGGGGAAACTAATCCTGGGCACATCGGCTGACTGGCCGCCCTTCGAGTATGTGGACAAAAACGGCAACTTCGCGGGAATAGACATCGAAATCGCCAGGAGGATCGCTCAGGCTATAGGCGTCCCCCTCGAGGTGAAGGACATGCAGTTCTCCGCGCTCATAGAGGCCGTGAAAAACGGAGACGTCGACATCGTACTGGCCGACATGACACCTACCTCTGAGCGCGAGAAAGTCGTGGACTTCTCTTTCCCCTACTACTTTGCAAGCAAGGGGGTAGTCGTAACCCTCAAAACCTCCCAGATCTCTAAGCTGGAGGACCTCTACGGCAAGAAGGTTGGTGTCCAGCTGGGCACGATACAGGAGGACTACGCCAACCAGAACCTTAAGGGGAAGGCGGAGATCAAAACCTACGATAAAGTCTACCCCGACATGGTCATGGTTCTGCAGCGCGGCGACGTAGACGCTATAATCATCGGGGAGAAGATCGCAGCAGCCCTCGTGACGAAGAACCCCGACCTAAAGATCGCGTTCACCATCGGTAAACCCACAGCGGGGGCAGCGGTTGCCATGCCGAAGGGGGCGGTCGACCTGAAGATACTGGTGGACAAGGTCATAGAGGACCTCATAAACTCCGGCGAGATGGACCAAATATTCTTAAACGAAACCCTGAAGTGGCTTGGAGGAAGCTAAAAAACACCTCTATCTTACCGAGCAAACTTTATAAAATCACCTTTTTTGTGGTGAGGGGTTCAGACCTTGAACTTCGCAGAATTCCTGATAGAGTACGCACCGTTTATAGCGACTGGTCTGGCGACAACTCTGGAAATCTCGATCCTAGCGTTCTCCATGGGGCTAGCGGTCGGAGCTCTCATGCTTAGCCTCTCCCTGTCCCCACTTAGGCCGGTGGCCAGAGCATACATCGAGCCGATAAGGGGTACACCACTACTCGTGCAACTCTTCGTTCTGTACTTCGGCCTCCCATCAGTAGGAATAAAGCTCGACGCCTTCACGGCCAGCGTGCTGGCACTGGGGCTTAACAGCGGCGCCTACCAAGCCGAGATCTTCAGATCCGCTGTGAAGGGCATACCAGACAGCCAGATCCTCTCGGCGGAATCCCTGGGCTTCTCAGCCCCCCAGATCCTCAGGTATGTCGTCCTACCGCAGGCGCTGAGGATCTCGATTCCGTCTCTCGTGAACGAGTTCGTCACCGTGATTAAGGAGAGCTCGCTCGCCGCGGTCATAGGGATCGTGGAGCTCACGCGCCGCGGCCAGTACGTGGCTGCGTACACGTACAGGGCCTTCGAGGCATACATTATTGTCGCGCTCCTCTACTTTGCGGTGTGCTACGCCTTCTCGCACGGCTCCAGGGTCATCGAGAGGAGGCTCAGGATTCCGGGTTACACGGGTGCTTGAAGATGGGTGAAGTCGTCCTCGAGATGCAAGACGTGTGGTCAGGCTACGAGGACACCGAGGTGGTGAAGGGCGTCTCGCTGAAAGTGCACAGGGGGGAGAAGGTCGTTATAATGGGGCCCAGCGGGAGCGGGAAAAGCACCCTCCTGAAGACAGCGGTCCTTTTAGTGAAGCCGAAGCGCGGCAAAATATTCCTCGACGGAGAAGAGCTCACCTCTGGCCGAGTCAACATCAGGGTTGCTAGGGCGAAGACCGGGTTCGTGTTCCAGAGCTACAACCTGTTCCCCCACATGAAAGTTATTGAAAACATAACCCTTCCCTTAAGGATCGTGAAGGGGTACAGTGCCGCGGAGGCCGAGAGAAAAGCCCGCGAGGTGCTAGCCCAGCTAGGCTTGAGGGGGCTTGAGGAGAAGTACCCGCTCCAGCTTAGCGGCGGTCAGCAACAGCGAGTAGCCATTGCGAGGGCCCTGGCCATGGATCCGATACTTCTGCTCCTCGACGAGCCGACTTCTGCGCTGGACCCGGAGCTCAAAGCTGAAGTCCTCGACGCGCTCCGCGAAATTGCTAAGCGCGGCATAGCCATGCTTGCGGTGACGCACGAGCTGGACTTCACGCGGGATATAGCGGACCGTGTGATAATAATGGAGGATGGGAGGATCGTGGAGGAGGGCGATGCAAGGAGGATTCTCGAGAATCCCTCTACGGAGCGCACTCGCCAGTTCTTGAAGCTCATCGGGAGAACAGGGTAGAGTACAGGCTGTAAAGCTCTCTCCGCGACCTCACGCCCCACTGCACGAGAAACCTCATGTAAAACGACCACGTGTGCTCAACAAGGTGGTCTATCTTCCTCCTCACCAGCAGTGCGACCTTTTCGGCGACCTTCGCATCTGCACACGCCTCACCTCGTGAGGCGGAAGCCACGCACCTCAACGCCTCGCTTATACCGGTGTTGCCGAGCGCCGCTATCGTTAGCGACAGGATGAACTCCACGCTTAGGCCGGCGGGGGCGCGGCTGCGGCAGAACCGCAGGTACTCCTCGAAAGTCGACCCCTCGAGGGTAGGGCTGAGGTCCCGCAGGCTGTCCCCTGTTTCCTCGAAACGGGTTTTGTACACGTCGATGGGTACGATCACCCTCTCGGGCTCTATGAACAAGACGCAGTACACGGGGACGCCCGGGTCGTAGACAACTGTAAGTGGCGTGATGTCCGTGCAGAAGGCGGGTGCCACTGGAATGAGCATGAGTGGGCGCGAAGGCGCCGGGCTCTCGAAAAGAGCCTGCTTTATTCCGCCCTTTTTCAGCCGCTTAACAGACAACGCCTTAGCCGCGTTAACCGCGTTAAAGCCACCGAAACCCACGAGACCCAACGACGGTCTACTCTTCAACTCTGAGTGAATTTTATCCAACTCATGGAAGCTGACACCGCTCACGTTAAACAAGTCTCCAGGTAGCAGGATCGGCGAGCACTCATCCCTTATGATTACCGAAGGTTGAGGAACTCGCAGCTGAAATGAAGTGATCAGTTCAACTTCGCTCATCTATCCACCTTTACTCATGTAGCAATACGTCTTCTCCTTGCTTAGGAATTTTTCCATAGGATTCCTGGAGGTTATTGCCTGCGGTGCTAAGCTTGAGGAAAGTATAATAATGTTCTTGCGACCTTTCTCACCCGCCGGTGAAAGACCATTGTGTTGCAAGTATACAACACCCTGAGTAGAAGCCTCGAGGTTTTCGAGCCTGTGAACCCTGGAAGGGTGCTTATCTACGTTTGCGGGCCAACGGTCTACGACTTCTCCCACGTAGGCCATGCTAGGACATACGTAGCGTTCGACGTCATCAAGAGGTACCTGAGGCTCAAGGGGTACGACGTTTTCCACGTGCAGAACATAACAGACATTGACGATAAGATCATCAACAGGGCGGCAGAGGAGAGGAGGGACTGGAGGGACGTCGTCGACGAGTACAGCAGGGACTACCTGGAAGCACTGAAGAAGCTCCGCGTCTTCGTGGACGTGCATCCGCGCGTTACGGAACACATCGGCGAGATAATCGAGTTTATACAGAAGCTGATAGACAAGGGTCATGCTTACGTTGCTCCCAGCGGTAGTGTGTACTTTGACGTAGACACCTATGACGACTACGGCAGGCTGAGCGGGAGGCTTGACAAGAAGATGTGGAGCCAGGAGGAGTTCGCCACTGAGAAGAAGAACCCGTACGACTTCGCCCTCTGGAAGGCCAGGAAACCGGGGGAACCCTACTGGGACTCGCCGTGGGGGCCGGGGAGGCCGGGCTGGCACATAGAGTGCAGTGTCATGTCGTCCCGCTACCTCGGCAAGAGGTTCGATATCCACGGAGGAGGGTCTGATCTGATCTTCCCACACCACGAGAACGAGCGGGCCCAGAGCGAGTCGCTGTTCGATGAGAGGCCATGGGTCAAGTACTGGATGCACACGGGGATGCTTCAAGTCGGCGGCGAGAAGATGAGCAAGAGCCTGAAGAACATCGTGCCATTGAAGGACCTCTTCAAAGAATACGACCCCCTAGTCGTCAGACTGTGGCTCGCCAGCGCGCACTACAGGACCGTGCTGAGCTTCAGCGACGACTCCCTCCAGCAGGCTCAAGCTAACCTGCAGAGGCTCAGAGGGGCGGCTCAGCTCGTCTACAGACTGACACGCGAGGTTGAGCCCTCAGGCCGGCTATCCGACGCCGAGCTCAGCGTGCTAGCAGAGCTCTCCGATATCAGGAAGAGCTTTTACGAGAGCATGGACCAAGACTTCAACGCCAGCTCAGCGTTTGCCTCAGCGATGAGGCTGGCTTCCATCATTTACTCGCAGATCGCAGCTAAGCCCTCCTACACCACGGTGCTCTACGCCTACAAGCTCCTAGACGAGTTTAACAAAGTATTGGGCGTTATGGATGACGTCCTCGCCGAGCTCCCGAAGGAGCTGGTTCCTGTTGACGAGCTGATAAACCTCCTCGTGGAGGTGAGGAGCGCGCTGCGCTCGCAGAAAAACTGGGAGCTGAGCGACTACATCAGAGCTAGGCTCAATGAGCTCGGAGTAATCCTGATGGACGAGAAGGACAAGACTAGGTGGATAATCAGCCCACGACCCAAATAGCACTTCGGCCAGCGAAAAAGCGGAAGCTCTCTTTCACCTCAGCGGGACTTTTCTCTCAAGGCCAAGCCCGAGGGCAAGTGCCCCCAGCAACCCGGCGTTTGCGCCGAGCCTCGTCAACTTGATTTCGGGGGGTCTATTCACGGTGTAGTTCTTCACACTATCGCGCAACCCCTCGAGCAGGATATCAGGGTTGTTCAGGGCAACGGAGCCCCCAACCGTCACGAGCTCGGGATCGTAGTAGTTCACTATCGCGGCGAAGCCGTACGCGTTGAACCTCTTAACCTCCGATATCACGCGACGGGCTAGGGGGTCCCCCACTCTGTACGCCTCGAACACGTCACGTGCCTCAAGCTTGCCTCCGGTCATCAGACGGGATCCTTCAACCTTCTCGTGCTCTGCGATGAACCTGGCAAACTTGGGTATACCGCTCCCCGAGCAGTAGGCCTCCCAGTGGCCTTTTTTACCGCAACCGCACGTTAGCCTTTCCTGCGAGTCGACGACTACGTGACCTATCTCGTGCGCGTTGCCATCTTTCCCTAGCAACAAGGAACCGTCAACGTACACGCCTCCACCAATCCCGGTGCTTATCGTCACGTAGACCAGATTGTCAAGCCCGGCCCCCTCTCCCCAGAATTTCTCGCCGACTGCGGCTGTGACAGCGTCGTTGGCAAACGCGACTGGAAGGTTAACAAGCTCCTTCAGAACCCTAACGACTTCCAGCTTCTTAAACGGCATGTTAGGTGCAGCCACAACTTCCCCCCTGGCCATGTCAAGGGGGCCAGGGCTGCCAACGCCCACACCGGCGACCTCGACCTTGTACTTCGCGCGGAGCTCGCGGATCGCATAGGCTATCTTCTCAAGGTAGAGGTTGGGGTCTTGGTAATCCCAAGTCTTGAAAGTCACAACCTCGATGAGCTCGCCTTCGTCGTTTCCAAGCGCTATGCGGGTATTCGTTGCCCCTATATCAATCCCTATGGCGTGCCTCACACCATGGAAAACGGACTCAGGGTATTAAAGCCCCACGTCGTGGCGGCAATGCTTTTTCTCGGCTTCTCCAGCCCTTTCAGTGTTCGCAGCAAAAAGGAGATAACCCCCAACAGCCAAGTAGGGGTTGGAGCCACCAGCTCTCGCCTGTCCCCGGCGGGGATAAGGTGTCGCAAGTGGCGTAGCGAGAGGTGAGGCGCTAAGACCATCTCAACAGGGGCGCCAATGACGAACATGAAAGGTGTCCAAGGGGTCGTGTTTAGGCCAGGCATTAAATGATGAAGGTGAAAAGCAGGGAACCGTGACCGAAAACCGTCGCTTCTGAACTCTGGTACTCTCCACTCTATACCTCTCAGTTTGGATTGCACTACAAGTAGCCCAACCGTCTTGCCTCATACCTCCTGGTTCCAGAGGAAATCCTCTTGGGCCATGTAATTGAAGAGCCTCCTTGAAGAGCCCTAGTGCTCTCGAATAAATATGTCGGATCATGCCGCCCGCTTAGGACGGGTCGCTGTAAAAGGGGTTTTCCGGGTTGTCTGCCTAAGCGCGATAGACCGAGGCTGTCTCAATACCTGTCTACTTTACGAGTAGACGAGACAGCATTACTACAGCATCGTAGTCAGCGGGGTTAAACTCCCCCTCGATCACTACAGTCTTCTCACTCATTTTGTAAATTATCACTGCTCTAGACCCCTGCTTCAGCGCCAGCCAAGGTTCAGCGGCCCCAATTATCGCTAGGGCCGAGCTCGCGAAACTCCTGAGGTCCGCGACATCGGCTTTCTCCGGGTACGCGTACGTAATGCTCTCGGGGTCGAAAACCGCCATGCGTTTAACCCCCAGCTTTTTCAAGGCCTCTAAAATGTCGCCATCATCAATAGACACCTCGATTACGGGCCTCCCACTCAAGGAATCCTGCACCGTTCGCACACGGTTGACGCACCTAATGAACTTTTCCCCTCGGGCTCCCTCACCGACATGCATAAATAGCGGTTATCTGCGGTTCACACTGACAGACCATGAACCCCTACACTGTGATGGACGAAGAGGAGGAAGAATGGGAGGAGGAGTTCGAGGAAGAGGAAGAGGAGGAGGAATGGGAGGACTTCGGTGAAGAAGAGGAGTTCCTAGAGGAGGAGGAAGAGGAAGAGTTCGAGGAGGAAGAAGAGGAGGAAGAATTTTAGAATAAAATTTGGTGTAATCAGCGTTTTTTGGACAGCTTCTTTGAGCGTTTGGTCGCGCGCTTCTTGCCCCTCAGTACATAGGCGTAGACTCCAGCTAGCAGTACAATAGCAGATGCCACCACTAGAGGTAGCGTAAATGATTCGCCAGCCTGCGTCTTTGCGCTGTAAACCTCGAAATACGCGACAGCCGGGTCAGCATTGTCTGAGAGCAGGGTCAGCATCACGCTGGCGTTTTTAGGGCTCTCCAGTCTGACGAAGAGTGTCTGAAGGACGGGCTTGCCGGGTGAAATAACTCCAACGTTAAGCGTAAGGTTTCTCCCCCACTTAATGCCGTCAGCTGTGAGGTTAACTCCTTCTCCTCCGTACACGTAGAGGGTTGAGTTTACCGCCGCCTCGTCCCCGTAGTTGTATACCCAAACCCTCACGGGTCCGGCGCCTCCGACGCTCAGGGTTATCGTAGAGGGGGTCGGGTAGATGACTAGGAAGGGGCCCTTCTGGAGCCGTGTCTCTGCTTGATGCTCTAGGAGCATCGCTCCGAAGACCAGAGACGGCATGAGGACTGCGACGGCTATGAGGATGGGAGCTATGCGCATAAGGATTACCCGTCGCACTTCAAGATTAAGGTTTCACCGCCGAAAACCGGATCCAGGGGCAAAACCACGCGGGGCGTCGAGTTGAAGCTCACCTCCTCCAGAACCCACTTCCTGCACTCCGGTTGAACGGTGGCCGAAACTATGGTGAAGGTGTTGTTCCTGAAGCCGACGGTTAAGTCGCTGTATGCTGAGGCGACGAGCAGGGCCGGCTCGCCCTCGTACACCGGCGTTGAGTCGAAGCACCTCACTGACTGCCTCGTCTCTACGCAGAAGCGGACGTATGAAAACCTGCCTGTGGCAGTGTTAACCGTGCCTTGTAGGACCTCAAGATCCCTCCTTATCCCCTCGAGCTCCTCTTTAAGGGAGAGAACCTTGAGCGCCAGCGTGACCGTGAAGATTGCGGCTACCAGAGCCCATGCGAGAGCCAGTGCGGTCACCAGCCTGTGCCTCTCCACGGGAGAGGGAGGGTCGAGAAAATATAAAAACATGCGCCTCATAGGGGTTGGGAGGTCATAGATGAAGCTCGCGCTTGTGGCACAGTACCTATTGGGGCTCGTGCTGATGGTGCTCTTCGCCTTCATGAACGCTAACTACCCTGATAAGACCTGGCTCTTCTTCACGCTCTACCTCTTGGTGTTCATGGGAATAATATTTCTCATCACCGGGCGTCAGGCGAGAAGCATTTTCAGGGACATAGAGGAGATAAAGAGCGGTGAGGTCCTGCTTGAAGCTAACCCAGAGGAGGTTTTGAGGCTGAGAGAGAAAGACATGGATAAAACCCAGGGGGAGCTTGCCGCCCAAGTCAAGGCCAGCTTAATACCCTTTGTCACCATGATACTGTTCATAGTGGTCTTCTACGTCCCACCACTCCGCAGCTTCTTCAGCAGTATAGGCTCTTCGCTGTCCACCGACCAGAGAACGGCCAACTTCTACTCCTTCCTCGCGATGTACGGGGCGTTCTACGTACTCTCGCTAATCACAGGGCTCTACACCAGGAGGCTCCAGGCGAGGACAGGGACTCTGACTATAGCGACGAAGTACGTGATCACGACAAAGGGTATAATTGTTGACGACAGGCTCCCTGTTAAGTTCCCGATACAGGGAAGCCTCAAGACGGACACAAAGAGGAAGTTCGTGGAGGTAACCCTAAAGCAGCAGGTTATGGGCAATGAAGTCAAGCAGAGAGTCAGGCTCTACACCCCCGAGCCTTCCAAACTTGCAAGCATAATAAAAGTAAAGGGCCTCGGCGAGGACTCTCTGAGCAAAGTATAAAAACCTCGTCCAGGTAAAAACGCAGAGGCGGCCGTAGTCTAGTCTGGTAGGATGGCGGCCTGCCACGCCGCAGATCCCGGGTTCAAATCCCGGCGGCCGCACCTTCTCCTGAACTCCTCTACGCCGCACTTCAAGTGCTGGAAAGTGGTAAAGTGTGTCACTCAAAGGTTAAGGGTAATCGAGTTAGATATTCCAACAACTACATGCACAAGAATGAACAGAGAGTTTATTTGTAGGCTTTTCTTCAAGGGATTTAAGCGCGTGAGGGATGCGGTGATGCCTGACAAGGTGCTGTCGCTTCGGGAAGCTCTAGAGCACCCGTTGCGCAGGAAAATCGTGTCGCGTCTCCTCGAAAAGCCTGGCCTCAGCGTCCGGCAACTTGCGAGGGACCTAGGGGTCAGCATTGGCTCCCTGACGGGGCACCTCGTGATCCTTGAGCGAGTTGGCCTTGTCGTTGAGGTTAGGAATAGCAGGAGGCTACAGCTGTACGTTAACGATGAGATGCTGGCCGAGAAAGCTCTAAGCGCGGTTCTCCAGGAAGAAGCGAGCGATGCCGGTTTAGCCAAGTAACGGGCCCCTTTGCTTGCCTTCAAGGAACCAGCCACAAGCCATGCAGCGGGCTCTAGGCGCGCACATTGGACATAACCTCGTAGTGGCTTGGCCAAGCCAACGGCCGGTTGAGAAAGTATTTAATCAGAGTCTTCGGGTTTAGGGGTGATCGCATGGGGGAATGGGAGAGCAGGTTTATTTACGCTACATTCGACGAAGTTAAATCAGGCCTCACGACGGATGTGTACTTCACGCGCACGAGGCGCATCCTCGAGAAGTATGGGCTCATAGACGCCGTAGTTCACGCGGAGATAACGACCAGCAAGCTTCCCGACGACTACCGCTGGGCGGTCTTCGCTGGTTTGAGGGAGGTTCTCAAGCTCCTTGAGGGCAAGAAAATCACTCTGCGTTCACTGCCTGAAGGTGAGGTTTTCACGCCTACGGACTTCTACGGGAACAGGATCCCCATCATGACGATCGAGGGGCCCTACGGTGAGTTCCTTGAGCTGGAAACCCCGTTGCTCGGCTTCCTCGCCTCAGCCACGGGCATCGCGACGAAGGCCGCTAGGGTGAAGAAGGCGGCTGGCGACAAGATCGTCTTATCGTTTGGAGCCAGGCGGCAGCACCCGGCCCTAGCGCCGTTCATAGAGTACTACGCTTACATCGGAGGTGCAGACGGGGTTTCAGCCGTCCTCGGGGCGCAGGCCCTGGGGATCAGGGCTACGGGTACGATGCCTCACAGCCTGATGATCATCTTCAAGGCGTTCAAGGGTGACCACACGCTGGCCTGGAAGGCTTTCGACGAGGTCGTGGAGGAGGACGTCCCCAGGATAGTTTTGGCCGACACTTTCCTGGACGAGGTCGAGGAGTCACTACTCGCAGCCCAGACACTGGGGTCTAAACTCTGGGGTGTGCGGCTTGACACGCCTGGAAGCCGGAGAGGTAGCCTCGAGGAAATAATAAGGGAGGTCAAGTGGAAGCTGAGGGCAAAGGGCTTCAGAGACGTGAAAGTGGTTGTTTCAGGTGGCGTAGACGAGTACAAGATACCTTCACTCGTCAAGGCGGGTGCCGACGCCTTCGGGGTTGGCTCGGCGATCTCCACCGCCCCTCCTGTGGACTTCGCCATGGACATAACCTCGGTGAACCGTAACGGCAATTGGGAGCCCATCGCGAAGAGAGGCAAGCTCTCTGGGAGAAAGCAGGTGTACAGGTGCAGGAAGTGCATGGTGGACGTAGTCCAGCTCCTCGAGGAGGAGCCACCCAAGTGCCCCGTCTGCGGGGGTAGCATGGAGTCTCTCCTAGAGACTTACATCGAGAACGGAAAGCCCATCGCGAAGCCGCTTGAGCCGAAGGAGGTGAGGCGCAGGGTCCTCGAAGCCTTAAACAGGCTTGAGCTCTAACACCTTGCCCCTCAGCCCCGCTAGCCGGAACGCCTCGAGAAGAACCCCATCAACGCCTCCGCTCTTCGTCCACCTGAGGAAGTGCGATGTGCACCCCCTCGTGCAGTCGCTTGACCCGAAGCCTTTAACCACGTGCTCGAACCCCAAGCTCTCGAGCGGTGGCACCAGAACGCACTCGGGCTCATCGGTCTCCGCGCAGAAAGCTCCGAGAACGCGGGCTTGAGGGAGCGTAGTGACGAGGTCGATGTGCCACTTGACCTTCTTTGCCTTCCTAACGTGCCTTGAAACCCTAGCCCGAACGCCTCCTGGACCCTTGGCCGACCCGACGTAAACGTAAATCCCGGGGCTTATCGACACATCTTTTCCCTTTAATCTGATAAGGGAGGGTGACTCAATTTCCACCACCAGTGCGTAGATGCCTCTTTCGCAGTCGTGATGCAGCAACTTCATCACTGCTTATTATGCCGATTACAATAAATTTATAGGCTTTTTTACATAGTTAAAACCTCGGTGCCCAGTGGCTAAAGGATGGCCGTTGTCAGTGCTTGTGGCTGGCCCAGCCGGGGCTGGAGTATTCGCCACCAGCCTCATTATCGGGAAGACCTTACTAAGACACGGCCACTATGTTTTCGTGACAAACGAGTACCCCTCTCTCATACGGGGCGGCCACCAGTGGGCCCTCGTGAGGAGCTCCCCTGACGAGTACATATACTCCCACAGGAGGATCATAGATATCATCATAGCGCTAGACAGGAGCTCAGCGTTTGCCTACGTGGGGCGGCTAAGCGAGAGAGGCATAGTCATCTGCGACGAGGCCGACTGCGCCCCAGCCCAGGACCCCCGCGTCAAGCCCCTACCCCTCAGGCGAATCCTGAAGGAGCTTGGAGCTCCACCCGTAGCGCTCAACACCCTTGCTTCAGGCGTTGTCTTCGGGATCCTCGGAGCTTCGCGCGAGATCGTCGGCTCCGTCATACGTGACCAATTCGCGGCCCGTGAGGATTTGGCTAGGCTAAACGTAAGCCTAGCCGAGAAGGGCTATGAGCTAGGCGTAGGCCTAAACACCGGTGCTTTCCCGAGCCTTGAAATTCTGGGAAACGGTGAAGAGAGGCTACTAATAGATGGGAACTCCGCCGTTGCCCTAGGGGCTCTTGCCGGAGGCATGTCGTTCTTCGTGGCGTACCCTATGACCCCAGCATCCCCCATACTTCACTTCCTTGCGGAGATACAACGTGATTACAATATCGTAGTGTTTCAGCCTGAGAGCGAGATAGCGGCTATAAACATGGCCATCGGTGCAGCGTATGCTGGAGCGCGCTCCATGGTAGCAACAAGCGGGGGCGGCTTTTCACTGATGGTTGAGGCTCTCGGGCAAGCCGCTATGACCGAGACCCCACTAGTCGTAGTCGAGGTTCAGAGGCCCGGGCCAAGCACAGGCCTGCCAACCCACACAGCTCAGGGTGACTTAAGGTTCGTTATACACGCTTCTCAGGGCGAGTTCCCTAGAGCTGTGCTGGCCCCGGGTGACCCCTACGAGGCGTACTTGCTAGGCTTCAAGGCTATGGAGGTGGCGTGGGCGTTCCAGATACCGGTGATCCTGCTCTCGGACAAGTTCCTGGGGGAGAGTTACTGGACGGTCCAGCAGCTCCCGCAGATGACCCCCAGCGCGGGCTCGGTGGTGCGCGGTGAGGTTGGAGGTGGTTACGCTCGCTACAGGATAACGGAGGACGGAGTGTCTCCGATGGCTCTGCCTGGCACTAGAGGGGCACTCGTTTACGCGAACACCAGCGAGCACGATGAATACGGTCAGGGAAGCATCGACCCGTCCGTTGTCAAAGCGATGCAGGAGAAGAGGTTCAGGAAGCTTCCGAAGCTGAGAGCGATCGCTGAGACTGAGGGCGTCAAGACGTACGGTGAGGGTGATCGTGCGGTTGTGACTTGGGGGTCCACGAAGATGCCGGTCCTGGAGGCGGTGAAGAACGTGAGCAGCGTGAAGGTGGTTCAGGTTCTATGGCTCGAGCCGTTTCCCGTAGATCGGTTGCGAGGAGAGCTGAGAGGAAGGCCCTTCATTGTCGTTGAGAACAACATGACGGGACAGCTGGTATCCCTTATACGCGAGAAGCTCCTTGTCGAGCCCGAGGGATTCCTGGGGAAGTACGACGGCAGGCAGTTCGAAGCGGAGGAAATCGAGGACTTCCTGAGGAAGAAGGGGTGGGTTTAGATGAGCTTAGAGCTCTACGACACCGGTAAAAGACCGGTCTGGTGTCCAGGCTGCGGCAACTACGGCATCCTGCTCGCTCTCAGAAAGGCGTTGGCGGAGCTGAAGCTGAGCCCCGAGGAAGTCGTGATAGTTACGGGCATCGGCTGCCATGGGCGCATCAGCGACTACATGCGCACTAACGCTTTCCACACGATACACGGTAGAGTCCTCCCGCTTGCCACCGGCATAAAGCTGGCAAACCCGAAGCTTACAGTGATAGGACATGCCGGCGACGGCGATGCCTACGCCATCGGCCTAGGTCACCTCCCTCACGCCGCGAGGCGTAACGTCGACATGACCTACATTGTGCACAACAACATGGTCTTCGGCTTGACAACCGGGCAGGTCACCCCCACGACACCCCGTGGCGTCAAGACCAGGTCAACCCCCTTCGGGAACCCCGAGCAGCCGTTAAACCCTGTCCTGCTCGCGCTCGCGAGCGGCGCGACATTCGTTGCCCGTGGCTTTAGCGGAGACGTGGAGCACCTGAAAGAGGTGATAAAGGCGGGCATACTCCACAAGGGCTTCGCGTTCATAGACGTCCTTCAGCCGTGCGTGACGTTTTTCAACACGTACCAGGTGATCCGTGAGCGCGTGTTCAAGCTCGAAGAGGCTGGGCACGACCCTTCAGACCTGGAGAGCGCTATGAAAATGGCGATGCTCAGCGACGGCCGAATACCAATTGGTGTTTTCTACAGGACGCAGGCCCCCACGCTGGAGGAGGCCTTCAGCCACGCCATGAACCCGCCGCCCGCCGCTAGGGTGCCGAGCCCCGTCGACCTTTCGAGAGCTCTCAGGCGTTTCAGGTAGTCTACCCACCTAGCTTATCCTTGCTCTTAGATCGGGACGGGCTCAACCTTTGGCAGTATCCTTTCAACGATGTAGCTTCTGAACTCCTCATCCTCTATGCGTGAGAAGGCTATGATAAGCCCTCCGGCCGAGACCCCAAACAGCCCCCTCTCGTCGCGGTAAACGACGTACCTCTCCTGCCCCACCTGCATGTACCGCTTAAGAAGCGAGCTCTGAGCAAGGAGCTTACCGTAGAGGGCCACAGTGTCGACCCCGGCGACCTCCCTGAGGCCTGTGAAGACCACCTGCCTAGGCTCAGCCCCCTCGCTGTAAAGCTCACGTAGCCTCTGCGGGGGTATGTAGACCGGCGAGATGAGGTCTGGTTTGCCGAATATCGCCTCCGAGAGAGTGGAAGACACCCTGAGGCTCTTTCGCTTGCCCGACGCCACAAGGAGGAAAATCCCGCTCCTAACCCATGTGAAGTGAAACCCTAATCGTAAGACCCTCGGTACCCTTATCGTCTCCTCGTTCACGGGTAAGGTGTAAGGGGCAACCTCCTCGTACTTACCGCTCACACCACCCTCGAAGCCCTCAAGGTCGGTGACCCTAACCCCTAGGCTGTACTTTTGCCCAAACACCTCTAAGCTACCCTTCATAAGGGAGAAGTTGCTCAGCTTCTCGAGTATCTCCTCCGCCGAGACGTTCTCCCTAACTTCAAAAACAGTGTAAGCTAGAGGCAATTACTACCACCAAGTTACTCTGGAAAACCTTTTTTATTATACTAACGCGTAATTTTAACGGTATATGTCCCTCACACCTCAGGACGTTGAAAGGATCGTCTATAGGTCTCTCCGCACAGCCTACGAGAAGGACAGAGACGTGTGGACGGCTCCTCCAGACGTCGTGTACGTCACCGAGGTTACAGGCTGCCTAAGGAGGTCATGGTACATACGGGCCATGGGGGGACCGCTACCCGACGAGAAGATAGTCATCCTCCTACTGGGCGACGACGTCCACCTACTCATAAACAGCGAGTTCCCCCTGGGGGAGGGGGAGAAGAGCTTCGAGAAGGAATTCCAAGGCGTGAGGCTCAGAGGCCGCGTTGACAGGATAGCGGGTGAGACGATATTCGAGTTCAAAACCGCGAGTGCTATACCGAGGGAGCCCCGGGAACACCACGTGGACCAGATGCAGCTCTACTTCTGGCTGACAGACCGCTCGAGGGGCTTCATAGTCTACGTCTCGAAAACGACAGGTCAGGTAAAGGCATTCCCCGTCGCGAGGGACGAGGAGAGGATAAAATCTCTGCTGGACCGCGCGATCAGGCTCAGCCTGTCTCTCAAGCAGGGAAACCCGCCCGACCCCGAGAAAGGCTGGCTCTGCGACTACTGCGAGTTCCGAGAGGCGTGCCCGCTCTTCAGAGGAAGCTAGCGATGCCCCCTCTCGTCAGCTCGTAAACCTTCCTCATATTCACGCGTCTAAACTCCAGCCCCTCCTTCCCCAGGGCTATGATCGCGGACCTTGTGAAGCCCGGGGCCGCTAGGATACCCCTGACACGAAACCCTGTAGCGTTTCTCAGCCTGTCCACGTACCTCTTAAGCTGGTAGACCGTCTCCACGCCAGCGGTGTTCTTCTTCACCTCAACCACCACGTAGTTCCCGCTCTCATCGACGAAAATCAAATCGGCGTAGCCGGCTGCTCCCAAACGCACCTCCTCCTCGACGGGCTTCAGGCTCTCCCCGAGGATCGCCTCAGGCTCCAGCAGAATCGCTTTTTTAATGCTCTCCTCGTCACCCCACATTTCAAACGTAGCTGTGTCTTCGAGCCTGTAGGAGCGAAAGTCCAGGACCCTGTGAAGCACGATAACGAGCTCCTCCTCAGGCCTAGGCCGAAGGGACCTTAACACAAGCCTACCATCCTGCTCGTAGACGCTCACAATGCTACCCTCAGGCTGGTAGTTTACGGGATTCGCGCCAGAAGGCCTGTGCACGAGCACCGTGCCGTCTCCTTTAATCAGTATCACCCTCTCCCCGCGGCCGAGCCTCGAGGAGGCGCGGCCCCTGTACTCAACCTCGCAGTCCCCGACAATGACGATTACTTCCCTCCTCCTGATGGATTCGCGTATTCTCTCGGCTAGATCATCCACGTGAAACTGGGAGAAAAAGGCCCGTTTAAAGCTTCTCGTATCGTCCCAGCTCCTCGAGCCTCCTAAGCCTCTCAACTATGTTAGGGTGGGTTGAGAAGAGCTCAAGTATCTTGTCTGCTAACGTCACTCTCCTCTCGGCGATCCTCCTCGCGAGCTGGTAGCCCTCCAGGCTCTCCATGTCCTCCACTGCTCTGTCCGGGTCGGCTATGAAAAGCTCCTTGAAGCCTGCAACCCGAAGCTCAGCGCCCTGAAGCTTCATCCTACCAGTGTAGCTAACGATCTTCGCGAGCGCGGACATGAGCCTTGCGGCGCCTACCGACGGCGACGGTGCGGTTTTGACGCTATGGTAGTCAGCGTAGTACTCCCTGATCCTGCTGAGGTGCAGGTTCGCTAAGCTTAGGATAAAGTAGATGAACAGGCTCAGAAAACCTAAGGCGATAACCCCGCTCCTGTCCCTATCCCTGTCGCCTCCAGAGTAGAGAAACATCCTGCCGAGAATGTAGAAGAACGCCGGTAGCACGGATACGAAGGTCATTATCTGCACGTCCCTGTGGACAATGTGCCCAACCTCGTGGCCCAGCACCCCCGCTATCTCCTCCTTGCTAAGCGTGTTTAGCAGGCCGCGCGTTACAGCAACCCTGTTACCCGTCAAGGGGGATCCGTAGGCGAAGGCGTTGGGGTAAGGGACCTCGGCAATCATGAGCTTCGGCTTCTCCCGCAGCCCGCTCCTCGCCACCACCTCCTCCAAAGCCTGGTGCACGTGGGGGGCCTCGCTGTAAGGTAGCTCCCGCACGTGGTAGAAGAGCTCGACGAGGAACGGTGAGACAAGCCACTGCCCCACGTTGAACACTACGGCGATGATGAGCGCCGCGAGCGGCGATGCCAGGCCAAAGACGTCCAGCAGGAAGACGAACGCCAGCGTCGTTAAACCGAAGATGAATGCTAGAGTCAGGATCATCGAGAGCCTGAGGTCCTCAAGCGCCATACGCTACACCCCAGCAACATTCTTGCTTACAGCTTATAAATCATGCTCACCTGTCGTCCATGATTCTAGTAGTTCAGTATCTTGTAGCCGTGCTCCTCCATCGTGAAGTCCTCGACCTTGCTCTTCCACTTTTCGTCCAGCTTCTCGACTCTCTTGAACCACTCCTCCCGCATCTTTAGGTTCCTCTCCCAAGCGTCCTCGTCGCGCACGAGCAGGACCACGCGGCTCTTCTCGTCCGTCAGCTTGATCTGGTAGCCTGTTCTCCTCGAGATCTCCTCAGCGAACTTGAGCATCTCGTCCTGCGTGGGCATAGCGGTGATGGGCAGCCTTTTCTGGCTCTCGCCGACCCAGGTGTAGCCCTTCAGCTCCACGAACATGGGGTTCCCCAGCTTTACGAGCGAAGCGTAGCCGTCGGGATCTGTCATGTTCACACCCTTAACCATCGTGAACCTGATGACCGTCCTGCTTTCGGTGAACCTGTCCAGAATCTCGAGGCTCCGCTTCACCATCTCCCAGGCGCGCGGAATCTTCGGCTCCGCTGTGTAGTTGAATACCTCCTCGTTGGGCCCGTACACGCTGACGTAGAGGTTCGTGGGCTGGGCGTCCCTCTTGATGAGCTGTTCGAGCCTAACGGGGATGGAGCCGTTGGTTACCAGGAACGCGGTCATGTTCCTCTCCTTGACGCGCTTTATAAGTTCGGGAAGCATGGGGTACAGTGTGGGCTCGCCGTCAAGGCTCATGGTGAAGTGCCTCGGGAACATCGCCTCCAGGAAGCGCTCCCGCGTCACCCGCGGGTTACCCTTAAAGCCGATCAGCAGAAGCCGCTGGGCGATTATGGATCCATCGATTATCTCGTCCGGCGTGTCCCACTTCCAGTTGGGCGGGATCTTGAACCTCCCCGGCTGGTGCATCCTCCAGCAGAACTTGCAGGAGAAATCACAGAAGTTGAGAACAGGCGTCATCTGAACGCACCTGTGGCTCTGAATACCGTACCAATTCTTGTAGCACAGGCGCTCCCCCCTCAGCGCCGACCTCGTCCACCTGCAGATGGCCACGGCACTGTGCTCCCCAACGAGCCTGTAGCCAGCCCTCAGGTAACGTTGCACGTCAAGCCTCTCCTGGCTCATTATTCCACTGGTTTACCTCACAAGTTTCATGCTTAAAAATTATCCTCTATATACCTCGACGATACATTAAATAGTTATATAGAATTTACATAAAAATAATTTTATAAAAGTCCCTCCTGGAGAGTAAGTTGGGGTATCTGCTTGCGCAGGGAAACTTTAGCCCTCCTGCTCATACTAGCGACGGAAGTGCTTATTGGCAGCGCTACAGGCGTCCAAAGGACGATACTCACGGTTGCCACCCACGAAGCCCTGGGAAGCCTTCCAACGCTTCTCCCAATACTCTCCTTCGGCATATTCAAGGCCACCTTCGACCTGGCGGCGGGCTTCATCTCGCACAAGAAAGGGAGAAAGGCTGCTCTCGTCTCCGGGACTCTCGCGTACTTCCTGGGTGCTCTCGTAATCCTGCTACTCGAGCCCCCTGCGAACTTCATCCTCGGTAACGTTCTGGTCGGCGTGGGGGAGGGAATCGTATTCGCCACCTCGGCTATAGCAATTGGAGATATCCTGGGCATAGAGAGGTCCTCGCTGACATTCGGTTACATCGAGAGCGCGTGCTACGTAGGTTACGCGCTGGGCGCCTACGTGGGAGGGTGGGTGTGGAACGCTCTCGGGCCGCGTGAGACGCTGACCTACATAGCGATTTCATCGGGTTTAGCCGCACTCGTGGCTCTCTCGAGCATCGAGACGAAGGCTTACTCTGAGGCCGATCGGAGAAGGTTCTCTTTGACGCCCAAGCCTCAGGGGGCCCTCAGGATCGTTGTCACAAACCCGAGCACTCTCTCAGCCCTCATCGCGGCGCACATGGCCAAGGTTGCGGACAGCGTAGTGTGGGGCGTTATGCCCCTTTACGTTCTGAGCAAGGGGCTTGACGTTTACTACGCCGGCTACGCGCAGTCGCTACTCTTGCTCGTCTGGTCGGCGACAATGCCCTTCTGGTCCTCCTACTCGGACAGGGCTGGGAGAAGGCTCGTGTCCACGCTAGGGCTCATGGTAACCGCCTTCATGCTTATCGCTCTCCCCAGCACCAGGTCGTTCCCGGAGATCCTCCTCGTCGCACTGGCCCTGGGGATTAGCTACGCGATGTACTACCCCGTGCTCCCCGCGCCTATATCCGACATGAGCCCCCCTGCTGTGAGAGATATTGCTGTCGGCTTCTACCGCTTCGCCAGGGACTCGGGGTACGCCACGGGCGCCATAATAGGGAGCCTACTCCTACAGGGGGCTCAAGGTAACTACTCCTCTGTGTTCACGAACATCGGCGCTTTACTCGCGATAACGGCGGCCTTCTACTCCGTGTTCTTCAGGGAGACGAGGCCGACGTGGCCTTTCTTCGACCTTGTGATCAGGCACCTCGAAACGATCGGCGAGATCCTCTCGGTTCAGAAAGAGGTGGTCAGCGACATCTTCGCTGGGAGAATTGAGGAAGCTCAGGCCAAAATGGGGGAGGTAAAGAGCCTCGAGAGGAAGGCTGACAGGATAAAGAGAGAGCTGATGTGGCGGATATGGTCTGGCTTCATACCCGTTTCAAGCAGGATGGACTTCGAGCGCCTTGTAGAGGAGATCGACAAAGTTGCCGGGGCCGTGATAGAGTGCAACGAGAGGCTGCTGTGGGTGAAGTACAGCCCAGAGATCAAGAAGCTCGAGCCGAAAATCCTGGAAATGATCGAGGAGACGGAGAAGCTCTCGAAGAAGCTCATAGACAACATGCAGATGCTCCGTCTCTCACCCGCCTACGCCGTTAACATCACGGCTGAGATTGACGCTGGCGAGAGGAGGGTCGACGTTCTCAGGTTCGAGGTTCTACAGGAGGTTAGAAGGCTTGTCGAAGAGGGGAAAATCGACCTGATGTCGGCGCTCAACGTCATGGAGGCTGTGAACCTAATAGAGATATCTTCGGACGACTTCCAGGACGCCGCCGACATAATCAGGATAATCGCATACAAGCACGCGGCGATACCGCCCGAGAAGATAGAGTCGATGTGATCACACTCTTTTGCTCCCATCCTCTATCGTCCTGTAGTACACGTCCGCGAGTCCCCTCAGCTCCTCAGACGCGAGCTTCGCGGCAGCGACAACCTGCTCGCGCGGAGTTTTGGGTGCCCGCCGGTACTCCTCCGGAACGCCCTCATAGGGTATGAACTGTTGCACGACGTAAACGATGCGTGGGGCTTTCTCGAGACCCATGTCGCGTAGCTCGCGCGATATCTGTGCCACGTCCTCGACCGTGATGAGCCCGGGTACGAGAAGCGTCCGAAGCTCAAGGAAGTCCCTGACGCCGACGGAGCTCTTAATCCCCCTTTTAACCTTCTCCACCACCACCTTCCCGGCTCCCTCCCATAATCCGATGACCCGCGCGTACAGCTCGGGCTTGGATAACGGAGCTTTCACATCGATGGCTATGTGATCCACATCGACTCGGCTCATGATGTAGGAGACGGCCTCCGGTATGCTCGCATTCGTGTCGAAGCTGACCCTCAGGCCCGTATCCGCCTTTACGCGGAATAGGAGCTCCGCCAAGGCCCTGTACTGCAGTGTGGGCTCCCCGCCAGTGACGTGGAAGTAATCCACGAATGGAGCCGCCTGCTTGACAGCCTCTAAAATTTCTTCCAGCGCCACAGCCCTCTTCTCGAGGCCGCGGGCGAGCCTGGAGTTCGCGCACCAGGGGCACCGGAAGTTGCAGTACGAGAACCAAACGGTGAAGCTAACGTTCTCAAGCACGTCAACTAAACTGTTCTCCTTCCAGCCTCCAACCCAGAGAAAGGCTCCCATCAAAAAACAAGTAGGTTAACGGCTAAATAAACGATTATGGCTGAAATTGTAGCTACCAGGAACTCGTAGAGTACGAGTAGAGCCGTCAGCTTACGCCGGCGGAACTGCGCGTGGAAGGCCGAGAGGGTGGCGACGCAAGGGGTGTACAGCGTGGAAAACACCATCAAGCTGGCGACCTGAGCGGGTGTCAGAGATAAGGCCTGAATCGCTTGCGCCGGGTTCAGGGTTCCCGTTATCACCATCAGCGTGGACGCGATTGTTTCCTTAGCAACGAAGCCGGTCAGCAACGCCAATGCGACCTGCCACTGCGGTAGACCGATGATCGACGTTAAAGGCGTTAGAGACTCGCCGATCACCCTAGCCATTGACGCTGATGCGTCATCTGTGAACCCGCTAGGACCGATATGCAGAAGCAGCCAGACGAGTACAGAGAGGCCTAAAATCACGCTACCTGCCTTCTTGAGGAAGTGCAGAGTGTTGTCCCAAGCGAACCACCATATGACCTTTAAGCTCGGCCTGTGGTAGGGAGGTAGCTCCAGCACAAGCTCGGGCGCCTCACCGGGTACGAGAAGCCTGGACAGCGCCCTCGCGACCACTGCTACGAGCAGCAGTGAGTAGAGGTAGACGGCCACGATGGCAACCAACTTGGAGGTCGGGGAAACGGGTAGAGCGGATACTAGTATCAGCAGGACCACGAGCCTTGCCTGACAAGGTATTAGAGGCGCGACTAGCGAGGCTATGATTTTCTCCCGGTCCGTCTCAAGGATCTTTGTACCCATTATTGCGGGAACGTTGCAACCCAAGCCGAGGAGCAGCGGCATCAGAGCCTTTCCCGAAAGCCCGGCCTTACGCATAACGCTGTGGTAGACCGTCGCTATGCGTGCCATGAGGCCAGTGTCCTCTAGAAACCCGAAGGCTACAAAGACTAAGAAGATGAGGGGCAGGAAGGTTATGACTGCCCCAACCCCCCCGATGACGCCGTCAGCTATCAGTGACACTATTGGGTACGGGACGCCCACCTGAACCAGGTACTCGCTGAGAGCCTTGCTGAGAGAGTCGAAGAGCGATGACAGCAGACCAGCTAACGTGTAATTCTCGAAAAACTGGGCTAGCTCCTCATTACCCGTGAACTCCAGCAGTTGCTTGAGGGGAAACCCCGTGTTCACCGAAAGCGTCGCCAAGAGGACGAGCAAGATCAGCCCGAGGCTCGCCAGGGGGCCGAGCAGTGGGTGGAGAAGGACGCTGTCAAGCCTCTCGGTTATTTCCCGTTTGACCACGCCCGTTGTAGAGACGCTCTCTGCGACCACCTCCTCAATGAAGGAATACCTGACGCTAGCCGCTATGAGAGAGGGGGGAGAGCCCAGCTCCTCCTCGACTTTCTCGCGAACTCTCTCGACAAGGCTTAGAGCTTCAGCGCACCCCTCGCTCGCTAGAGCGCGCTCCAGCTCCGCATCTCCCTCGAGCAACCTCAGCGAGCTCCAACTTAAAGGGTACTTGCTGACACCTGGGCAGCCCTTAATAGCCTCGGCTAAGGTGTGCGCGAAGTAGTCGAGCCCCCTGTAGTTCAGCTCCAGCCTGCTTGTGGGGACGCGACCCTCGGCGACGAGGATAATTGTGTCCACGAGCTCGTGGAGCCCCTCCCTCTTGAGAGCTGAGATCGCAACAACGGGAACGCCTAGACGCCTACTCAGCCTCTCGGTGCTGACGTGGATCCCCCTTTTCAATGCAGCATCGACCTTGTTCACCGCTACGACGACTTTGTCGTAGAGCTCCAGAACCTGCACGGCCAGGTATAGCGTGGTCTCAAGCGAGACAGCGTTGACAAGGACGACCACGATGTCAGGCTTCTCGGTGACAATGTACTCGCGCGCTATAGCCTCCTCCTCCGTGTACGCGTTAAGGCTGTAAGTGCCGGGAAGGTCGACGACCCTGATTCGGTACCCCATGTGTTCAAAGTAACCCTCGTACTTATCCACGGTCTTCCCAGGCCAGTTTCCAACAAACCTGTTGGCTCCAACGAGCATGTTGAAGAGGGTGCTCTTCCCAACATTGGGGGGGCCTGCGAGCGCCACCCTGATTTCCTTCATCCCACCACCTCGACGAGTATCTTAGCAGCTAATCCTCTTCCGATGGCGAACCGTGTACCGCCTCTTTCGACGACGACGGGACCAGCGTCATTGAACACAACCTTCAGAGTCTGACCGGGGATGATGCCTAGCTCGAAGAGACGCCTGAAAGCCCCCCTCCCCCCGCGGACCTCCACAACCCTCACGAGCGCACCTGGCCTAGCGAAGGTCAAAGGGATCGCGCTTGACACCGTCATATAAAGCTCCGTCGTAGTATCGCCGCGCAACTTAAAAACGTTTAGCCGGATCAGGGGTAGGTCCTAGCGACCGTTCTCGGGAAAGGCACGGAGTCCACTATGTGCTCGAGGCCGCCGATCCACATCACGAGCCTATCCATCCCGAGCCCGAACCCCGCGTGGGGGACGGTGCCGAACCTTCTCAGGTCTAAGTACCACTCGTAGTCCTTCGGGTTGAGGCCGAACCTCTTAATCTTCTCGACAAGCTCGTCGAGCCTGTCGATCCTCTCACCGCCGCCGATTATCTCCCCGTAGCCTTCCGGGGCTAGGAGGTCTGCTGAGAGCGTGACCTCGGGGCGTGAGGGGTCGTTCTTGTGGTAGAACGCCTTAGCTTTCTCCGGGAAGCCGTAAAGGAAGAAGGGCTTGTCGAACTCCAGCGTGAGCGCGCGCTCTTCGTCCGCACCCAGGTCGTCGCCCCAAGCGACTTGGATGCCCTTGCTCTGCAGGATCTCGATGGCATTATCGTAGCTGACGCGCGGGAAGGGCGGCTCGACCTGCTTCAGCCCTTCGAGGTTTCTACCTAGGAGGTCGAGCTCCTCCCTATTTCTCTCTAGGACTCTCCTCACAATGTGGGATACGAGCTCCTCCTCCACCTTAAGGATACCCTCGAGGCCCACCCATGCTACCTCGGCTTCCGCGTGCCAGAACTCTGTAAGATGCCTCCTTGTCCTTGACTTCTCAGCCCTGAACGAGGGCGCCACCGTGTACACTTTTTCGAGGCTGAATATCAGCGCCTCAAGGTAGAACTGGGACGACTGCGTGAGGTACACCGTGGACTCGTCGACGTACTTGACCGGGAAGAGAGTGGCCCCACCTTCCACAGCCGCTGAGATGAACATGGGGCACTGGACCTCGTAGAAACCGTTCTCACGGAACCACTCGTGAAGAGCGCCGAAAACCGTGTGCCTTATCTTGAGGACGGCCGTCATTTTCCTAGACCTCACTGCAAGGTGGCGCACATTGAGAAGGAACTCCCTCGAAGCGTCCCTCCTAATCGGGAAGTTCTCAGCCAGGCCGATTATCACCAGCTCCTCGCCCTGTATCTCCTTCCCGCCTGGAGCCCGCGGGTCCTCGCGGAGCTTTCCCTGCACGACGACTGAGCTCTCAACGGTGACCCGCCTGGCCTCCGCGTGGCTCCTTGACTCCGGAGTGAAAACCGATTGTATTATCCCGGTCGAGTCCCTGACCACCACGAAAGCCTTGTCCCCGAGATCTCTCCTCCGGTAAACCCAGCCCCTGACTCGCACCTCTGCGCCGGGCTGAAGCTTTAAAGCCTCACTGATCGGCAAGATGCCTGTGCCTGTCATAAACCGCATCAAGGAGACCCTATTCACGCTTGCTACAAAAACTTTGCTTAAGATCTACCTCACCCCTCAGAAGCTCCAGGAATTCCAGGGGCTCCGCCTTCTACTACTCCCGGGTTGCTTCCCCCCGCTCAGGACCGTCACCACCGAGCTGCTCTCGATCGCATTCACCGCGATCCCGCTAAGCGCCGGGCGCGCGGTGGACGTCGGGTGCGGTCCGGGTAGCCTCACGCTTCTCCTTGCTGGGAAGGGCTTCTACGCTGTCGGGACCGACGTCTCAGTTACGTGTCTAAAGGCGGCTAGGGTGAACGCGATCCGCAACGGGGTCTACAGCCTGACCGACTTCGTGGCGTGCGACGCGGGGAGCTGCCTGAGGAGTGGGTCGGCGGACGTCTGCGTGACGAACCCTCCCTTTCTGCCCTACGAGCGGAAAGACGACAGAGACCTGCCCCTCGCGGGCGGCAGAGAGCTTGAGGTCTTCAAAGCAATGGTGAGGGATTGCTACCGCGTCGCGAAGAAGAGGGGCTGGGCTCTCTTCGCGGTGAGCGACCTAGCCTCCGGGAAGCCGCCCCACAGTCTTGGAGTTGTTCTGGCGAGGGGCAGGGGCTTGGGGGACAACATCTACGTCGTGTTGCTCAAACCAGGGGCTTACCGCTCCTCTGAGAGCGCTCAGCCCTGAGCTTCAAGGTCAACGCTTCCCCTAGCACCCTCTCGGCTCTCCTGCGCGAGAGGATTCTGTTGTTGTTACCGCAGTAGGGGGAGAATATGCACCTGGGGCACCCGTCCTCACAGGTGCAGCGCGATACAATGTCGAAAGCCTTTCTGAGCGCCTCTTCAAGCCTGTGGTAGAGCGCTTTTGTCACGCCTGACCCGCCGGGAAAGCTATCGTAGATGAATATGTGCCCCGAGGGGAAGCTTATACCGCCCATATCGGTGGGTGAGGCGCCGAGTACCAGCTGGCCCGCGTAGATCAGAGCGTGCTCAACCGCGTGAAATGCCTCAGCATTCTGCATCTCGCTCCACTCGTGTACCGGCTGGAACTCGAGGAGCAGGCCCTTGGTGCTGAACTTGTAGTGCAGCTCCGCCTCGAGAAGCCTCTGGCTGATGGTCTGCCCCTCAGGGAAAGTCTTCGTCGCGTAGCCGTAGACGACGTCCGTGACCGTGAGGTCAAGGTACGATACTCTTATGCCCGCAACCTCCCTCTCGAAGTGAACCTCACCCTCCTCTGGAAGTGTGTAGTATAGCGCCGAGGTCACCACGGGAGGTACCTTGGATGGTAAAGGTTTGACGACAGCCCTGTCACCCTCGAAGCGGATCGAGAGGTAGCTCCTCCCCCCGTGCAGGTATATAGCTCCCGGGAAAAGCTCCTTAATGGCCATCTGCTTCTCCCTGTAGCCTATGACCTTTCCACCCTCGGTCACTATCTTTACCTGATCACCAACACCTCTCAGGTTCTCGTGCTCGCGAAGGAACTTCAAACCGCTCCTAGTCGGCGCGATGAATCCGCTCTTTATTACTTTCAAGTACCCTAGCCTAACCAGCTCCTCAAGCTGTGCACGCTCCCACCCGGACAGCTCTGCGGGACGAACCGGGGCGTCAGCAGCCATCGCCACTAGGTGTACCTTCACCACCTCGTAGTTTTCGGGTTCAAGGAAAACGGGATCGGGAGCCTGGCCGAAGAACTCCTCGGGGTTTCTCTCGTAGTAGGCGCTAATGGGGTCGTTTCCCAGCAATAGGAAGACGTACCCCGTCCTCCGCCTCCTACCAACGCGCCCGGCCCGCTGGAGGTACTTCGAGAAGGTCGGCGGGACCCCGTAGAGTATAGCCGCGTCGAGCTCCCCAATGTCGATCCCTAGCTCAAGGGTGGGGGTTGCTATCACGGCGTCGAGCTCACCTGACTTGAGGGCTCTTTCAACCCTCCGCCTCTCCTCGGGAAGTAGGCCAGCTCGGTGGACCGTCGCCCTGACTCCCATGCCTGAGGCCTGGATCGCCAGACTCTCCGCTATTCGGTGGCTGTCGACGAAAACTATTGTCTTCATCCCCCTCTCGGATAGCTTTCCGAGAAGCCAGAGCACCTCCGAGGAGCGGGACCTAGCTCGGGGTGAGAGCATGACGTGGAAGACCGGAGCTTTCCTGGTCCTGCCGGCGTCCACAATGTCAGCCTCTTCGCCGAAAAGCTTCTCGGCGAACTCAGACGGGTTGCCGACGGTCGCGGAGGCAGCGACGAACGTGGGTTTCTCCCTAAGGACCCGCTTAAACCTCCTGAGAACGTAGTGCACGTGGGAGCCGAAAACCCCGCTGTACACGTGTGCGTCGTCCAGCACAACGTACTTCGTCTTGCCGAACAAATCCCTGTATTCGGGGGCAGAGTGTAGAGTCACGTGAAGCATGTCAGGGTTCGTTACTAGTACACGCGGAGGGTAGAGCAGGATCCTTTTTCGCTCCTCCTCCGGCGTGTCACCGTCGAGTGCGCTCACGCGGAAGCCGAAGACCCTCCCAGCGTACCACTCTATTCTCTCGAGCTGGTCCCGGGCGAGCGCTTTAGTCGGGTAGACTAGGGACGCGATTCCCTCAGCTTCTCCCAGTAGCCTCTCGAGTATGGGTAGCAGAAAAGCCTCGGTCTTGCCCACACCCGTGCCAGCGATGATGAAGACGTTCCTCCCCCTCCTTATCTTCTCGATAGCCTCGGCTTGAAACCTGTAGAGCCTGGTGATACCCCTGCTTCTCAGAGCCTCGACGAGCAGTTTTTCCCTCAAAACCTCCTCCACGAGGGGCCCGGGCTCGGGCTCGCGCGCGTCCTCGTAGTAGATGTACACAACCCTGTGTCCGCTATCATTGCGCACGACATCGAGCAGCTCGTCGCCACGCATCACAAATTAATATAGAAGCCGAGAGCCTGATAAGCTTTAGCGACCATGGATACGATATCACGCATACACCTGGATGTGCTCGTCGACGACATACCCGCAGTGGAAGGGGTTTTCCCCCTCCACGGGCTCTCCGTGCTGGTGAGCGTCGAGTACGAGGAAGGGATAGTGAAGAAACTGCTTTTCGACACAGGTCCCAGCTACCGTGTGCTGCTTAGAAACGCGGAGACCCTTGGAGTGGACCTGAATCCTGATGCTGTGTTCGGGAGCCTGCCGCACTTTCACCACATCGGCGCTCTCCAGAGCGGCTTCCCTAGCACGCCACGAGTTCTACCGCCTCCCCCTCTCTCGGCAACGAGCAGGGATTTTTCCCAGCTACAGGGCTTTCCCGGCGTTTTTGTATTGCCGAGCGACTCTTACTGGAACGAGCAGGGGCTAGCCTTGAGGACGCCTAAGGGGTGGCTTGTCCTGGTCGGCTGCAGCGTGCACGGGCTTAGGCGAACTTTCGGAGCCGAGCTAGTGGGTTTAGGCAGGATTATCGGGCTTATCGGAGGTCTCAACATCTCCTCGAGGGACGTCTTCAACATGAGTTTTATCGGAAGGCTCGCTCGCTGCGGGCTTGAGCTAGTGCTCCCCTTACACTCCACAAGCATGGAAGCCAGGAAAACGATATTAAAGAGGTTTAACAGCTACGACTTCGGCTACGAGGTTAGCGGCTGTGGCGTTCAGGCTGATATCGAGTTTTAACAGCAGCGTCGCTTTCTTCTTGGTAGTTGCGGCTATCTACATAGCTGTCCTCGTAGTGCAGCGGCGGAGACCTGAAGCCCTAAAAAAGCTCGGCCTTAAGCTCGAGGGAGGAGTTATACTCTACCGGACAGAGAAGTTAAACCGCTCAATAGCCAGAGTGGCTGAAAGGCACGCAACGGCAGTGAAGGTATTTGGGGACTTGTCCGCCGTCGCGGGTTTCGCGCTCATGGTTTACGGCCTGTACTTTTTCCACCGGAACCTTATCAGCTTCCTCGCGCACCCCGAGACCGCGAGCCCCGTGTCGCCTGTGGTTCCAGGCCTGACGGTGGGTCTAGACGTTCTTCCCTACTTCCTCCTGGCGGTTTTCGTGGCTATAGCACCGCACGAGCTGGCGCACGCCTTGACAGCGAGCGCTGAGGGCCTAAGGGTGAAGTCCACAGGGCTTTTCCTGGCCGCGGTTTTTCCCGGTGGGTTCGCCGAGATCGACGAGGACCAGCTCGAGAAGGCAGGGCTCAGGGCGAAGCTCAGAGTGCTCTCCTCCGGGAGCACGGCCAACATCCTAACCTTCATCATCCTACTGCCTCTGATGGTTGCGCTTGTGCAACCTGTAGGTGTGAAGGTCACGGGCGTTATGCCGGGGTACCCGGCCGCGAGCTCCCTGAAGCCAGGGGACATCATAATCAGCTTGAACGGAGTTAAGACGCCCACGCTGGAGACCTTCACGAACGTTATGGCTGGGCTCCACCCCGGCGAAAAGGTTAACCTTACGGTCCTACGAGGCCGGAGCGAGCTGACCTTCTCGCTCACCCTGGCCACCCACCCTGGGAACGCCTCAAGAGGCTTCCTCGGTGTCCAAATACAGCAGGCGGTCAGCGACGAGAACGCCTACAACCTTCTCATGTGGAGTCTGATGGTTACCTCAAGCGTAGCCGTGATAAACATGCTTCCCATAGTCCCGCTGGACGGCGGGCGCATCTTCAAGGCTTTACTCGAGAAGCTTATAGGTGAGCAGAAGGCGAGGTTCGCGGCGGGCGCGGCAACTCTGTACACGGTGGCTTTGGTAGCGGTGAACATTTATCTCTCCACGAACATATTCGGCTTGCTCCCATTCCCGTAGGTGATTGCTTTGTCTAAAGAGTTCGTGAGGGATCTGGTCCTCGTTGTCTCGCCCGCTCTCATCGCCTCCACTCTCACAGCCATACCCTTCGAGAGCATCCTCAGCGTCTACCCCGTTCCGAGCACCTTTATCTGGTACGTCCCCTGGCGGGGCGCGACGGCCTCGATTATCCTGTGGCTCCTGAGCGGCGCCCTTTACAGCGACAAGCGGTACTGGCTGAAGGAGTTCTTCCTGGGCTCGGCGGCGTCATTTGTGGCCTTCCACTACTGGACGCTCTTCATTGTCTCGACGCGCATCCCGGTAACGGTTACGCTGCTGATTTTCACGGTGGGCAACAGCCCACCCACGCTCGACCTCGGCCAGCTCGTGGCTATTCTAACGCTATTAGCGTTCCGAAAAGAAATAATCTCTGCCTTGAGGCGAAACCGGTGAACCTACTTGAGCATCTTCTCCTCTAGCTCCTTAAGGTAGCTCGAAGACTCCTTAGTGCTTATGAAGAGCTGAGAAACCTCGGCGACGTCCTCCCTCATTACCCTGCTTCTCCCCCTCTGCTCAGCCATCAGCCTAGCGGGAGCGAGCAGCTGGGTGGCGTAGCGGAGGCTCTTCTCGCTCCCCAGCCTTACGAGCTCCTCGAGGGCATCCGGCTCGAGCTCCACACCCTCCTCGTGCGCCCTGATCTTGATGATCTCCCTGATCTCGTCAGGAGTGTAGGGTCTCGTCCTGATTATGAGGAGCCTGTCTAGGAGGTCCAAGGGCATCCCGTGAGGGGCCTCGATGTCCGTCCCCCTAATCCTCGTGAACCCCCTGTTAGTAGCGAGTATAATGATCGGGCTCAGCTCGCTCTCCATCGCCCGCGAGAGGAAGCTGTACGCCTCGATGTCAAGCATGTGAGCATCGTCGATGAAGAGGACCCCAGGGATCAGCTCCGCCCTCTTCGACTCAACCCACTCCTTCACGGTCTTATCGACCCTGGCCCTCACATCCGGCGGGATCTCTTTAGCCGAGGGAGCGCCGAAGAAGATCGAAAGTATGCTCTCGCTCCGGCTCTCCATCTCATCTAGGTCGTGAAGCGTCAAGGTGTAGACGAACTCCTTCTCCTTGTAGATCGGGCCCGTCGGGATGTCCACGAGGTCCCGGGGCCTCACATCGTACTCGCCGTAGCCCTTAGCCCTCCCCGCGCGCGAAACCCTGCCAGTCTCCTCGTCGATCCAGATGACGTCCCCCTCGCTGATGCCCTTCGATAGAATCTGGTAAATGACGTTGGAGTCGACGCGCAGGCTCCGCGTCTCCCTGTCGGTTTTCAGAGTGATCGTACCGCCGACTGGGACCTGGGAGTAGGGGTTGAGCGGGTGCCTGTCGTACCGCACATCCAACTTCTCGAGAACACCCTCGTAGACCCACCTCCTCTCCCTGATCCTCACGCCTATAGATTTCCTCATGGCCTGCATGAGGACCTCCGTCTTCTTCAGCTCCGCGGAGTAGATTTCGCTCCCGGAGAGGGCCATGAATGGCGTCTCCGCCCCGAGCTCGCGGGCTATAGCGACGGCCAGCGCCGTCTTCCCCGTCCCCGGGGGGCCAACCAGCAGGATGGCGCGACCGGCCATTTTCCCAGCTTTGATGAGCTGCACGACGAGCCAAGCAGCCTTCCTGGCCTCCACCTGGCCGACTAGGCCGTCTCCGACGGGCAGAACTTCTCCATTTCTGACGCCCAGCCCCCTAATGTGGCTGTGCGTTCCGACGCGTTCAGCCACCGCGATCATCGAAAAGTTTTTTAAGAAGCGATAATTTAAGCCTTTCTTCTCATCTTGACGTTCGGCTCCCAGTCGCTCGCCTCATCTGAGCGCACTACGATGTCTTCGCTGAAGAGGCCGTCCACGCGCTTGAAAACCCACTTCTGCTCGCTCGAGAACCAGACAGCCAGCACGGCTTCTCTCCTCGAGTACTTTTTGAACGCCTCGAGGAAACGGTAGAGCTTCGAGACCTGGAAGCTCTTAACCTTGACCTTTTTACCGCTGGTCGCTTTCACCTCGAAGGCAACTATCCTGTCCTCGACGTTGTTCACCATGAAGACGTCCGGGAAGCTCTCGCCCACCCCGCTCACCGGGACCCTGAACACGTGGTTCTCCTTATTCGCCGAGAGCAACTTCACCAGCCTGCGCTCCACGTTGAACGCGTTTCTGCGCCTCGCAACGACCTCGCTGACCATACTCCCCGCTAGCATAGCGCGAAACCTATTAAAATACCGCTTGCCGAGCTAAAGGGTGATGATGACAGTCATGCAAGCGCGAGCGGTGAGCTGGTCCTGGGGTATCTGACACCTGATCTTCGATTAATTCAGTGAACCGTTTTTAGGTAGCAATGCTATTTTTAGCTCTTCCCGGGATTCCTTATGCACCCGCGCCTCCTCCTTGCCTCACTTGGCGAGCCACGTCACATACACCGGTACGGGCAGCTTCTGGTCGAGGACGTACACCCTCCCGCCCAGCCTCACGCCTTGGCCGTGTGCAACGATAAGTTGAGCAGGTAGACCTCGCCGCCCGGGTAGAAGTTGGCCAGCAGCACGGCTGCGATCTTCACGTAGCCCCGGCACACCCCCATCCTGAGCTCCAGCGGCCTCGCAGTAAGGGTAAGCCTCTCCCCCTATGATCCCCTCTGCCAGAGATCGGTGAGCCCCTAACTAGACCCGTTATCCCCCTCCATGCATGCCTGGTATACGACCTCAACGAAGGCTGTAGAGAAATACAGCGTAATGGCCATTACTTTAAGCACTTCGAGTGCAGACAGCTCCTCTAGATAGGCTCAAGCTCGCGGGCTGGCATGCCAAGGCTGGGAGTCCTCTTGATCCACCGCAGCAACAGGCCCAAGTCACTTTTCTTGTCAACCCATAAGACACCTGCGAAGAGTCATGTCCCAAGGCTTAAGGAGGCTGACCCAGGCCTCTCCCCTAGCTTCTCCGTAGAGAGCACGGAGCGCAGTTGCTAGGAGGTCTAGGACAATGTATACGAGGGCTTTGCACCTATTCTTCTCGAATCCCTCTCTAACTCTCTTCTCCCTCACTCTCTCCGAACCGCAGACCGTCATGAGGGCTAAAAGCACGGCGCGTCCACTAGGCTTGAGTCTAAGGTGGGCTCGCTTTTCTTCGATGGTGTAAGCCTTTATAACATCAATGAAGCCTCCTTTTTATGAATCTTAGACAACGTTTATTAATTTGTTAGTTTAGAATTTAGTTAGATATAGACAGTATGACAAGAACAAGATACATTGCTCTGGTAGTGTTAGTCCTCGTAATTGCGACTATTGTAATTGCAGTGGTCTTATATAACTACGCATCATCAGCTACTCGCCCGGTGATCCCTCCGAGGATTACCAAGCTTAATGTAACAGTCGTGGTTCTGGGTCCCGGGAAATTCGCCGGAGTGATTGCTGAGAGGCTCAGCGGTAGAGTTGATAAGGTGATCGTGTACAGCGGCTTCAACCCGGAAATTCTGCGGTACGCGGGCAGATCCACGGTGCTTGTTTTGAGTGATGAGTGGCTTGCAGAGAATGCGGGTAGAGAAGAGGTTAAGGAGATGATCATGCTGTTCGCCGACAGAGGCTCAATGATATATGTGAACGGGACTAAGGCTGGTGTTTTCCAGAAGATGGTGTACTGGATGGAGTACGAGAGAGGCGTGGAGTCTGGTATGCCTCCAGAAGCGTTGCAGGAGCTACGCGAACGCATAGAAAGTATACCTGAGGAGAGCCGCGCAGGCATAGGCTACATGAAGCTTTCAGAGAAGCACGATATATTCGTATTCGGCAGCTTAGAAGATGCACTGAACACCTTCTCCGCTACTTCGCCAGCGGCTGTATAGCCCTTTAAGATCTGGATGTACTCCTCTCCTGGGCCTGTCGAGATCTATATACTTCTCAGACAGGAAGCACTCCCAAAACCTTCTCCTACCACCCTAAGAGTCGGACTCACGTAGCCTGTAACACTTCAAGGAGTTCGCTAGAACTCCGCGGAGGTCAAAGATGACAGTGCCCCAGGCTCGCGCTCCGCTCGTATGGATATGGGATAAAGAGAGGGCCGGGAAGACCGTGGGCGGAGCAGTGCTGTTTGTTTGCGCGCAAGACTACAGCGCTCAGTGCAGCTGCAAAGGTGGCAAGGGAGCCCAGAGGAAAAGGCCATAGTCTTCGTGGGCTTCTCATTCGACGAGTCGCTCCGTAACAGCAACCTACAGAGGACGCTGAGGAGCTTCGCAAGGAGGCCGGAGAACACCCTCGTCTTCCACGGAGTCTTGACGATCGAGATGACGTTGCCCTCAAAGCGTTACCTGCTCTGTGGAGGTAACCTGAAGGAGGTCAGAAAGAATAGGGAGGGGGTAACGCGTTAAACGGGCTAAGACATGAAGTTCAATCGCGATACCGTTCCGGCGCTCCACGTGCTAAAGCTATTCCTCGACGAAGCTGAGGTCGAGGAGCTCGTCGAAAAGCTGGCGAGGCACTACCGCTTAAGCACCCTGCAACCGTAGGACGACCAGAGCCTCATTCCGCGGTTGGCCACCGATGCCCCAAATGGGCGCTGTGGCCGCTGGCTACTCCTCCCCGGAAGCCCATCGAGGGGCAGGCCCGAAGATGTCGATGCGGAGCCCCCGTCGGTGACCCCGAGGTTATAGAAAAATGACGAAGATTTAAGGGGCCTGTGGGGGCAGATAAGGAGGAGTGCCTGTGTCTGCGGAAGGTCTCGTTTACGCCACGAGGGAGTACACGAAGGAGGAGGTGCTCAGCGTACTTAACCCTCTTGTAGCCGAGTGGTTTAACTCGAAGTTTACCGACCTCACCCCTCCGCAGAAGCTCGCGCTCATGCCCATACACGAGGGGAGGAACGTCCTCGTGTCCAGCCCGACGGGAACCGGGAAGACCCTCACGGCTTTCCTCATAGCTATAAGCGAGCTGTTCAACATGGCGGCGAGGGGCGAGCTGGAGGACACCGTTTACGTGCTCTACGTTTCACCCCTGCGAGCGCTCAACAACGACATATACCGTAACCTTGAGGAGCCCCTAAGGGAGATACGCGAGCTCGCCGCCAGTAAGGGAGTGGAGGTCCCGGAGATAAGGCACGTGGTGAGGACAGGAGACACGACCACAACGCAGAGGCAGAACATGCTGAGGAAGCCGCCCCACATTCTCATCACCACCCCTGAGACGCTCGCCATAGTCCTGGTGGCCCCGAAGTTCAGGGAGAAGCTCAGGACGGTTAGATGGGTTATCGTGGATGAGGTTCACAGCTTGGCTGAGAGTAAGCGCGGGGCTCACCTCTCCCTCTCGCTCGAGAGGTTGCGCGAGCTGACGGGTAGCGAGTTCGTCAGGATAGGGTTATCGGCGACCATTAACCCGCTCGAGGAGGTTGCCCGCTTCCTCGTGGGATACCGCGACGACGGCACACCCCGAGAGTGCGTCATCGTGGACGCCCGCTACGCGAAGCGTAAGAGCATAAAGGTTCGCTCCCCGGTCTCGGACCTTATCCACACCCCCGCCCAGGAAGTGACTCAGGCTATGTACAACCTTCTCTACGACATCGTGAAGAGCCACCGAACGACTCTGATATTCACGAACACGCGTAGCGGCACCGAAAGGGTGGTTTTTCACCTCAAAATGCTCGCCAGGAAGCGGGGAGGGGTACCCGAGGATGCGATAGCCGCTCACCACAGTAGCCTCTCCCGGGGCGTTAGGCTGGACGTGGAGGAGAAGCTGAAGAGGGGCGAGCTGAGGGCGATTGTGAGTAGCACGAGCCTTGAGCTGGGCATAGACATAGGCTATATTGACGTCGTGGTTCAGGTGGGGTCTCCAAAGTCGGTTACCAGGTGCCTGCAGAGGATAGGGCGTAGCGGGCACCGACTCCATGAGACGAGTAAAGGGATCATGGTGTGCGTGGACCGGGATGACCTCGTGGAAGTGGCTGTGATGGTCAGAGAAGCCTACAGGCACCACCTCGACAGGATCCACATACCGCGCAACGCGCTAGACGTCCTCGCGCAGCACGTTGTGGGAATGGCGATCGAGAGCAAGATGAGGGTTGAGGACGCCTTCCGGATTATCAGGAGGAGCTACAGCTTTCACGACCTGCCCTACGAGGACTTCCTGAACGTGCTGAAGTTCCTCTCCGGGGGGTACAGCGAGCTGGAGAACTACAAGGTGTACGGGAAGATATGGTTCGACTCCCAGGAAGGTGTGTTCGGCAGGCGGGGGAAGTACGCAAGGGTGATCTACTCACTCAACGTCGGGACGATACCCGACGAGGTGAGCGTCAGGGTCTACACCACCGAGAAGAAGTACGTCGGAAACATCGAGGAGGAGTTCCTAGAGAGGCTTTTCCCAGGCGACAGGTTCGTGCTGGGAGGCAAGGTGTACGAGTTCGTCAAGAGCGACGGCATGGTGGCGTTCGTGAAGCCAGCCTTCGAGCAGAAGCCGACAATACCGGCGTGGTTCAGCGAAATGCTCCCGCTGAGCTACGACCTCGCCCTCAAAATCGCGGAGTTCAGGGGGCAGATGTTCCAGTGGATAGAGTCCGGTAGAGACCTCGACGAGATAAAGAGGTACCTGAAGCGGGAGTGCAAGGTCGACGACAACTCGGCTGAAGCCATAGTCGGGTACTTCCTGGAGATGTACTACTTCCTCCGCTCGCTGGGCGTAAAACAGTACCCTAGCGACAAGGTGATCCTAGTGGAGAAGTGGAGGGACGATCAGGGCAGAATACACCAGGTCTTCCACACCCTCGTGGGCAGGAGGACGAACGACGCCCTCAGCCACGCCCTCGCCTACATCGCCACCAAGAAAACAGGATCGAACATCGGCATCGCGTTGCACGATAACGGCTTCGCGCTAATCTACCCTCGAGGCGTTGAGCCCAAAGTGGCGCTAACCGACCTCAAGCCCGAGGAGCTTGAAGACGTGCTCAAAAAATCCATCATTAACACGGAGCTCATGAGGAGGCGCTTCCGCCACGTGGCGACGCGGGGCCTGATGATCCTGCGGAACTACAAGGGCCACGAGATCAGCGTCGAGAAGCAGCAAATGAGCGCCTCGACGCTCCTCAGAGTCGTGAAGAAGTGGGAGGACTTCCCGATACTAAAGGAGACGTTCAGGGAGATACTCGAGGACTACATGGACATAGCTCACGCCAGGGAGATTCTTGAGAAAGTCCACCGGGGCGAGATCGCGATCGTCGAAACCTCAATCCTCGACACGCCCAGCCCCTTCGCCTACAACATAGTACTCGAAGGCCTGAGCGACGTGGTGCTCATGGAGGATAAGCGCGCCCTTATAGCGAGGTTCCACGAGCAGGTGATGAAGCGCGTGGCAGAGCTGATGCGCCAGGAGTTACGTGAGGCGCCTCGACGTGGCGCTGAATAGTTTCCAATTCACCCTGTAACCGTACGACCTCTCGAGCTCCTTGAGTATCTTCTCGAGCTCTGCTACAGCTTGAACGACCTCGTGCTTCCTGGCGCTGAACTCGGCGGAGAGAGGACACTCGCGGTCGAAGGTGACTCCCTTTTCCTCATCGAAGACCAGGGGGTATACGCGGCAACCCGTGGGCCTTTGAGGGTAGACCAGGCACCTGCCACTTCTTTCATCGAAGAACACGCAATGGCCGTTAATGTTTCTCAGCCGGGGCAGTCCTCCCCGAACTTCCACGAAGAGGTCTCTCTTGAAGCCCAGCGCCTCAAGCCTGACTATGTCCGACGGGGTAAGTACCATCTCCGTGCCGCGGCAGCACAGCCCGCACGTGAGGCACTTCTCGTGCTCGAACACGTTTATCTCCGAGAAGGGTTTAAATCGGCTTCGAGAATTATTCATTACGTGTCTATAGCGGTGGCTCTCGTAGCCCTGGGGCTCTTGATGGTTCTCATCGGGCTCGCGCTGATCATAGCCGCGGCGGTCGAGGGAAAGAAGGGTGTGAAGGGCGGGGCAGTCATCATCATCGGCCCCCTACCCATAGTAGTCGGCTCTGACGCCGAAAGCACTCAGTGGCTTATCGTTTTAGCGGCAGTCCTGACAGCCCTTGCTTTTATCTTCTTCGCCTTCACATCAGGGTGGTTAAGGTGAGGATGGAGAGAGCCGGCGCGCTGATATTCCTGCTCGGCGTTTTCCTCGTTTTAACCGGAATGATTCTGGCGCTACTGGGAACACAGCAAGCATCTGTGAGCGTGGGCGGCTGCATCCTCATTGGACCAATCCCCGTGTGCTTTGGCTACGGCGCGGAGCCCCTCCTGCTGATCATTGCGAGTGCTGTGGCGTTGCTTGTGATGCTCCTTGTAATGTACGTCCTGTTAGCGGGCTTAACCAGCGTCAGCCGCCCCACTCACTCCCCTGAAGAGTAGCTGTCCTCGAGGATGTTGCTCAAAGCTTCACCAGCCTCCTCAAGGTAGTATATGGTATCTTCCAGCGCTGCGGCGAGCTTCTTGTCCTCTCGGGCAACCTCCCTCAGCAGGCTTATTGCGTCATCGATGCTGTCCAGCGCCGCTTTAATTTTTTCGAAAGCGCTCTTCATCACCTAAACGTGGGGACTGTGGAAAATATACTTTAGTCTGGCGCGGTTACCGGCTTGGCTCTCCGCGATACATTTATCACCGCACCGGTCTAGCTACTTCGTGAGCATCGCTGAGAAACTCGCCTCCATCGCGGCGGGCACCCCTCAGAGTGATGTTGTAGCGGGCTCTGAGCAGGAGAGAGCTATCTCAGAGAACCTTCGCGCCTTCCTCGAGTCGCTCGGCCTAGAGACCGGCGTCTACGAGTTTGAAGCCCTGTCATGGGAGGAGCGCTACGTGGAGGTTGGCTTCAAGGGATTGAAACTCCGGAGCGTGGCTCTCCCCTACAGCCTGCCCGGCGAGGCGGAGGGTAAGGTCGTCTACGTCGGGGGGAGGATCCTGGAGGATGAGTGGGCGTCTATTGATCTTTCAGGTAAGATAGCTCTAGTGAAGTTCTTCAGCAAGGTCGACGAGGCGGAGTGGCAGTACATTCGGGCTGTCAGGGCGGGAGCTGAGGCTGTTGTTTTCATGGACAACTACCCCAACCGCCTGCGGAAGATGGTCCTAACCCTGAACACCGACTACCGCTTCACAGAAGGGACGCCTCCACCGATCCCTGCCGTGGCTGTTAGCCTGGAGGATGGATTGAGGATTCTGAAGCTTGCCCACAGGGGGGAGAAGCTCCTAGTCAGGGTTGACACGAAAGTTGACCACTACTCGAGGAGCAGGGTCGTGTACGCCGGGTCGCTAGAGGGACCGGTCTTCTCGGCGCACATCGACAAGTGGCTTTCGGGCTTCACGGATGACGTGCTCGGCGTCGGAGTGGTGATGCTCCTAGCCGAGAGGCTACGCGACAGCGCCGGCTACATCTTCTTCGGCTCTGAGGAATCCGGCGCTCCAGGGTACAGCCCCTGGTACTGGATCTGGGGCTCGCGGAGCTTCGCGGAATACCTCGAGAAGACCGGCCTCCTGGACGACTTCGGCATGCTCCTCAACGTGGACACTCTTGGGGGAAGGGAGGTTCGCGTCTCAGCGTCAACCCCGGACGTCCAAGAGGGCATCGCTGATGCTATTGGAAGCTCCGCGAGGATCTGCCCCGATCAGGTTATCTTCGATAGCTTCAGCTTCACAATGAAAGGCATCCCCTCGACGACCACGCACACGTTCCCTGAGGTGCTACCGGTGTATCACACCGACATGGATACCCCGGCTTTCGTCGACTGGCAGGGAGTCGAGAGGGCGGTTCGCGTACTCGAGAGGATAGCCACCGAGTTCGCAGCAAAGAGGTGGGGCATGTTCAAATACGCTGAGTTAACCAGGCGCATTGCAGAGAGGCTGGAGAGGGTTTCGCACCTCCCCTCAGCGGCTAAGGCGGTAGAGCTGCTGCAGAGTCTGAGGCTGGACAGCGAGGAGAGCGCCAGACAAGTGAGGCGGGCGCTGACGGGCCCCATGTTCTGGGGACGCTACGACAGGGTGTTTAGGGACAGCGAGGTCTACTACCCCCTCTTCACGGACGCCATCGACGACCTGGTTCTTCTCTCCGATATACTAGCCGGGGCCAGGAGCCCTGCCGATGTCGCTGGAATGAAGGGTCTCAGGAGAATTTCGGGGTTCGAGGTTGTTCTGCCCTCCGTGGAGCCTGTATTCTATGGAAGGGTTCTAAGCTCGCCGGGCTTCCTGAAAGAGCTCTACCTAGTGTTGGAAAGGGTAGTCGAAAAGGATATAAACACCCTTGTGGAGAGACTACAAGCTCTGAAGAAATGAGCGTGTAATCATGGAGTCGTTGGAGGAGGACAGTAGTAGTCTTTTGAAAGTAAGGGTTCGCATCGCAACGCCTACGGACAAACCCGCCGTCGTGAGGATACTCAGGAAGTCGTTCACAGGCTCGTACCGCTACTGGTCAATAAGGGACATGGATGAGACACTCGTCCTTGTCGCCGAGCTTGGCAACAGGGTAGTGGGCGTTGCTGAGGTTTACACCTCCTTCGTGGAGGGCTACGGGAAGGTAGGCGTGGTGTACTTCCTGGCAGTGGACAGAGAGTATAGGGGCATGGGCATAGGCAGGACGCTCGTGCTGGAGGCTGAGAAGCTTTTCAAACGGGAGAGGTGCCTCTACAGCGCCGCCAGCACTGTCGCTAGCAACACGGCATCACAGAGGCTTTTCAGAAGCTTGGGGTACTCGCTCTTCACCAGGGAAAACAGAGTTTACTGGGATCTCGTGGACGCCCTCTCGGCCTACGAGGACGACGTCGTAATGGCCAAAAAACTCTAGAAGAGAAGAGAGGTATTTCTACTCTCTTTCCTTATTTTATTTCTCCGCTTTCTCCCTTAGCAGGTAATCGACTACCCGATGGACGACATTAGGGTTCCTTTTCACCGCATCCTCCAGGCTCTCCCCCGGCAGAGCTGGCGTGAACCTCAAGACCTCAAGGGGCGAGACGAGCCCCAGCAGGGTTCTAACCCTCTCGTATACAGCCCCGCGGACTGTAACCTCAAGCGCTCGCGTGATCTTTGAGCCGTCGAAAAAGACAGCCTGGCTCTGGTGGACGGCTACCACCAGGTCGTACCTCACGTTTGTAAAAACCCAGTCAGACACTCCCTCAAGCACCTGGACCACGCTCCTCCGCTTAAGGTTCTCGAGAGCGAGCTCAGCGGCCCTTGTCAGCGCGTCAACGAGGAGGCCTCTTAGAGCCTCAGGCCTGTCCACCTCGAGCACTCTCTCAGAGGAGCTCACTGCTTTCTCCATAAGACGCTTATCCACCAGGAGCACTCCACGCGTTTGCGCCCACTTGTTCACCAGAACCTGGGTCGCCCGCTCCCCGCTAGAAGCCGTATAAAACCGCGCAAGGAGGGTCCTCCTCGCGAGGTCCTCCTCGTATGCGATTATCGCAGATGGAACGCCCTCCCTGAAGAACAAGCTCAGGTTCAGTGGCGCTACCAGTATGAACAGCGGGTTAAACTCCTCGAGCCTAAGCTTGAAGCCCGCCTCGCGCGCCACGAGCCACTCGCGCGGGTAGAGCGTCCCGCTTTCCAGCCAGCCAGGCAGCAGCTCGTAGTCGTTCGTGTAGTCTCCAATCGCCACAGGCTTCGAGAAGGCCACGGGAACCCCAAGCTCGGAGAGTGCTCGTGCCAGGAGCAGCACGAGGGAAGTCTTCCCACGGGAGAGCGGCAGCAAGCCCGTAACCAGGATCGACGGCATGCCTAGAGCACTTCTCTATGTGTGCCGCCTTTACGCACAATGATTACCTCCAGCTTGTCGGAGTGGAGCTCCTCCTTCAGGATAGGTGCGACCTTGTTTAAGGCTCTCCTTAAGCTCAGGGCCCGAAACGTTGCGCCGGCCGCGAACCTGTGCCCCCCTCCCCCGAGCTTAGATGCGACGCTGGCGGCATTGTACCTGGAAGACGGGTTTGCCCCCGTGTATACCCTGTACTTGAAGAGCCCTTTTGGAACCAGGACGAACGTGAACTCCGCTCCAGCTCTCTCCAGGAGGATGGTCAGGTACCTGTACGAGAGACCCTCATCTCTCTCGAAGACGACAACCGCCTCCCTGGGCGGCGGGCTCAGGGACTTGGCGACCTCCTCGGTCTTCCCCCTGCTTCTGCCGTACCTCTCAATGAACCCCCTGATCTTCTCATCTCTTAAGGCGTCAAGCCCCTTTAAGGCCAGGAGGTCGATGAGGTAGAGTTTACCGGAGTAGTCCGCGCCCTTCACTGCGGCCTCGAGGTCCATCGCCTCCTGGGAGGTTATGTTAGCGGTGTCCGTCTCGACGGCTAAGCCTGCGAGCTTGGAGGCCAGAGGGTCGCCGTCCAGCCCCAGCGCTTTGAGCGCCAAAACCGCCGACGCGGGGGCGTTGGGGTCGTAGAACTCCTTTTCGGCGCAGGGTGGGTTCGTGAGGTGGTGGTCTGCCCTAAAGACCGCCTTCCCGGGGCAGGGCAAGTCGGCGACAAAGTACCACTTCACCGACCTTAGGAGCAGGCTCCTCTGAACCTCCCCAGGGTAGGCTAGAACGACGACCCCGTCGGGGTGCTTCATCTTGAAGAGCGCGCCGCTCACTATGCCGTCTGGGTCGCCCTCATCGACCAGCGCGAGCTTTCTGCCCTGAAGAACCGCCTTCAGAACGAGGTAAGTCTTGAGGAGCGAGTCCAGCCTCATAAATCCCTCAGGGAATAGCTTACGGTTCGGTTAAAAACGTTGTTAACCTATCACCGCGAGCTCGTGGACGAGCCTGCCCAGCTGGAAGCGCTCGAGGACCAGGTTCTTCGCCTCGGGGATCCCGGGCTCGCCGCTCAGAACCCAGTCCGCCATGACTTCGCCTACGACAGGCCCCATCATGAACCCGTGTCCGCTGAACCCAGCCGCGATGTAGAGGTTCTCGTAACCGCTTACGGGGCCGAGGACGGGGTGATGGTCTGGCGTAACCTCGTAGTAGCCAGGCCAGTACCGCAGAATGTTCACCCGAGGTAGCCACGGCATCCACTTAGACCACTCCTTCACGGCCCTCCAGAGGAACTCGAGCCTCACCTCCAGCGGCGCGAAGGGTTCTTCCGGAACCTCGACGCCCATCAGGAGGTTGCCGTGGAAGGTTTGCACCGCGTAGGCTCCGCTCTCGAAGTCGATGACTAGCGGGTCGAAGAGTCTACCAAACTCCTCCGTCACGGCGGCGTGGTGCGGTACGGGGGTAACTCTCGGGTCGACCCCGAGGGGCCTGAGGAGCTCGTTTATGTACGGCCCTGTCGCCAGGACCACAGCATCTGCCTGCACTCTCTCGCGGTCTGTTCGCACACCTTTAACACTGCCGCCCTCTGCCTCCACCTCAACCACGCTCTCCCCGATCCTGAACTCGACTCCCAAGCGGCGGAGCGCGGAGTAGAGCTTGTAGACGGCGTCGAAGGGGCTTGCCTTGCCGGCGAGCGGGTCGTACAGCGCTCCAGTCAGCCTTTCTGTGCTTATGTAGGGCGCGATTTCCCGTATGAACCCCTCGTCGACGAGCCGTGTCGGCAAACCGTTCTCGTTGTGTATCCTCATGTACCTCTTCAGCCGCTCGAGCCCCTCTTCAGTCGAGGAGAGCCAGAGGTACCCGCTCCTCGCGTACTTTACCCCTAGCTCCTGCGCCAGCTTGGCCCAAAGCTCGATGCTTTTCTTCATGAGCACTATGTGCTCCCGGCTCGTGAAGCTCGCCCTGATGCCGCCAGCGCACCTGAAAGTCGAGCCAGAGCCTAGGTAGCTCCGCTCGAAAACCGCGACCCTCCCCGCGCCCCTGAGAGCTAGGCTGTAGGCTGTGCAAAGCCCAGTGATACCGCCCCCCACGACGACAACATTGTACCTCACTCCTTCCTCACCTGCAGGAAAACTCCCGCGGGGACGGGCTCTAGGGGAGGCCTCACCACGGGGTAGGCGAGCTTCTCGGGCGGGATGCCTAACTTCCTGCTCACGTATGAAATCAGAAGAGGGAAGCAGAACCTTCCCTGGCACGGACCCATGCCTATTCGTAGCTTCCTTTTAAGGGACTCGATGTCGGTGATCCCCTCCTCGAGAGCCCTGTCAACGTCCTCTACTGTGACCTTCTCGCACATACATATGTACGCTTTCACTTTACCCTTATGCTCCTTACCTCCCATATTAGATCCCCCGAAACCCTGACTAATACCACAAGGGTCTTGTTAATATCAAAGACCCGCAAAACCTCGCCACGCCCTACAGGCTCCCCCCTCCTGTTCAGAAGCTCGACGACATCCCCCTTCTTCGGCCTAGGCAGGAACTCGTAGGGGAGGCCCACCAAGTAGCCATCGCCGTCTCTGCCGACGAGGAACATCGCCTGGCCCGGGCAACCCCCCACGCAGATACCGCAGCCCGTGCACCTCGCCCAGTCCACCTTAGGCCTGCCCCTTAATCCCTCAACCCTTATCGCCTTAACAGGGCAGAGGGACTGGCACACGTTGCAGGGGATCTCCTCTATGCACTCGGATACAGCCACCACCTTGCCCTCAACGACGTCGCGTGGCGGTACGAAGCCCTCTCTCCGCAGATCCTCAAGCTCGATAAAGCCCCTAGACCTGTACCCCACCCACCACCACCTTCCCCAGCCCCCTCAGCACCTTAGCCGAAAACGGCGTGCTCCTGGTCTCCTCCAGCTTCCTGAGAGTCTCCTCGCGCCTAGCCACCAGGTCCCCGCGCTCGCCGAGCAACCTTATCGACGCCGAGTACCCCGCAACCCTGCCCGTAAGTATGGCCGTGGTCGCCTCCTCGATCCCGGACGCGTCGCCGGCCACGTAAACACCCGGGATGCTGGTCTCCATGTACCTGTCTCTGTAGGGGACGTACCCTCCGAGCTCGCTTGACCAGACCATCCTCGCACCCATCTGCGCCAGGAGCCTAGCCTCCGGCGTGAGGCCAACCGCCAGGAGCAGAAGGTCGGCTTCGAACACCTTCTCAGTACCCTCAATGGGCCTCATGCCTTCGTCGACCTCCGCGACAACCACCCTCTCCAGCCTCCCGGAGCCCTCCGCCCTGACGACGGTGTGCCGCGTAAGTATCGGGACACCCCTCCTCCTCAGCTTGGCCGCGTGGACCAGCCACCCGCCAATCTCCCTCATGACCTCGACTACGGCTAGAACCTCCACGCCGGCTTGAAGGAGCTGATAGGAGACTATCAGCCCAACGTTCCCCGCGCCCACCACGACGGCCCTCTCCCCCGGCTTAACCCCGTACTCGTTCATCAGAGTCTGAGCCGCTCCTGCTCCCATCACGCCTGGAAGAGTGTTGCCGGAAAATGCGAGAAACCTCTCCACAGCCCCCGTGGAAACCACCACCGCTCTGGGCTTAACCAGCAGTAGCCTCTCGCCCTTCACGGCGGCGAAAACCCTCTCCCTGAACCAGCCTATCACGCTGGTCCCAGTGTGAATCCTTACCCCCAGCGACTCCGCCCTGGAGACCAGCTTATCCGCTATCTGAAACCCCCTCAACCCGCCGAATAGCTCCCCCGAGCCGAAGAACTTGTGCGTCTGCTTGAGCAGCTGCCCGCCAGGCCTGAAGTGCCTCTCGAACACGTCCACCCTTAACCCGCTCTCCGCCGCTGCGATGGCCGCGGATAGACCGGCAGGCCCGCTTCCGACAACCATCACGTCCGTCTCAACCCACTCAGCGGGCTCCGCGCGGTATGCGCGAGGAGCCGGGTTGGGGAAAGGCTCATCTGTCTCAACCCTGACCCCCTCCCTGACGGGCTCGAGGCACGTGCGCACATGCGGGACGCCGTCGACCCTTGCCATGCAGCCGGAGCAGTAGCCGATCATGCAGTAAGGACCCTGAGGCTCCTCGCCCTGCTTCAGGCTCCTGACCCCGCTAGCCCACAAGGCTGCGAGGATGCTCTCACCCTCGAAGCCCTCCAGCTCCCTACCGTCAAAGCTGAAGCGCACCGGTTTCTCGCGCCTGAACTCCAGGATGGGGTGTTCAGTTAAGCGCACATTTAAAGCTAGCGGTGGAATAATAAATAGTATTCTGTAAAAAAAATGTTACCGGGGGTTCGTGCAATGGTGTTGGATACAATGCCCGTGGGTCTGCGCTAGAAGGTTTATGAACAGCTCAAGGATAGGGTTTATAAAACCCGGAGGGTTCAGGATACCCGTGATAACGCTTTACTCCGATGAGAAGCATAAAGTAGTTGTTTTCAGGGGGTTCACCCCAAGGGGCCACGTTCAAACCAACCAGATTGTAATAGCGGACTCGGGTGAGGGTCTTCTAGCCGACCCTGCAGGCCGGGTGGTATTCTCGAAGCTCGTATCAGAGGTGTCGCTCGTCGTCCCGGCTCCTAAGGTGAAGTATGTCTTCTTCTCACACCAGGATCCCGACATCGTCGGGGCTGCGGCGAGCTGGTATACGGCTCTGCCCAACGCTAAGATAGTGCTACCCGAGCTCTGGGCACGCTTCGTGCCCCACCTGTTCCCAGCAGAGGTAAACCCCACTGAGAGGTTCCACCTAGTCCCCGATGAAGGGGCAGAGCTGCGGCTAGGCGACTGTAGCCTCAAGCTGGTGCCAGCCCACTTCCTACACTCGCCGGGCAACTTCCAGATATACGACCCGTGCTCGAGGATTCTCTACTCCGGGGACCTCTTTGCCTCCTTGATGCCCGAGGGCCAGGAATATGACTTCGTCTCAGACCTTCAAGCGCACATACAGTACATGGAGCCGTTTCACAAGCGCTACATGGCTGGCAACAAGGCGATTCAAGCCTGGCTGAGCAGGGTTAAAGCGCTGGACATAGACCTCATAGTCCCGCAGCACGGGGCCATCATAAGGGGTAGAGATAACGTGGAGAAAGCCCTAAAGTGGCTGGAACAGCTGAAGTGCGGCCTTGACCTCCTATAAGTTAAACAGGTAAACTCACTGGGAGCGTTTTGAGAAGACGACTAAGCTTCAAACCCGCCGAAGGGAAAGGAGACAATGGGGGCGATGAGTCCCCGGGCCGGGACTTGAACCCGGGACCTGCCGGTTTCTAGCCGGCTGGCACGGGCTCATCCAAGGGATACGCCCCAGTCCCCGTGCGGGTCGACCTACAGCCGGCCGCGATACCGCTACGCTACCCGGGGATTCGGTAAAAACACTCTATGGAGGTTTATCAGCTTTTCGCTGTTAAACTACAATCTGACCCGCTTTACCTTGACGCCCAGCTTAGCCGCCTCGGCGAGTGCCTCTGGCGTGACCGGTGTTCTGCGGCCGTAGAGCGCGATCACCGGCTTCGCCTTTAGCAGTTTGGCTTTTTCAGCGACCTTTCGAACGTCCTCAGCCTTCAAGGGGCTTGACGAGTAGTAGACTTCGACGAGTATTTTCTGCCCGTTCCCCTGAGCAACTATGTGAGCGTTGCCGAGGTGTGTAGGGTGGTTTATCCTCACGCTGAACCCAGCTTCAAGGTACTTGCCCGCGACGCGTCCAATCGCCTTGTATTTCTTGCTGAGCTGCCTCTCAAGGTAGCGAATCCTGGCTAGAGTCATACATTTTCAACGCATTCTACTGGGGCAAAAACCTTTCTTTTTAGTTTATTGTCGAAAAGTGATGAGACTGTCGTTAAGTATTAATACCTTTTAATACTTGAATCCACTCAAGTATGGCCCTCTCCTCAAGCCTCTTCGAGCTCCTCGTAGCCATAGTGCAGCTCTACGAGGCCTACAAGCGCCCAGTCACCAGCTCGGAGATCGCCGAGCGCTTAAACAAGAGCGACGGCACCGTGAGGAACTCCGTAGCAGCGCTAAAAGCGCTGGGCCTCGTGGAGGCCCGGACGGGACCCAACGGAGGCTACGTGCCCACTGTGAAGGGCCTTGAGTGCGTGAGGTCCCCCCAAGCCCTGGAGCGCCTCTGGGAGCCCTTGCAGCTGGTCGTGGACGACGCGCCCAGCAGGGTGTACGCGGTGGAGCTGGACCTCGTCGGGTTAACCGACCCCACAGGCGTGAAAGCAATTCTAAGGATAGCTGGTAGCCTGCACAACCTGAGGGAGGGCGTGAGGGTTCGCGTAGGCCCAACATCCTGGAGCAGGATCCTGGTCACCGGTAGGGTCAGGAGCGTGGACTACAGGAGGAGAGAGGTCCTCATATCAGTTGATTCGCTCGTAGCCGTTCCGAGGATAACGGCCTCAGAGGTCATGACCCCCAGCCCCATCGTCGCGCGCGAAGACGATGAGCTACGAGCGGTAGCAGAGGTCCTGCTCGCTAAGGGCATAAGGGCTCTACCAGTGGTCAACTCAGAAGGCCGGCTGTGCGGCATCGTGACGGCCTCCAATGTGGCTGAGGCCTACCTCGCCCGGGACTTCAACGCCAAGGTCAGGGATTACATGGAGAGGAGCGTCCCCACGATTAGGCCGGACGCAGACATCTTGGACATTATGAGGATCCTTGCCTCCAAGAAGACGGGGCGAGCTGTGGTCGTGGACGAGAACGCGGAACCTAAGGGGATAGTCACGAGGACTGACGTGCTCAACAAGCTCGCCCGACTCACATCCCCCGAGCCAGGAAGCTGAGCAGAGTTGCCCGCTCCTCATCCTCTTCAGCAAAGCGCTCTTCTCTTCCACCACCTGCAGGGGAAAGGATCAGGATGAAGTGACTCTCCATGTAACTCGCACGATTAAACCTGGTAATCTGAAACCTCAGGCTTGTGGCGTATATTGCTTAGCAGATAGTCGCCCGCCTCCGGAGCTCGTGATCCCGGTTTCCTATCCCGGATGGCCAGCCGTATATAAATTCCACGTGAAAGACATCCCTTGGCGTTTACTTCAAAAAATAAAAAAGTGATTATTCCGCTTTATTTTCTCCAACTAGATACCGGTGGTGGAGGAGGCGGAGGAAGTGGAGGGGTAGGCCTATATTCTCCTCTTTTTTTCATGTTAGGAACAGCTATCATTGCACCTCCAATAATCGATAGGGCTATCCCTGCATACAGCATGCTATCATTAGATGCTCCAGTGCTGACGCTAAGCTCGTAGGTTATCTTCCCTTCATCCTCCCTATATTTAACGTTCTTCGCACCAGCAGGCAGGTTCACGGTCACAGTTTCCATGATTTTGTAGTCTTCTCCCGCGCCGTAAACATTCGCGAAGACAAGCGTATTCCCGTGCTGAGCAGTGAGAGTGAGTTTTTCCCCCGGCTCTGCTATTTCAATCTCCCATACACCGTTGCCCTTGTATACTGCGGCTCCCAGCAATGTATAAGTTGCTGTTAGCTTGTTATTAGCATCATCAACGTTTATGCTAAGGTTCTCTATTTGTACGGGATTGGTTCTCGGCTCCAGCTCTCTCACGAAGGTCGATAGTGGATTATAGACTCTCTTGAACGCTATGTACGCTTGAGCACTGAACTTTATTTCCTCTTTCACCTCCGCTACGCCGGTGTCTAGCACATTTATGGTTCTCACACCCTGTATTTCGAACACTGTGATTGGCTGTATTTGCGCGTGGGAAACGTAACTGACAAAAGCTATGAACAGCAATATAATTGCTAATGAGACTCCTACAACTTTCTTACATTCGAGCATGCCCCTCACCCCCTCAACCCCCTATTCGGAATGTTTGAACGATTTGTTCCACGGCGGCTATCGTGTCCTGACTAACAGCAGCTTGATTAACAAGGTAGACTACCGCTAAACCATACCCTTGCACGTTCGTGTAGCGTGCTATTGCTATGTCTCCTGTGCCAAGGCTATACACGACGATCTCTGCTGGAATATTTCCAAGGGCACCGTTGGCGTTATCTGCTTTAACCTGATACCCGTTGTAGTTTTGGTTGAAGGCTGACTCGAAGCCGGACCTTAAAGCGTTCGCGGAGAGGCTTCTACTCCACACTATTGCGATCAGGACCGCCCCGTCTGGACTGGACAAGTCTACTTCATAGGCATTTGAGTAAGAATCCTTCGAAGCCTCCCAGTTCGAGGGCACGCTGATGGACCAAGGTAGATCGCCAAAGGGATTCGTGATCTTTTTCATGTTGGCTGGCGGCTGTGGCTGCGGTACCGTCCCTCCTCCCCCTTGTCCTCCGCCTGGCGCCTGTCCTCCCCCTACTCCTCCTCCCATACCAGGCATAACGTATCCCCATTGCTCTAAAACATTAGAAGGCATTTCCGGGAGTTCCGGCGGTACTATTCCGGATGCATGCATTTCAGCAACGTTTACTATGAGGTGTGGGCCTTGGAGAGCTTCTTCAACTTCTTTAACAGCTGTATTAACGGCCTGCTGGAAACTAGCTTTGCTTCCTAGCATGGTGCTCTCAATCGGTAGGAGCTGTCCGCTTGGGAGCTCAATTATAGGTATCGCGTGTCCCGGAATGATAAGTATGTAAGCTTTTAAGCCTTGGCTCATTGCCACAGCATTGAAGAATATCGTGGTGTCTAAACATGTACCGCTCTTATCCCGGATCACATCTCTAGGATACTTGACCCATTGAGATACTTTACCTGTCCAGAACGCTGTGGGCTCTGTTTGGTATGTAAACCCGTTGTACACGCTGAAGTCCCACACTGCTTGGAGGAATGCGAGAGCTTCCTTGTCGCCCAATGACGCACCTGCACCTCTGCCTGTTAGCTTATTCGCCATGTCTGCAAATCTTTCTACCACCGGGTCTTTCGGCGTAACCCACGCGGCTAGTAGTTGATAGTTGCTGAGTATATCTCGGAAGCTTCCAGTATTCTCCTCGGGGGGTAGACCGGAGAATATGAAGTCGTGGCTTCCAAGTATGTTTATGGGCTTTGTTTTCGTCTCAGTAACCGGCTCGCCGTCCGGCCTCGTCTTGTACTCTATTTTTACATAGAGTTTTCCTGGTGTGGTGGTCTGAACGTTCGGCGGGTGCGAGAGTATGGGATAGTAAAGGTCTACTATTGCTCCACCTGGAGGAACTAGCTTGTATTCTTTCGGCTCGCTCCAGTCTGTTAGGCCCTCGATTTTGTAAGTTATTTTAATGATATACAACGGGCCCGATCCGGTGTTTTTAATGACTGTTTTGGCTACCCAGTAACCTAGGTTTGGGTTACCATAAACTTTGTAAACTGCGGTCATGAAACTATCTATACTATATACTTTGATGTCTGGCTGCCCTTCTCCTCCCCCTCCTCTGGCTACGGTTGGTAACGCCGCTAGAACTACTCCTAATACGAGAAGTACTGCTCCTATGATTGTAAATACTTTGGCGCCCCTCTCTCTATGCATTCCCCACTCACCCGACAAGCGTGGAGTGAGCGCCTACATTGCAGAAAAGTAGGTACTCACTCCAACGGGTATATTAGTCTGCAGAGGTGTTAATAAATTTTCTTAGAGGTATTCAATAAAAGAGACTTATCCATATGTGGGATCATAGTGTATGAACTTTACCGACTCAATCTTGCGTTCCTCCTCTAGAACCAGTTTAAGCCTGTAAGGATGGAAATTTTTTCCTGTTATGCCTGCTCACAACGATGAGCTCCTGCCTATTCTTGCTCGGAATAAGGTAGTTTGGCCATATCACTGCTGAACTCGGAGAAGATTACGTAATTGACTCTCCTCCGCTTAACGATCAACGATATCCCCCACGTCTCGTAGATGGGATTGGCTTTCCGCCGTAAATCAGTTCTATCTTCTTCCGGAACCTCTAGTCTTCCACATCTCCCCGGCATTTTCCCTGGGAATAACCGGGGATCTCCTGTTTTCCGAGCACCAAACTTTGAAATCTTTCCGGCTGATATTTCTTCAAATATTCTAACCTGCACAGCCACCGTGACTGCACGCTCGAGCCTGCGCTCGAACATCCACAAGCACCCCCACCAAGCCCTCGGGAGCGAGGGAAAGCAAGGGTCGAACACAGGAGGAAACGGGGGAGAAACCTAAAAGTAGCATTGCTACACCATGAAGCTGAGCAGGGTCGCCTGCCCTCTCATCCTCCTCAGCAGAGCGCTCCTCTCCTCCACCACCTGCAGGGGGAGGATAAGGTGCTCTGACGCGAGCCGCAGCGCTTCTTCGAGGCTCGGCGCTTTCTCCGCCCTCCCCGACAGCGCCCGCCTCACACTCTCCCTTATCTGCCAGTTACCGACAGGCGCGAAGTAGTCTGGAGTTATCTCCCTGATGGCAAGCACCCTGGCCTGCCGGTTGCGCCGTGCAAGGCTCTCGAGCACGGCTAAGCGCATCGTGTAGTAGCCCCCATCCTCCCCGCTCGGGATCCCGTCTTCCCACTCGTGGACAACGTAGACCTCCACCCCGCCGGACGGCACCCAAACGGAGCCTGGAAGCCAGGCCTCCAGCATTTCCATGCTCCAGCTCCCGGGCGCGAGTATCAGGGTGTAGCGATTCCCGATGTAGCTCGCGTGGTAAACCTCGTAATCTGCAACCTCAGGCTTGTCGCGTATCCTGCTTAGCAGGTGGTCGCCGATCTTCTTATCAACGGCTGTGATCGCCCACCTAGTCGGCACGAACCTCTTCTCAACTCCAAGCACGCCAGCGGATAGCAGGCGCTGAAGGTAGTAGACGTCGAAGCCCGCCTCGTACAGCTTGACAACGGCCTTTCCGGCTTTAACCCTCTCCTCTGCGAGCTCGTCAACTCTCCTCGGGATCGAGGGGTTCCCCGTTACGCGTATCCTCTCAACCTCCCCTGAGAAGCCGACAGGCTTGAGCAGCGGGTCGAAGCGGGGTGAGAACACGGGAGGCTTTTTGAAGAAGGCCTCGGACTCCACGGGACCAAAGGACATCGCCGCCTCGCGGACGGCTTCTACGTACCTCCCTGCAAGCCTTCTAACGGGAAGCCTCGCGTAAGAGTAGACTAGCCGGGCCCGGATTCGAAGTATGTCCATTAACCCTAGGCGGCCCCACCACTCGCCCGGGTTCTCGAAGAGGTCGGGCTTCTCGTCCCCGACAGGCAGGTTGACTCCGACTCTAACACTAGGGTACCCGTGCTCCCCTACAAGCACCGAAGGCGGAGTCGGGGACTCAATAGCATTCCCGAGGTGTTCGCTGGCTTTAAGTTGCTCTCTGATCCTTACCAATATAGGGCACTGAGGAGCTCCGCACAGCCTCCTAGCCCCCTTGCACTGCGTGCAGAGCTTAGGGCTAGGTTTTACGTACACCGTGTGTATCCAGGGAGATAGAGGTATATTTGAGTTATGATTCACGTCTTCCCCCACTCTCCTGATGCGAATCCCGCGGGGTGCACGATAACCCCTTCATTTACTACGCTTAGTAGAAGGGTTTATAAACACGTTAGTTAACATAATACTGTATGACAGAGCAGAAAACACAGGTGAAGGCGCTCTACTACACCGCACTGGTAATCGGCCTCATTATCGCTATCGTGATAATATACGAGTTCTGGGTCGCGGTTGCGACGAACCCTAAGGACCCGTGGAGCGTTTTCCCGATTTCCCGCTTCTTCACAGAGTTCACGGACGCGATGTTCTACATCGGGGCCTTCATCTGGCTGATCGGGACAGCGGTATTCTTAGTTGAGCTGGCAGGCTACACCGTGACAGCTAGGGGGCTCAAAAAGACGGGTCAGGGCGTCGGGGACTGGGGCGTGATAGACATAGCGCTCGCCGCCCTAAGCGCCGCGGTCTACGGGGCTCTCCTGGCGGCTACAGCACCTATAACGATCGTTCCCGGCTTCACGTGGCTGAGGCCTGCAAACTCCCTCGCACCCCTTTTCGGAATGTTCTTCGGCATACCCGGAGCCGTCGGGGTAGCGTTCGGCAACCTCATCGCGGACATACTCGGAGGGTACTTCGGCGTGGGGTCTATAGGAGGCTTCGTCGGCAACTTCCTGATCGCGTACATCCCCTACAAGTTCGTGAAGGACCACAGCTTTAAGACAGCGGCTTCGCTGGGAGAGTTCTACGTATGGGGAGTCATCGTCCAAGCCATCGTGAGCGCCATCTACATATGCTGGTGGCTCCACGCGATGCAGGCGGTGGTCGGGCTACCCCTCTTCGTGATCTGGGGCATAATAGCGCCAAGCATACTTAGCAACAACATTGCGGTCAACGCGATTCTCTCGCCGATACTCGGCGTGCTCCTATACCCCTTCGTGAAGGGAAGAGGCTTGTACTGGAAGGACAGGGTTAAGGTACCCCAGTAAAAGATACATATTTTTCTCATCTTTCTTACGAGGCTATTTCTATGTTTGCCGGGCTCTACGTCGAGAGAAAGTCCCTGATGCATACCCTCGACCCGCGCTCCAAGCTGGCGTGGACGCTGATGGTCGTCGTAGCGTCGATCTCCACGCAGTTCAACGGGTTGAAGAGCCTCCCAGTCTTCCTCTCAACCATCTTGGCGCTCACCCTCTCAGGGCTCGGCTCGGGCTTAGCCGCACTGCTGATCTTCAACTCCCTGATCTTCCTGCTGGTCTCCACCCTGATATGGGCAGGGATATACAGCACGCAGGGAGGGGTGCTGCTCGAGCTCGGCTGGCTCCGGCTTACCGACGTGGGGCTGCTCGTCGCGCTGGGCAAGTTCTTCCTCATAGTGAACCCCATCTTGGCCTTCGTCGTGTTCTTCGCCTCGACGAAGCCGTACCACCTGATGTGGACCCTCGAGAAGCTGAAAGTACCCCACAAGCTGGCCCTTACCTTTGTAATCGCCCTAAGCCTTATGCCGAGCATGGTCCGCTCAGCGAGGGAGGTGATCGACGCCCAGAAGGCCCGCGGGCTGGCGCTAGACAAGGGGGGCGTGCTTGAGAGAATAAGGAAGCACATCCCGATCATAGTCCCGCTGTTCTCGAAGATGCTCACCGACATATGGGATCTGAGCTTAGTCCTCGCCACCCGCGGCGTGGGCTACGGGAAGAAGACCTACGTGTTCGAGCCCTCGTGGAGGCCCCGCGACACTCTTTTCCTCGTCCTGTCTCTCGCGTTCTACGGGGTGGTGACTGCGTGGGGGTTAGGCCTGATAATGTTGTAGAGCTGCGGAACGTGCACGCGAGGTACGTGACCTCAGAGAGGTGGATAGTGGAGAACGTTACCCTCAGCGCATCCAGGGGGGAGATGCTGGTGCTCATGGGCCCTAGCGGTTGCGGTAAAAGCACCCTGCTGAACGTTATAGCAGGCCTACTGCCCGGAGTCATACCGGGGGTTGTTGAAGGCGAGGTTGTCGTCGACGGGGTAAACCCGGTTAAGCAGGGCTTCAGGTCGCTGGCGGGGAGAGTCGGCATCGTGTACCAGAACCCCGAGATCCAGATCGTGACGAGGTCTGTGTACGAGGAGCTCGCGATGGCCCCGGAGAACCTGGGGCTCCCCAAAGAGGAGGTCATCAGCCGCGTGGAGTGGGCTCTCGACGCCCTGGGGCTCAGGGGGTACGAGGACAAAGACCCGCAAAACCTCTCGGGGGGCGAAAAGCAGCTCGTGGCGATCGCGAGCGTTTTGACGATGAAGCCCAAGCTGTTGCTCCTCGACGAGCCCACCTCGATGCTGGACCATATGGGGACGAGGATGGTTCTCAGGGCGATAACGACCCTGAAGGAGGAGTACGGTTTAACGATCATAGTCGCGGAGCACAGGGTGGAGTGGGCGGTAGACGTTGCCGACAAAGTCTACCTCATGGCCGACGGGCGCATAGTCACCGGCGGAACCCCCGACGAGGTGTTCTCCGACGTCGAAACCGTGACCAAGCTGGGCGTTCGGCCTCCAGGCGTCACGGAGATCGCCTACGAGCTCTACAGGAGGGGGTTCAACCTGGGCTTCCCCGTGCGCCTCAAGGACTTCGAAAAGATCCTCGGTGGTGTCGCATGATCAGGTTCGAGGAGGTAAGCTTCACCTACCCCACCGGGGTCAGGGCGCTCGAAAAGGTCTCCTTCGAGATTGAGAGCGGCGAGTTCGTCGGCGTGATAGGCCACAGCGGGGCTGGGAAAACCACGCTGGCCAAGCTGGCTACATCGCTCCTTAAACCGACGAGCGGGAGGGTTCTCCTCGACGGGAGGGACACCCGCGAGGTACCCGCCTCGGAGGCCGCGAGGATCGCGTCCTACGTGTTCCAGAACCCCGACATGATGATATTTTCCCAGACGATAAGGGACGAGGTGGCCTTCGCCCTCAGGAACCTTGGGTTCCCGGAGAGCGAGATCCAAAGAAGAGTCCAGGAGGCTCTTAGGGCGGTGGATCTGAGAAAGCCGCTCGATATGCCTCCCCACACGCTGAGCTTCGGGGAAAAGCACCGCCTCGCCATCGCCAGCGTCCTCGTGATGGGCTCCAGGGCCCTCGTCCTCGACGAGCCCACAACAGGCCTGGACTACGGGCGAAGCCTGATGCTCTTCGAGACACTGAAGAGCTTGAACGCCTCAGGCAAGACCGTGGTCGTGATAACCCACGACCTCGACCTCCTGGCCCGCTACGCCTCGCGAATAATAGTGCTCGAGAAAGGCAGAGTCATCAGGGACGGGGGCGCTCACGAGGTCCTTGGGGATCCCGATTTCCTGGAGGCGCACGGCTTCATGCTAACCCACGTCCAGCAGGTGGCGAGGCGCCTAGGGGTTAGAGCGATAACTCCCAGAGAGGTGGCGGACAAACTGGCCGAAAGGCTCAGGAGGTAGCCCTACCCGGGCAGAATCTCCTCGATTTCCCTCAGAACCTCATCCTCGTCCCTGCCAGACTCGACCAGCTGGTGCTCCGCGAATCCGCTCTTCCTTTCTTCGAGTCTACGCGAGACGAGCTCTACAGCTCTCCTCGACGGGTGGAGCGCGACATCGATGTACGCCCTCACGATTCCCGCGACTGTTGCCTCCTGAAGCACGATCGCCGCGTCAGCGAGCTCGATGAGCACTCTGACGTGCTTGTGCCCGCGCGGCACGAAGGCTACGACCCTCTTCACGTCCTCGTTACGGTAAACCCTAGCCTGCATTGCTAAGCCAGCACCTTTCTGAACTTCTCCGATATAAGCCTCCAGTCCTCCTCGCTAAGCCTCCACCCAGCAGCCCCGGCGTTCTCCTCCACGTGCCGCCTGTTGCTGGCCTTCGGTATGGGGACAACGGGCTTAAACCTCAAGAGCCAGTTCAGCGCGACCTGCGCCGCGGTCTTACCGTACTTGGCCCCGACGCTCGCGAGGAACTGCTCGCGGGCCAGCTGACCCTTCTCCAGCGGAGTGTACGCTAGGTACAGCATCCCCTCGCGCTCAGCGTAGGGGATGACGGAGCCCTCGTCGCGCCGGTCAAGCAGGCTGAACTTGTTCTCGATGGCCGCGACGTCCACCTGGCTAAGGCAGCTCCTGGCCTCCTCCACGAGCTGTAAGCCGAAGTTGCTGACACCGATGAACCTGGCGTAACCCCTCTTCACCGCCTCCTCCAGCCCCCTCATCGTCTCGCAGAGCTCCACGCCCTCAGGGGGCCAGTGTATGAGGTAGAGGTCGATGTACGTCCCGAGCCTCCTAACGCTGGCCTCGGCCGCCTTCACCACCTCGTCCCGCGCGGCGTGAGTCTGCCAGACCTTCGAGACTATGAATACCTCATCCCGGTTGAAGCCCTTAACAGCCATTCCCACGAGCTCCTCCGCGTGGCCCCCGCCGTACATCTCAGCGGTGTCCACGAGGGTCAGGCCCAGCTGCAACCCGTACCTAAGCGCGTCCACCCACTCCTCGTCGCGCGAGTGGTCTGGGGTCCAGAACCCTCCACCGATGCCCCAGGTCCCTAGACCGATCGCTGCTACCTCTGCCCCAAGCTTGGGGATAAACTTCTTCTCCATCAGCCATACTCCGCTATGAAACGTTATATACTTGATTCACGCACTAAAAGTAGAGGCTTGTCATGGGTAACGCCCAAGCCGAGGTCGTGGCCGCCCTACTCCTAATGGTGATAGCTGTAGCCCTCTGGGCGCTCGCCTGGAGCTTCTTCTACCCCACCTGGCAGCAGGCGTCCCAGAGAATTGAGAGGGAGCGCATCACGTCAGAGAAGGGGCTTAGGGAGTTCCTCCTCGTCGAGCTCCTCGAGAGAGACAGCGCCACCGGTTCCATCTGCGTCCAGGTCACCAACACCGGGGATGTTTCCACCGAAGTGGTCTCGGTGTATCTCAACGGCACCCTGGCGTGGAGCGGCTACGTTCCGATACGCGTGGGGGAGACCATGGGCATCTGCACCAGCATGACCGCGAGGGGCACCTACACCGTGAGAGTCTGCTCCTACACGAACTGCTTCGAGGTGAGAGACTACGTCGTCCCGTAGGGCGCAGGCGTCAGCGCTCGGAGCAGTATTCATGACGATAATACTCGCGCTAATCGCGGCCATCCTGCTCCAGTACATGAGGTCCCAGACGGAGCTCCAAGCCATAGCCACCCAGACTCAAAGCCAGAGGGCGGGCGAAGGTGTGCTCTCACTCAGCATAGCCGACACATACACCAACACCACATCCACGCTGCCTCTCGTCAACGCCCTTGAGGGAAGACTCGAGGAGAACGGGACTCTGGACGCGCTAGACGGGAAAGGCCTCGTCTTCACCCCTATCAACACGACTAGCGGGTACATGCTCCAGGTAAACTTCACAACGGAGCTTCCGGCTAACGCGTTGAACGCGACGCAGACCCTCTACCTCAAGCCTTCAACCACCTTAAATGTTCAGGTTTTTACGAAAACGACGAGCGGGGTCTACACTGCACTGTCAACATACCTTCTCCCAGCGGGCACCACGACTAAAATCACAATCCCCTCACATAGCTACATTCTCTCAGCACAGGCAACGAGCAACTTCACCCTGCTCCTCGACAGTGTTGAAACGAGCATGACGATGTACAACACCACAGGCTTCTACCTTCATGTAAGAAACACGGGGCCCGGCTACACCGCGATCCACGGCTTATGGGTGATCACAAACACGACCGCGACAAGGATCCCTCTAACCTTAACCCTACCACCTGGCGACACTGCTAAGATACCCGTCAACGTGAAATCCTCCACAATAAAGGAAGTGAGAGTTGTGGCCATTACGAGAGTCTACATCCTGCGCCCAACCCCTCCCCTCTTGGCTGGAAACGCCACCTATACGACAGGCATCCTGCTCCTCTCCGTGTACCCGCCTGGCTCTGGCTCCACGGATCCTGCTCCCGGCAGTTACGTTTACCCTGCTGGCAGCAGGGTGCGCGTCTCGGCTTCGCCTGGCGCTGGCTATGTTTTCGCCGGGTGGCTTCTGAACGGCTCGGCCTTCTCAACGAGCCCCGAGGTGGAGGTGGTGGTTGCCGGGGTGGTTAACCTGACCGCTGTGTTCCAGCCCCTCCAGCCGCCCCGCTTCTCGATCCTCAGCTACAACTCAAGCATCAGCGGCGCGGTGGGCTCGAGGCAGCTTCAGGTGGTGACCGTGAACAACACCGGCCAGCAGGCGGGCGTGGCGAGGGTGGAGGTCTACGACCACAACAGCAACCTCGTCAACTCGACCGAGCTCCCAGTAGCCCCCGCGGCGCCCCAGACCGCCAGCCTCACAGTCACGCTCCCCTCGGCCAGGGGCACCTACACCTGGACGCTAAAGGTCAAGAACCTAGCCACAAACAGCTACGACGACTCCAAGAGCATAGTAGTCACCGCGAGGGACCTCCTACTCCAGTCGAGGGGCGCGGTGATCTACGAGGACTTCGAGTCCACGCCGTCAGGCTGGACACAGCTCGGAGGCACCTGGAACATTGTCTCAAGCGGGTGGAGGGGCAGCGCCCTGTACGGGAAAGATGACGGTAAGGGCCCAGGTGGAGCCTCAGTGTTCGCGAACAGCTCGCAGACACCCTCAACGGTAAAGGCGATCGTGAAGATCGGGAATGTGGTAGGCAAGGATAACACGTACATGGGCTTCGCGCTGCTCAGCAGCCTCACCGGCTCGGCGAGGCTATACGAGGTCGCGCTCATGCCGAATAAAAACATCCTCACTCTCTACATCAGAAGCTACACAGACAAGTGGCACAAACTCGCCACTTCGCAGAACAAAACTCTCTCAGGAAACTGGTACACGCTGTACCTCGAGTTCTCCGCCGGGCAGCAGAACTCGATCAGCGCCTACCTGTACGACAGCGACGGCAACCTGATGGCTAGCGCCTCTGCCTCGGACTCAGCCGTCAATCCGTCCAACATCGGGCTCATCGTCGACGGGAAAGATAAAGACACAGTGTTCGACGACCTCGTCGTCACCTCCGGCGCCGACCCGAGGTACGTGGTCGTCTCTGGCTTGGAGGCTAGCTGGCGCGTGCAGCTGCTCGACTCCTCGATGAGCCTCTGCGCCGAGGCAGCTGCGGACGCCAGCGGCGTGGCGAGGCTCAGCGTGATCAACTGCACAGTACTCAGGAACGCCACAATAAGAGTGCTCGACCAGAGCGGAAACACCGTCATCCAGAAAACCTTCCCAGTAGTAGTCGGAGGAGACACATACACCTACGGCTAACAAGCATTTCCAACACTACTAATTTTTAGCCCTACTACACGTGTAGCCTGAAGCGCGGCTATGCCTGACGTCCTGGTGCTGAACCCGGAGTCCAACGTCGCCGTGGCCACCCTATGGACGAAGAAGGAGATCGTTGCGGGGAAGCTCAGGGAGCTGGGCGTGGACGGCAAAGTGAACATCGTCGGCACCCTGTATACGAGGTATGGGGTGAACTACCTTCTTCACACCCTCTCCCAGCACCCCGAGATAGACACGGTTATAGTCTTCGGTGCGGACCTCTCCGGCAGCGGGGAGGCTTTAGTCGAGCTCTTCAGAGGGGGGAGGCCGGAAGGCCTCAGGCTGATGTGGCCCCTAGAGGAGCTCAAGCCCCTGCTCGACGCCGTAAGGGTCCTGGACCTCCGCGAAGCGTTCAGGAGGGGCGACTACCAAGCGCTTGCGGACGCCGTGAACAAGAGCTTCTCGCCCGGCGTGAGGAGGCAGAGGCTCAGCCTCGAGCTTAAGGAGGTGCGGGCTCCGTCCTGGCCCGTGCAGGTGGCCGGGCTGAGCTTGGTCGAGGAGGACGTGGTCAGGGCCTGGGCTAAGCTCCTGGACGCCGTGATGACGTGGGGGTTCCTCAAGGAGAGCGAGTACGGTGAGAAGCAGAAGCAGGTGCTGGGAGCGCAGGTGGTACTATACGCCGAGAAGGCCCTCGCCTCCTCCCACAAGCTCAGCGAGTTCTTCCCCCGGGACGAGCTGGACAGGCACGTGGAGTCGCTGTTGAGGGGCGTGGAGGGTGCCAGTTACTCCTACGGCGAAAGGTTGCGGAGGCACCGGGAGGCGGGGGACCAGCTGGAGCGCCTCGTATCGAGGCTCGCGTCCTCCCCGAGCACGAGGAGGGCTGTGGCCCTCACCTGGGACTTCCAGGTGGACCCCTCGAGTAGCGACCCCCCGTGCCTCCTGGTGGTGCAGGGAGACTTGTCCGGCGGAAGGTACAACCAGCTGGCGTACTTCAGGAGCCACGACGCCTACGCCGGGTGGCCGGTGAACGTCTACAGCCTCCTCAGGCTCATGGAGCACGTTTCCCTCCAACTCTCCGAGAAGACTGGTCGCAGCGTGAGGCCCGGCTTCCTCGTCGTTTTCAGCGCCTCGCTTCACGTCTACGAGCACGACTTCGTGCGGGCTCGCGAGGTGGTGGAGAGGCACAGAGGAGGCTTCGCGGCTTTCGTGGAGGATCCGAAGGGGAACTTCCTGGTCAGAGTTGAGGGCGGCAGGATCGTGCTAGAGCTCAGGGACCAGGAGGGTGTTCTCGTTCAGTCTTTAACCGGCTCTAGCGCCCGCGAGCTCCTGAGCCAGCTGAACCTCGACGCGCTGATGCCTAGGCACGCCTCGTACCTGACCCGCGAGCTCGTGCGTGCCGAGGAGGCGCTGAGGAGCGGCCGAGAGTACATCCAGGACGCCGTCTAAACTCTAGCGGGTTAGCTCGCGATTACGAGTATTTTCCTGAGAGCCTCCTCGAACACGTCAAGCTCCTCGAGCGTGTTGTAAAGGTAGAAGCTCGCCCTGACTGTACCGAGGGGCGTGCCCAGCCTCTTCACGAGCGGGAGGGCGCAGTGGTGCCCGCTCCTTACGGCGATCCCCTCGCTGTCGAGGAGCTGGGCAACCTCGTGCGGTGTGAGCTTACCGACGTTGAAGCTGACAACACCGACTCTATCCTTGACGTCGAGCGGCCCGTAGACGGTGACTCCGAGCTCCTGAAGGATGCCTAGAGCCTTCTCAGTGAGCCTTCTCTCGTGAGCCTCTATGCTCTCCATACCGATTCTCTCGAGGTACTCGACCGCCGCAGAGAGGCCGACGGCACCGGCAACGTTCGGAGTTCCAGCCTCGAACTTGTGTGGGGCTTGCAGCCACTCGGCCCTGCACTCCTCCACGCCGCACTCTACTAGAGAGATGGCTCCGCCCCCGGGGAAGGGAGGCTCCAGCTTCTCAGCAAGCTCCCGCTTTATGTAGAGCCCCCCTATGCCCATCGGCCCGAGCATCTTGTGCCCGGAGAAGGCCAGGAAGTCCGGCTTTATCCTGCTGACGTCCACGCGCATGTGGGGCACGCTCTGGGCCCCGTCGACGAGGCAGAGCGCGCCGCGGCTCCTAGCCTCCTCGCAGAGCTCTTTGACAGGGTTGACGACACCCGTCACGTTGCTCACATGAGTCACCGCGAGGACCCTCACCTTATCCGTCAGCTTCCTGCGGAAGTCGTCGAGGTCGAGCCTCCCGTCATCCGTCACCTCTACAACCTTGAGCTTAGCCCCGGCGAGCCTAGCAACCCGTACCCAGGGTAGCAGGTTGCTGTGGTGCTCCATGCGGGTGACCAGGATCTCGTTCCCGCTCCTCACAAGGCCCGATGCGAGCAGGGAATACGCCGCGAGGTTTATGCTCTCAGTAGTGTTCTTGGTGAATACGAGCTCGTCCGGCTTAGCTCCGATGAACGCGGCCACCACCTTGCGGGCCGCCTCGTATGCCTCCGTAGCCGCCAAGGCGAGCTCGTGGACGCTCCTGCCGATGTTAGCGTTCAGGCTCCTGTAGAAGCTATCTACGGCCTCTATGACCTGAACAGGCCTCTGGCTCGTCGCTGCGTTGTCGAAGTATATCAGTTGCTTGCCGTGAACCTTTCTAGCGAAAATCGGGAAATCCCTCCTGACCTCGTAGGGGTCGAGCAACAGTATCGCCGTTTTTCTGAAACCGAGAGAGCTAATAATATAAATTGCTATCTTCTCCTGATCTAAGCAACGTTTAAAGGTGTCCGTATGGGTAGTAGTACAAGTGGTGGCCATGGAGCGCCAATTTTAGAGAGGGTCCTCCTCCCAGAGAAGCAGAAGAGAATCGTCGAAGCGGTTCTGCAGGGTTGCAGTGACGCAGACGAGCTAGCCGCGAGGATCGGGGCGAAGCGCGAGGACCTCATGAGGGACCTCGAAGAGCTGAGGACCAGAGGCCTCCTCGAGGTCTACAGGACCGAGGAAGCGCTCTACGTGCTCACGAGAGAGGGCGAGAGGTGCCTGTCGGAGGGTCTACCCGAGGAGAAGGTCCTCAGGATACTTGAGGAGGCTGGCGAGCTCACCAAGGAGAGGCTCACCGCACTCGGGAGCGAGCGCAACATCCCCAGGGAAGAGATCGAGATCGGCATGGCCCAGCTCGCGGCTGGGAAAGCAGTATCCTTCAGACCGGGCGGTGTGATCGTGCCGGACTTTGCCAGAGCACGGGAGCTTGTAGAGAGGACGAGGGAAGCCCTCAGGCTCGTGTCCCAGGGGGCTCAGCCCGAGGCCAGCGTCCTGAACTCGCTGAGGAGGAGGGGTCTCGTGGAGGCTAGAAGGCGCACGAGGATAAGCGTCAGGCCCACAGACCAGCTTGTGAAGCTGTGGGAGAGGGGGCTGGTGGTGGAGGCCCGGGTCATAACGGAGCTCACGCCGGAGGTTATAGCTAGCGGAGAGTGGAGGAGCGCGGTGTTTAAGCCGTTCGACCTCGGCGTGGAGCCGCCTAGCCTGCCCCTCGGGCGTAAACACCCCTACCTCGAGTTCCTTGACTGGCTAAGGGAGATCCTCGTGGAGATGGGCTTCGAGGAGATGAAAGGCCCCCACGTCGAGCTCGAACTGTGGAACTTCGACGCGCTCTTCCAGGCCCAGGACCACCCCGCTAGGGAGATCCACGACACATACTTCCTCAAGGGGAACCAGCTGGGCTCGTTCCACGACCAGGAGCTCATGAAGAGGATAGCAGCCGCGCACGAGAGCGGGGGCGCAACGGGGTCTCGGGGGTGGGGGTACAGGTGGGATCCCTCGAGGGCTCTGAGGCTGGTACTCCGCACGCAGACGACCGCGGTTTCTGCCAGGACTCTCTACCAGCGCGGGAGCGGGGAGTACATGTGCTTCTCCCTAGACAGGGTCTTCAGGCCCGAGAACCTGGACGCGAAGCACAGCATGGAGTTCTACCAGCTCGAGGGCATAATCGTCGGCCCCAAAGTCACGTTCAGGAATCTTCTAGGCTTCTTCGACGAGATGGCCAGGAGATTAGGCCTCGGGAGGGTTAAGGTCAAGCCCGCGTACTTCCCCTTCACCGAGCCGAGCGTGGAGGGCTTCATCAAGCACGAGAAGCTCGGCTGGATAGAAGTGTTCCCCGGCGGGATGTTCCGGCCCGAGATGCTTTGGGCTCTGGGGGTCAGCGGAGTCAACGTGGCCGCGTGGGGTATAGGCATCGACAGGATCGCCATGACCGTCCTCGGCATCGACGACATCCGCCTCCTCTTCACGCAGGATTTAGAGTTCATAAAGCGAGCACCGAGGCCGATACCCCTGAGCCTACTGAGGTGACGTACATGCCGGTCGTAGAAGTCAGCCTCTGGGACCTCGAAAGGCTCGTGGGGCGGAGCTTGTCCAAGGCCGACATCGAAGAGTTGCTCCCAAAGCTCAAGTGCGAGGTGGAGGAGGTCGGCGACTCGGCCGTTGCCTATGAGGCTACGCACGACAGGCCTGACCTGTACTCTGCCGAGCTGCTGTCGGTTTACCTAAGGGGTCTTCTTGAAGTTGAGCTCGGCTTACCGAGGTTCAAGAGTGGGGGCGTGGCCGGGGAAGCCAGGATCGAGGGCCCGAGCTACAGGCCTTACGCGTACTTCGCCGTAGTGAGGGGGGTTAGCTTGGACGACGAGGCTATACGGCAGCTGATGCAGCTACAGGAGAAAATCCACCTGACGTACGGCAGGGACAGGAGGAAGGTCTCAATCGGGCTCTACGACCTGAGGGGCGTGGAGTTCCCCATCAGGTACGTCGGCGTCAAGCCTGAGGCCGTGAAGTTCAAGCCCCTCGGCTTCACCGTTGAGATGACCCCCCTGCAGGTCCTTCGGGAGCACCCCAAAGGCGTAGCATACAGGCACCTAGTGGAGGGGCATGAGCTGTTCCCCCTCATAGTGGATGCGGAGGGTAAAGTGGTGAGCTTCCCACCTATAACGAACAGCGAGGACTTCAGGGTCACCGAGAGCACGAGGGACGTGCTCATAGACGTTACAAGTACCGACCCCGAAGCGGGGAGGAGAATCGTGGCGCTCATGGCCTCAGCGGTTGCGACAAGGGGAGGCACGATCTACCAGGTTAGGAACGTCTCCGGAGCCTCGTCCGAGGTGTCCCCGAGGCTTGAGCCGGATCATGTGACTTACAACGTCTCCCTGAACAGGCAGCTGCTCGGGTTAGACCTAGGCCCCCGTGAGACGCAGGAGCTGCTCGCCAGGATGCGCATGGAAGCGGTGGCTATCGGCGGGGACGAGCTGAGGGTGGCTTACCCGTACTTCAGGGTGGACATCCTGCACCCCGTGGACATCGCTGAGGAGGTTGCGATGGCCTACGGTTACGAGAGAATAGAGCCCCAGTACATGCCGCCGCTCCACCCGGGCCGTGAGCACGGCCTCGAGGTCTTCTCCAGGGCTGTCCGCGAGGCGATGATCGGGATGGGCTTCATCGAGGTGAACAACTACATCATGACAAGCAAGGAGCTGATGTTCACCATGATGGGCTTGGAGGTAGGCGATATAGTGGAGGTTGAGAACCCGAAGCACGAGATGTACCACGCGCTCCGCACGTGGATAATACCTCAGCTATTGGCCACGCTCTCGAACAGCAAGCACGCCGGCTACCCGCAGAGGATCTTCGAGGTCGGCGACGTCGTGATACCGGATCCCTCCCGCGAGAACAGAACGCGAGACGAGCGCCACCTCGCTTTCGCCATTGCGGGAAAAGGTGTAACGCTCACAGACGGCTTAGCCGCCCTGAAAACACTGTGCTCGCTCTTCAAGGTAGGCTATGAGCTCAGGGCTCTGGAGCACAAAAGCTTCATCTCTGGCAGGGTAGCGAGGGTTCTCTCCGGGTGCGGAGAGCTAGGCATTATTGGCGAGATTCACCCCCAGGTGCTCGTGAACTTCAACCTAGCTGTGCCTGTGGTTGCCGGAGAGATAGACGTCGAGCGACTGAAAGGGTGTTACGAGAGGTGGATAGAGGGCTACTCATAGACCTGTGGGGGACCATCTTCTGGCCCAAGCTCCCGCTGGAGGAGTACCACAGGTTGAGAGCGCGGAAGATCTGGGAGAGCCTTGGCGAGATCGGTCATCTGTTGAGCTTCGAGGCCGTGTACGAAGCGTACATAGCCGCCCGCAGGCTCGCCGATGCGATCCGCACCACAACCCACGCCGAGGTGAACCTCACAGCTGAGATACTGATCCTCCTCGATAAGCTGGGAATAGAGCCGGACCTAGCTGTACTGAAGAGGCTTGAGGAAGCTTACGTCTACCCCTACCTCGCGCACCTCGTGGTAGCCGAGGGCGTGGCTGATCTGATAAGAACCGCGCGCGAGCGAGGATTCAAGGTGATTCTGGCCTCTAACACCGCAAGCGGGAAGGCGTCTGAGAGGCTCCTCAGGGAGCACGGCCTCCTCTGCCTCTTCGACTACCTCGCCTTCTCGGATGAGATAGGTTTCCGCAAGCCTCACCCAAGGTTCTTCTCTGTGATCGTCCGCGAGACAGGGATAGTCCCCTCTCAAAGCCTTTTCGTGGGCGATGAGGAAGCCGACATCGCGGGAGCCAAGAACTTCGGGATGAGAGCGGTGGCTTTCACGGGCTTTCACGACTACAATGGTTCAACTCCTCCGGATGCCACCGCGAGAACCATGGCCGAGGTCGCCGAGATGCTCGCTCATAATAGCGAGCGGTAAAATTGAAAGTTTTTTAACGAGCTACGCGCTACGTTGTGGCGTATGTCTGACGACGCTATCGTGAGCGTCACGCCTGAGATCGCTCTTGATGAGGGGTACACCTACGCCGGAGGCCTCGGCGTCCTGGAAGGGGACAAGTTCTACGCCGCGGCGAGGCTCGGCTTAAACTACCACGTGCTCACCCTGCTCTACCGCGAAGGCTACGTCGACTACGAGCTCGGCCCCGACGGCACTCCTCTGCCGAAGCCGCAGCCTCAGCCCGCAGACTTCCTAAACAGGCTCCGCAGGTGCTGCGAGCTTGAAGTCAAGCTCAGGGGTGAGCGCGTTAGCGTCGCGGCGCACATCTACACGAAGGGGAAAGCCAGCGTAGTGTTCTTCGAGCCGCAGTCCCCTGAGTGGGCGGCGTCCCTAACGAGCCGGCTCTTCATCGAGAGAGGTGTTGAGGAGAAGTTTTACAAGTACGTCCTGCTTGCGAGGGCCTCGGCTGAGTACATCAAAAGCCAGATCGGCGTCGACTCAGTTCGCTACATCGACCTCCAGGAGGCCTACACCGCCCTCCTCCCCCTCGTCCTCCGGCTCCCCGGCCGCTACAGGCTCATCATCCACACCCCGGGGCCGTGGGGGCACCCTTCTTTCCCCAGGGGGCTCTTCGAGCAAGAGTTCGGCTACAAGATGATAGAGGATAAAATCGTCCTGACCACGCTCGGGGCGATCATGTCCAGCGAGCTGATAATGGTCTCGGCGAAGCACTTCGACGTGATGAAGCGCGTGATACCCCACCTTATCGAGAAGGCGAGGTTCGTCACCAACGGCATAGACCTCGAGAGGTGGATGCACCCGGGGCTCAGGGAGAGGTTCGAGAGGGGGGAGCTGAACCCCGAGAACTTCGCCCTGGCCAAGAGCGAGGCCAGAGCCAACCTAGTGAGGCTGATAAACTCCAAGAAGCCCCTCGCGGTTTCGCAGGAGCAGATGATCGTGGTGTGGGCTAGGAGGATGACCAAGTACAAGAGACCGTACTTCGTGACTAGGCTGGTCGAGGAGGCTAGGGACAACGTGGTTTTCGTCCTCGGAGGTAAAGCCCACCCCGAAGACAAGGAGGGTCTGCAGTTCATGCGGGAGTTCAAGGAGCTCGAGAGAAAGTACAGCAACGTCGTCTACTTCCACGACTACGACGTCCAAAAGGCTAAGGTGCTCATCGCGGGTGGCGACCTCCTCTTGTTCACCCCGTTCTCCGGCTGGGAGGCCAGCGGGACGAGCTTCATGAAAGCTGCTGTGAACGGCACCGTGCCTGTGGCGTCCCGGGACGGGGCGGCCGTGGAAATGATCGTGGACGGCGTGAACGGGTGGCTATTCGGCCACGACATAAGGGACCTGGTGGACTTCGGCCGCGACCCTCGCGTGGCCGAAGTGGACAGGGTCGAGTACGAGGAGCTGAAGACCAAGTTCCTGAAGGCCTTAGAGCTCTACAGCTCCGACCGCGAAGGCTTCCAGACGATAGCCCTGAACTCGTTACTCACATTCGCACCAGTGGTCGACATGAAGAGAGTTCTCAGAGAGTACTACCCGGACCTCGTGAAGTAGGCTGCCGAGCGTTTGGCACAAAGTTTTTCTGCTCCCGGGATACATTTCAGATCTGTATGTGCGCTCTCCCCTCTTTCTCAGTGGCACAACCCACGCGCGTCGTTTTCGGCAGAGGTTCCCTTGAGAAAGTAGGCGAGCTTGCCTCGGCGGCGGGCTCCCGGGCGCTCGTGATCACCGGGAGGACGTTCGCGCGGAGGTACGGCTACGACGACAAGATAAGGCGCTTTCTCGAGCAGCACGGCGTTAAGGTAGGCTTCTTTCAGGAGGTCGAGCCCAACCCCACCTATTCAACCGTCAGGAGGTGCCTCGAGGTAGCCCGGAGCATGGACGTGGAAGTCTTCGTGGCATTCGGGGGCGGGAGCGTCATCGACGTCGCGAAAGCCGTGAACGTCGTGTACACGCTGGGGGGCGACGTCTCCGACTACGTTTACCCCAAGGCCGTTAACCAGAAGCTGAAGCCCCTGATAGCGGTTCCCACAACCCACGGTACAGGTAGCGAGGTCACGAAGTACAGCGTTCTGGTCGACGAGTCCACCAAGATGAAAGTCGCTATCTCGGGTGAAGGTCTCTACCCGGACTTCGCGCTACTCGACCCTGAGGTGCTCAGACACCTTCCTCGGGAGCAGAGCGCCAGCACTGGCCTAGACGCGCTCAGCCACGCTGTAGAGGCCTACTTCAGCAGGCGTAGCAACCCCTACTCCGATCTAATGGCCCTCGAAGCCGCGAGGATATCGTTCATGTACCTGCCCTGCGCCGTCTCAGGCGTGCTGGAGTGCAGGGAGAAGATGCTCTTCGCTAGCATGATAGCCGGCATAGCCATAAACCACACAGGCACCAACGTGGGCCACGGGCTCGGGTACACGCTCACCGTCGAGTACGGGCTCCCTCATGGCTTCGCGAACGCGGTAATACTCCCCGGGGCAGCGAGGTTCTACGAGGCCTATATGCCTGAGAAAGCCGAGAGGTTCTTCGAAGCTGTTGGTATCTCGAGGCCCCCCGGAGGCCTAGAGGAAGCCCTGCGGTCCCTGATGGCCAGCGTGGGCGCTCCCCTGAGGCTGAGAGACCTGGGCGTCCCAGGGGAAAGACTAGAAGAGCTCGTACGCGACGGGTTGCGCTACCAGAGGAACCTCGCCAATGCGCCTTTCGAGATCACTGAGGAGGTGGCGCGGGAGATATACTCACTAGTTTACTGACGCGCTAGGAGGTTAGCTATCTTTCGGGCGAGCTCGGCTGGCACCCGCTCCCTATTCGCTAGGCTGAGCAGGATAAGCTCGACGTCCAGCCTCTCGAGCACCGACCTCCCGAATGGATTCTCGCGCGCCCTCTCGTGTATAGAGGCGGCTACGGGCTTCTCGGAGTCGAGGGCCGATGTTACGGCTTCCTTGAAACTTTCGCTTAAGAGCTCCATTGGTCCAATCTCATCGATGATCACGACAGATGCCTTATCGACCGCGTTTCTCACCGCGCTGACCCCCACGTCCTCGAGGTCCCTGAGATTCACTACATACCTGCCCACGCGGGGGCCCTCGCCTGTACCAGTGCTGGCGAGAACCCCCCTCCTCCCGCTGAGCAGGTCTACGACCTCGAAGCCCTTCCTGACGCCCGCCTCTCTCACCTCCAGTGTTATCATGCCGCCTACCGTGACGCCCCTGCTGACCAGGATTTCGGCGAGCCGCTTAAGGCAGGTAGTCTTACCTATCCCGGGTCTACCCGTTACGAGGAAGTTTTTAGCCATCAGAACCACTCTCAAGCTTTTTCCTAACCTCCTCTAGCAGTCCCGCGAGGCTCTCCGACCTGAACTCGAAGAGCGAGCCGAGAGAAATCGGTGTCACAGCGATTCTCCCGTCTTCAAGCACGGCGTGCACGTCGCTACCCTCCTCCGCCTCCACCGGCTGACCGTACAGCCAGTAGTAAGGCCTCCCCTGTGGGTCGCGCCTCTTAACCACGGCCGCCGCGAACCTGCGCTTAGCGGGTCTGACTACAACCACCTCGCTCGATATCACCGGCGGGAAGTTCACGTTCAGCGCGTCGACTCCTGGGGGGAACCCACGCTTGAGCACCGCCTCGGCTACAGCCCGGGTAGCCTTAAGCACGAACTTGCGGTACTCGGGCTCCTCGAGCTCCTCCGGCGAGTCCACGCACGCGCTGAAGGCCACTCCAGGCGTCCCCTCTATCGAGGCCTGGAGGACTGCGCCGAGCGTGCCGGAGGTGAGTATAACCTGGATGCTTAGGTTATCCCCGATGTTAACACCGGAGAACACCACATCGGGCTTGCCCGTGACTACGTTCATCGCTATGTAGATGACGTCGGACGGTGTACCGCTCACGAGGTAGAGCGGCTCACCGTTGATTTTCAGCTTGTTCACGCGGACAGGCTTGTGCAGTGTGAGGCCTAGGCCCGTAGCGGACTTCGGGGTTTCCGGGACCACCACGTAGACCTCTCCGAACCCTCGCACCGCCTCCCGGAGCAGAGATAGCCCGGGTGAGAATGGCCCATCGTCGTTCGTCACGAGAATCTTCATACCATGTCTACGCGAGCTCTAGCTCCTAAAAACCTTACCTCTTTAACGCCCGAAGTATCTCCTGCAAAACCGGTATGCTCCTGATCTCCTCAGTGCTGAGTAGCTCCCAGTAGATCCCCTGGGGCCTCGGATGCACCCTCTGCGTTTTTATAGCGCGGGTCGGCGTAAACACGTAGTCAACCGGCACGTCGTGCTTCAGCATGGGTATGCCCTCAACTACCTGCGCGTCGTGAACGGTGGTTACTACGGGAGTTGAGTCGTCAATGGCTCCCAGAGACTTAAGTATCCCGAACTCAAGGTCGCTGAAGCCCCCGCCTTTACCCACCCTACCCCCCTGTACGTCAACCGCCACGCTTCCTGCAACCTTCAAGTCAACCCTCGGAACCTCAAGCGTGACGATTTTGCCGTACTCGAACGCCCCCCGGATCGTCGAGGCGCGGGGGATGGCGGCCCTTGGCAGATGCTTAGGGTCAATCACCAGGAAGCCCCTGCGTAGCCTCGGCGAAGCCATGACGAGCAGCTTCCCGCTCTGAAGCACAGCCTCCCTAACATGCCTCTGGGGTGAGTCCGGGTTGCAGAATACGACCCGGGCGCTCTGAAACGGCTCACTGGCCACGAGCTTCCTGGCAGCGGCATCTGCACCTCGAAAGTTAGGGATTCTGCCTTCAACGGGGAAGGGCGGTAGCGCTATACCTTCTTTCACCAGCTTGGACCAGACTCTCCTCCTGATCTCCTCCTTAACCTTCCTAACGTCGGCTGGCGTCGTCAAGCGCCCCACCGCTACGGTACGCGGACCTCTCTCGTGACGCCTTTCCTGTCGACCCCGAGGATTACGAGCTCGACGCGATTGTCCCTTTCCACCGCCCTAACGTCGGCCACGAAAGCCAGCTCGCTAAACAGCTTCTCGACGGTTTGCCGTGTGTCCGGCATCTCTAAGCCCAGGAGGCGAGCCGATGCCTCGTAAACCTGAGCGAGCAGGGGCAGCAGCTCTTCCCTTCTGATGCCCTTGAACCTCGCCTCCCGTATCTTCGAGTAGGTCGCCGCTGCGTCCTCAAAACCCCCGCGGGCCGTCAAGTAGCCCAGGATCTCGGAGTCCGAGAGGAGGACGGCTCTCTCCCTAGCGGCTACGAACCGAGCGGCGCTTCTCAAGGACTTGTAGGCATAGCTGATAGCCGAGTGCGGCCTCCCAACCAGGTAATTCTGGAGGCTCAAAGCGAGGCAGGCGAGCGAGTGCCTGAAGAGGTAGCTTACCGAGCGTGGCGTGAGAGGGGGCTGCGCGCCTAACGCGCGGATTACCTCCTCTCCACCGTACACCAGCTGGCCGCGTACGATCTCGTGCGCGATGAACTCACCGTCACGTATCAGCTGCTCGAGCTCGTCTAGCGTGAGGAAGAGGGGCGACACGTCGGGCCCCAGCTCCTCCATGACGTAAGCCATCTCCTCCACTGGCGGCTTCTCCCTCACGATCACTGCGATGTTGTAGTCGCTTAGAGGCGTGAAGTCCTCGCGCCTGCTCGAAGAGCCGTAGACTACGACCCCCAGCAGGTTCTCCCCAAGCAGGCTGCTCAGCAACGATGCCAGGGACTCCAAGACCGTTCGACACTAAACACGCTTTCGGGGCCTAAAAACCCTTTCCTGGGTCCCGTTTTGGCCTCCTCGGCATAGCTTTATTAGCAGTCTCCGGCAAAACCTCACCTGTGCAGACCTACTGCGTGTTCTGCGGCATTGCCCGACACGAGAGGGACGCCGTGACGGTGTACGAGAACGAGGAGTTCATAGTCTTCCTAGACAAGTACCCCTTAACGCTGGGCCACGCGCTAGTCGCGCCGAAGAAGCACTACACGAACATCTTCGACATGCCCGAGGAGGCGGCTGCTAGAGCCTTCGTGCTCGCCAAAAAGGTCGCGGCAGCCCAGCTGAAGGCCCTCGGAGCGAAGGGGGTGAGGATCGTCATGAACAATGGGAGGGAGGCAGGCCAGGAGATAATGCACGCTCACGTGCACGTTATCCCTTATGGTGTGCCGCACCTCGGCCGCAGGGAGCTGGACAGGGAGGAGGGTGAGAGAGTTGCGTCCCTTCTCAGGAGAGAGCTCGCCTAGGCGCGTCTGCGCGCTCTTCTCGGGGGGCAAAGACAGCACCTACGCTCTGCACTGGGCGCTCCTCAAGGGGTTCAGTTTCGGGTGCCTCATCACCGTCAAGCCCCGCTCGGAGGACTCGATGATGTTCCACGTGCCCTACGTTGAGCTGACGAAGCTTCAGGCCGAAGCATTAGGCCTGCCACAAGTTTTCTACGAGCAGGGACCGGAGAGCGACCTCGATGCGCTGAAGAGGGCGCTGACAGCCGCTAGGGAGGCGCACGGCTGTACCGCGCTGGTCACCGGCGCGCTGAGCTCAGACTACCAGCGCCTCCGCATCTCTCTCGTAGCAGAGGAGCAGGGTCTCGAGGTGTTCAACCCCCTGTGGCGGAAGAACCAAGAGGAGTACATGCGCGAGCTCGTGAGGCAAGGCTTCCGATTCATACTGACTTCGCTGTCCGCGAAGGGCCTAGACCCCGGTCTCCTCGGTAGGGAGCTGGGGCAGGAGGACGTTGAGGCTATCATAAGCTCGTCCCGCGTGCACGGATTCAACCCGGCGTTCGAGGGCGGCGAGGCCGAGACGCTAGTCGTGGATGCCCCCCTCTTCCGGAAGGAGATGCGTGTGGAGGGCTATCCCGTCAAGGTCTCTGAGTACAATTGGGTTTTCAACATAACGAGGGTCGAGCTGCTCGAAAAGAGAGGTGCTCGCGAGTGGTCGAGGTAGTGGTGGAGCCGTACAACATCAGAGTTGAAGCCCAGGAAGGCGAGAGGCTCTACGATACCCTCAAGAGAGCGGGTATACCTTTCAGAACCGAGTGCGGGGGCCGCGGGATCTGCGGCAGGTGCAGGGTGATACTGAGAGGCGGGAGCGTAACCCCGGCAACTGAGGCTGAGAAACGGCTCCTTGGCGCAGAGCTCCTGTCGAGAGGGTACAGGCTCGCCTGTCAGACCAAGGTTAGTGGTCCGGTACGCTTGCTCCTACCCCCTGAGTCTCGCCCCGGGGCTTTGAGCGTGGCCAGCTCCGGCTTCGCCAGGAGCGTTAAGCTGTCGCCGCTATCGAAAAAGAGGCGCGTGGCCGTGAAGCCTCCTAGCCTCGAGAACCCTTTGCCCGACGCCGACTCGCTGGCTAGAGCCCTCGGGGTGGCTGGCTTGGAGCTAGACCTGGACGCCTTGAGGGAGCTACCCGCAGCGCTGCGGCGCGGCTCATGGGAGGTCACGGTCACGATCTGGAGGAATCGCAGAGTAACGCGGGTTGAGCCCGGGGACGCATCCTCCGAGAACCTCGGCGTCGCGGTCGATGTCGGGACGACAAAGATCGTAGTCCACCTCGTCGACTTGAACAGCGGGAGAAGCATAGGGGAGGTTTTCAGCGAAAACCCTCAGCTCGTGTACGGGGACGATATAGTTTCCAGGCTTCGCGCGGCTCTGGATAGGCCTGAAAACCTCGAGGACATGCGGCGCCTAGCCGCGGGAGCCGTGGACAACCTCGTGAAGGCGGCCCTCCTGGAATCTGCCGCGGGTCGAGGCGATGTGGATGGGGCCGTCATCGTGGGGAACACGGTCATGCACCACCTCCTCTTAGGAATAGACGTTACCGGCTTGAGCTTCTCCCCGTTCGTGCCCTCCACCTCGCAGCCAATCGAGGCGCCTGGCAGGCTCATAGGGCTCACCAACGTCAGAGCCGCGTACTTCCCGCCGCTCATCGCGGGGTACGTCGGCAGCGACGCCCTCGCGGATGTCATAGCCGTCGGCCTGCACCTCGAAGACGGGCCGTCCATGCTGATCGACATCGGCACGAACACAGAGATACTGCTCAACACGGGAAGCGAGCTCCTCGCCTGCTCAACGCCCTCTGGACCCGCGTTCGAGGGCGGGCACATTAAGTACGGGATGAAGGCGATGGTTGGCGCCATTTCCTCCGTTTCGATCGAAGGCGATGCGGTACACTACAGGGTGATAGGGGACGCGAGGCCGATGGGACTGGCCGGGTCAGCGATCATAGACGCGGTCGCCTCCCTCCTCGACAGCGGCCTGCTCACCGAGAGGGGCTTTTTCAACAGGAGCTCCGGTAGCCGGAGGATCAGGAGGGCAAAGGAAGGGGGGTGGTACGAGTACGTCCTCGTGGATGAGGAGGAGAGCGGGCTTGGGGAAGCGATAACGATCAGCGAGAAGGACATAAGCGAGGTTAGGCTCGCCAAAGCCGCCGTGATGAGCGGGGTGCTCGCTCTCCTAGAGCACGCCGGGCTCGAGGCCAGCTCACTCAAGAGGCTCTACATCGCCGGCTCGTTCGGCTACAGTATAAACCTGCGGAGCGCTGTTCGCATAGGGCTTCTGCCTGAGCTGGACGAGTCCGCGATTAAGCAGGTGGGCAACACGGCCGTGGAGGGGGCTAGGATGATGCTCGTTTCGGAGGAAGCCGTCGAGGAGGCAGAGCAAGTCGCCAAGAGGGTTAAGTACGTAGAGCTGACAGCTTCGCCGTTCTTCAAGAAGCACTTCTCAGGGTCGCTAAGGTTCGGTGAACCGCGATGACCCTGGTTTTTAAAAAGTGCTCCTACGCCGTCTCGTCGGGAGGCCTCCTGCACGACGTCGACATAGCGGTTGAGCGCGGGAGAGTATCTGGCATCGGGACTGGCTTAGGGGGTGGCGAGGAAATCGACTGCCAGGGCCTTGTAGCCTTGCCCGGCTTGGCGAACGCCCACACTCACCTCTCGCACATGTACGCTCCGCCAAAAACCCCAGCGCCAACCTGGGAAAGGCACCACGAGGATGCGCCGCAACGGGAAGTCGCGGAGCTAGCTCTCCGCCTCGCGTTGATCCAAGCACTCGAGAGCGGCACCACGCTAGTAGCCGACACCACAGCTCATCCCGACCTGCTACAGAGGATTGCGGGGGAGGTGGGGGTGAAGGTAATCTCCGCTGTCCCGTGGGGCACGCTCAGTGGATGGAAGGGTGGTGTAGTGCTTGGCAGTCTCGAGGAGGCAGTCGAGCACTCGGAGGAGATCCGGGAGCGAGTCGCAAGCTCTCAGCAGGCCCTGATTTTCCTGCACGTCGCGAACGACAGGTCGCAGCTCTACGCCGCGAAGACAAAGTACGGAAGATTCCCGATCGAGCTCCTGGACTCTCTAGGCTTACTGACCCCCAGAACCGTTCTAGTAAACCCTGGCTGGGCGTCGAGCTGGGAGCTACGCCTTGTCGGCGAGAGGGGGGCACGAGTAGTCTACGCCCCGATGGCTGACGCGCTAACTTCCAGCGGGGGAATGCTGCCGGTGCGGGAGCTCGCATCGAACGGGGTTACTGCAGGCCTCTGCTCTGAGACACCACTGATTGGCCAGACCCTGGACATGCTCGACGTCACGCGCGCTTTCCTCATTCTTCAAAGGGAGCTGTTCTGGGAAAGGGGCCTCACAACCCTCGGTGCCATGAGCATCGCCACCCGCGGGGGATACTCGGCGCTCAGCGTCGAGGGCGGCGTGATCGAGGAAGGCTCTGTAGCAGACATGGTACTCGTAGCCTCTGAGCTTGCTCGTTTCAAGGGAGTTGACCCCGAGAGGCTTCTCCTTTCTCTAAGCACTGCGAACATCGTTTACGTCCTCGTCGACGGGAAAGTCGTCCTCGAGCCATCTAGGAAGGAGCAGCTGGAGGCTGTTAAGCGCTCCACCTTAGAGAGGCTTCTAGACCGCCTCGATCCCACCCGGCTTTAGCAGGCTCTAATTGTGGTGAAGCTACGCCTGGCGCAATCGCCTCAAGGGCTCAGCAGTTATTGATCCACCAGGGGCTGAAGCAAGGCTCCTAAACATCCTCACTTTATATTGAAAAGCTCAAAAAGCCTTCGCTGATAGGCGAAACTAATAAAACAGAGTTCAGCGAGAGTAACGTCGTGGCGAAAAAGGTTGTAAAGCACGACGGTAGAGTGGAGGAGTTCTCCGCAAGTAAAATATACGAATCGTGCCTCGCCGCCGGTGCCCCCGAGGAGGTCGCGCACGAGATCGCCCGTGAGGCAGAGGAGAGGATAAAGGACGGCGCAACAACAGCCGAGATCAGGAGGTTCGTCCTCCAGCGGTTGAAGGAGATGGCGCCGCATGCGTACGAGGCTTGGACCTTCTACGACAGGGTAGCGAAGGGCAGGATAACCTTTGAAGACGGGAAAGCAGTCGTCGTGGAGAAGGGCCACCTATACCTCGGCAGAGAGGTTAAAGACGTAGGGCCTCCCGGCCTATCCTCCTCCAAGGAGGTCAAGGGCATCTTGAAGGAGCTCGAGGAAGACCTAAACTTCGGCGTCTCCAAGGCGACCATCAACGCAAGGCTTTACGCCCTCTATATGGCCGTCCTAAAATCGTCCAAGATGCCTAAAGAGGAGAAGGAGAAGTCCGTAGAGCTCATCAACGAGTTCCGCCAGAAGCTGGGCTGGAAGCCGTACGAGCCTAAGAAGCCCCTTTAAGTAGAAAACTTTAACCCCAAACAATCTTTGCTCTATAACCGGGGAATGACTTGACCCGGCCTTGCCCAGAAGAGAAATGTTGAGCCGGGTTTAAGACGACCCCCATGTATCATCTAGATTCTATACATCTTATTTATGATTAGGGAGAGACTGCTAAGGAGGGTGTTAAAATGACGGAGGAGTTGGTGAATCGCTATAAGGAGCTCCTTAGGAAGTTCAACGTCCCTCTTGAAAAATCGCTTGTCAGCGGTGACGGTAGGATTGAGCTGATGGGTAGAAGGTGGATCTTAATGGATGTATCAGCTTTTCCAGAACATATGATTAAAACGACGGCTGGCTTCATGGGGGAGAAGCTGGCAAGGGAGTTTATCTACTGGTTCGGCTACGGCTACGGGGAGGTGATCGCTGAAAGGCATTTGAAGCTCGGCATGCCAAGGGGGCTGATACCGCAGTTCGTTGCAGCACTTAGCTCGTGCCTAACAGGGTGGGGTGTTGTGGAGATTCTGGAGGCGAACTTCGAGGAGGGAAGGCTCACCGTAAAGATCACGAACGACTTCGAGGTCGAGTCCGCCTTGAAGGGTGGAAGCGAGCCGTCTAACAACTTCATGAGGGGTGTGCTCGCGGGGGGCTTCGCCAAGCTCATAGGTGCGAAGACCCACGCGACGGCTGAGGTCAAGGACGGCGTGACCATCATACGGGTTACGAGGAGGTGAGGCGTGGGTGAGCTCGGACATCGAAGCTATCAGGAGGCTCGTCGAGCCTGTTACTAGGGTTGCCGGGTTTGAGGGGTTTGTTGTTGCTACTAGTGATGGGTTGCCCTTGCTGAGCAGTATAGCTGACAAGGAGCTGGAGGAGAAGGTGGCGGCGCTCACGGCTGTGCTGAGCGAGGTGGGCAACAGGGCTAGCACTGAGCTCGGGAAGGGGGAGGCGGAGTGGATCACCGTCAACGCCCCGGACGGCTCAGGCATCATCTACATCAAGCTCGGGGATCTAGGCTACATGGCAGTCCTCTTCAGCAAAGACACAAGGCTAGGAGTCCTCCTATACACCCTAAGAGAGATAAAAAAGAAGATAGCGGAGTCGAAGCCAGCCTGACAACACCCAGACCCCCGGAGTCTTTCTAGTCGCTCGCATCCCCGAGTAAGATGCAGGTTTACAGGGTTCCGCGGGGGGAACTGTGCGAACCGGGAGGTTGGGAGGAGTGGAACCGGAGTCCTGCTAGGTGCGTTCCGTCGCAGCTCACACCGGGCGTGTTGAGGTCTGCGAGGCCCTCCCGGCAAGTTGCGAAGGTCAGCCCCCTTCTCTCCGCCTCGGATTTCACGGTTGCCAGCACCTCTCTCCTGTAGGTTTTCTCGGCGTAGAGGTAGCCGTGAAGCCTCTCCCCTTTCTCGAAGTAAAGATCCCGTAGCCTGGGGATGATCTCGGGGAACGCCTCGGTCATTCTCCTGAGGTTATCCGGCTTCACTTTGTACGTCGAGCTGACAACATGCCTCGCCCCCGCAGACGCTGCCGCATCGACGACCTCTGCTATGCTCTCGGGGCTGTCGTTCAGCCCGGGGATTAGGGGGTCAAGCCTCACAACAACCGGTACCCCCTCGCGCGAGAGAAGCTCGACCGCCTTCACCCTGCGCTGGGGTGAAGGGGCGCCGGGCTCCAGTCGCTGCGCAAGGCTCGAGTCAAGTGTTGTGATGGTTATTGAGACTACCGAGCTCATGCCTGACAGCAGGTCAACGTCCCGGACTACGAGGTCCGACTTGGTGACGACCTCTGCTGTGAACCTCCCGCTGAGCATCTCAAGGGTGCGGCGCGTGTACATGTACTTCCCTTCTAGCGGCTGATAGGGATCGCTGCTACTGCTTATGTTGACTATGGAGCCTTCCCGGATCCTGCGCAGGTCCCTCCGGACGACGTCGAGGTAGTTCTCCTTGGGCCTTGGTTTGAAGAAATCCTTGATGTAGGACGAGGCGTAGCAGTAGAGGCACCCGTGGGAGCACCCGGTGTAGGGGTTGACGGTGTACTTGAAGGGGCAAGTGCAGAGGCTGGTCGCGCGCCAGGGATCGAAGGGCCTAACGTACGTCATTCCCCGCTCACTGGAGCTCCACGTACTCGCTAGCCGTCGCGACGCGGGTCGCGGATCGGGACAAGGGGGCGATGGCTGAGGCTACGCCGACCACGAGCCCGCCGGCGATCGCAAGGAAGCCGCCTCCGAGGAACTGCGCGTATGCCGCGCCACCGGCTAACCCGAATAGTATCGCCAGCAGCGAGTAAGCCCCGAGGGTGAGCCTTCCGCGAGCCGTCTGCGGATACTGGGTTTTTATAACGATGCCGCTCGCCCCGTCCACTAGCGCTTGGAACCTTTCGCCGCGAAACGTGTACTCCAAAACCCATATCGGGTAGTAGACGAGACCCCTGTACTCCACCTCTCCCTTAGTCACGGTCAGCGCGTGAAGCGAGCTAAAGCTCTCCTGGGCTTCGAGCCTAATCTTCGCCTTGACCGCCGCCTCGGCCGTCTTCCCAGCCTCTTCCCTGGAAACTCGCGGCTCGTGGAAAATACCCTTATCCTTGATCTCGGGGTTGAAGGGTAGCTTCCCCCTGACCGGGAAGGGGTAGTGCTCGAGCTCTCTGTCGAGCCATGTGCCGGAAGCGGGTACCGACACCAGCCCCGTCTCCGTTATCTCGGACGTGGCCTCGCCGAACACTTGGCTGAAGCCCCTAGCCTCCGCTTTGAAGTCGGCGAAGAAGAAGTGAACGGGCACCCAGTGGAGCTCCCTCCTGGAGACCGAAAACTCCTTGGGAAGCTCCCTAGGGACAGCGTACTGCCTAGCGATGAACAAAACGAGCCTCTCAAAGGGTTCCAGGGAGTTGTTGAGCGGGAAGTAAAACTGGGTCTCCTCCGCCCTGACCCTCTCTCTTGGGGAGAATATCGTGAAGCAGTAAGGGCAGGTGGCTGTCGAGGCGTTGGGTGGAGCGCTGAACCTCGCTCCACACCTCGGGCACTCGACCTCGACCGTCTGGCTCATGCTCTCTCCACCCGTGCGCTCTCAACGATGCTCATGCCGATGATGTAGGCGGCCAGAGCTGAGCCTCCGAGCAGTAATAGCGACGTTTCGAAGCCTGCTACCGAAGCCGTAGCCGCGAATATGGGTCCAGCTAAAGCTGAAAGCGCTAAGCCTCCGATCATCCGGATGAGCCTCTCGGTTGCGGTCAGAGGCTCAGCCCTGTAGATACAAGTCCCGTCGTGCCCGTCGAAAACGGCGGTGTAGGTGGCTCCTCCAGCAGTGTACGTCACGCTCCACACAGGTACGTACACTAGCCTCATTCCCTCCACCTCGTCGACTCTCGCGCTGAAGTAGTCGAGCCTCTCGCCTCGGGCCCTGTACTCGCTCCTCAACGCGTCAATCAGCTTGTCCACCATTATTCGCGTCGCCTCACCCCTGCCTATCTCCACGCCCAAGAACTCCAGCTTGATTTTCTCCCAGTCGAAATCCTCCTGCGCTATGGACACGGCTTTCCCACCCTTAACAGTATAGCTGGCCAGCACATCCCTAATGGCAGACGACGGGACTCTGCGCCTCGCTGGTAGGAAGGCTCTCCTAGCCACTGGAGTGATCTCCTTAAGATACACCTTCCTGGCAATCACTTCTTTCCCCCTCTGCTCGTAGCGCGTGACCTGCCAGGACGCCGTTACCCTGCCCTTGAGGCTCGCGTACCACGCTGGGAAGTAGGCTCCGTATACCTCAAGCACCTCTATGTCCCTGAAGCTGGACAGCTGGGGGTCGTGCCTCGCGATGTCGTAGAATCTGTCTTCTATGGAGCTTCTGGGGAGAGTCGGCAGAACGTACACCGAACCGGGGTCGAAGTCGCCGCCGACTATGTTGGGGTAGCCGCAGTAGTCACAGATGTCAATGAGGGACTCGGGGTCTGCAGTTAGGGGGGCGCCGCACCTCCTGCACCTGATCTCGTACACGCTAAAAACTCGCGTAACGGTGATGATAAGTTTTCCTGCAGTGGGGGCAGTAGAACCTTTAATATAGTGGGTCGCAGTTGCTTTAGGACGTGGAGAAAGACGAAGAAAAAGGTAGTGCTCGAGCCTCTCCATTCGCGAAGCTGGAGTACGAGGAGTGGGTGGCGCACTCTAGCCCATCCGTTCACCAGGGAATTCTTTCACAGCAAAGCGTCCGCCACATCGTTTTTGCCATGATCTTGACCGGGCTTGCTCTGCTCCTAATATACGCTGCTTTCCTACTGGTGGCTCGGTGACCACTTACACACTGGTAGATCTAGTCAGCTCTGGCAACCCCCCGATCCCGTCCCTCAGGTTGAGGCGTTGCGCTTCATCAGTTCTTAGGCGGGAAGAAGCACGTTACATAGTTACATCGCAGGGTCTTCTTGCCACCGCACCCAGTTGCTCTAGATTTGATCGGTGCGCGTGATTTCCTTCTCACGAGCGTTGGCGCTCAGCTTCCCCTATCTCGTAGAGACTCCACTCTAACGCTCGGCGCTTTGGCGTGTATATTGCCTCGTACATTATCTCGAGGTTGTAGGGGTTTTCTTTAAGCGCGTTGCCGAAGGGTGTTGTGTACTCGAGGATCCTGTGCGTTAAGACGCCGATTAGTGTGAAGTCTTCAACGATGTTGCTGCTCTCTAGAAAGCGGTAGAGTTCGTACAAGTCTCCTCCCTGCATGTAGGATAGGACGTAGACTTTCCCGCTATCTGAGGCAAGGGCTTCGCGGATCATGGGGTGTCGGGAGAGCCCCCAAGCTACCTGCTCGGCGGCGTCTTTGGCCACGTCCAGCTCCAGAAGTACTCCAGGGATGTTTAGCTGGTAAAACCTAGGTGTAAGCGCGTTGTAGAGGTGGAGGGGGCGAACGTGCTGAGTGTAGTGGTAGCTGGCTGTCTGCTGCTTGAGCCCCGCTCTGGCCGACTCCCGGGAGAGCTTGACGAAAGGGTCGCGCATAAGCTCCGCAATTATCCATAGATCCACGTGGTCTGGCTCCCGCCGAACAGGGGCCCCCATCCTGGGCACTATCTCCCCCTCTATCGCTTTTTTCACGGAGCTGAAGCTAACCCTAAGGTAACCCTTGTCTAGGGAAGCCCCCTCCACGGCGTCGCTCCTCCAAAGGAACCTGCCAGTCAAAACATGGCTCTCATCTGATCTGAGTATATCCGCGACCTCGCCGCACCTCCCAGCGGGGCATAGCGCCAGCATGTAGAGTGACCGCTCGCCTTTACCCTGGAGCACAGGGATCTTCTCGACAACGAAGGGTATAGGCTTCTGGATCAGCTCCTCCTTGAACCTGAGCTTGAAAAGTCCAAGTGCAAACCCCATGGCGCTGAAGTCGAAGAAAGCCCTCAGCAGGAACTTCGACTTTATACTCTCCAAGACGCGGGGGACAGTAGGCAGGCTTACCCCCGCGCTACGGGCCACATCCGTGTAGTCCCTGCACAGAGGCAAGCGCTTCAGAACCTCGAACTCCACTCTTCTCAACCGCAGCAAGCAGACTCATTCCTGCTACAGCTAGAAAGGTCAGATAAGCTTATCTTACTGCTTTCCCCTCGTGACCTCAAGGATTTCCTGCAGTAGCTTGGTGGGGGTGTACCTGCAATCCTCGTAGTACAGCCTAGGCAGGGTGACTGCGGCGAGCCTAAACGCATCCGGGTTCTCCTCCCTGAGCCTTTTCAGGGTTTCCAATACCCTCGATGCATCTAAAAGCATCTCCTCTCCCCGCTTCGTGTTGCTCCAATCATAGAGCGCGTAGATTACGGCCCCGATGAGCCTCCCCCTGTCAAATTCAGGGAAGAGTGACTCGCCTCTGATGAGAAAGGCTATTTCCACAGTTCGCTGAAGGAAACTGTCTCCGGTGCTGGAAACGCTGAACCGGCAACCATCCCTGTCCAGCATCCCACGCGCCACCATCCCCTCAGCTACAAGGTAAGGTGTCTCTACGCTAAACCCTATTCCGCTCTTCACTCCCTCCTTTGAAGCCCTAAACCCTCTTCTACTCGCGTGCTCGACAACCCTGTCGAGCAGAGTTTCAAGCGCCTCGTCCAAGCAGTTCGACTCGGGGTATTCCACAGTCATATCCCTCTCCGTGTATGAACACTCAGGTAATTAAATGTTGTCACACATGGTATAACGTTGTTTTACTTTCACGGTTATTGTCGATAACCTTTAAATACTTTAGTTGCGCTACACCAATCAGGGGGTTGTGGCTGTGCCCAAGAAGGCTAAGAGCAAGCCCGAAGTAAGCGAAGAGGCCGAGTTCCAGGAGGTTGCCCCAGATGAGAGTATGCTCGATGACATCACACGAAGCATACTTCAGGAAGACGAGGCTCTCGAGGGCGAAGCAGAGGAGGTTGAGGGTGAGGAGGTCCGTTTAGAGGACCTCGAGGGAGTGGGTAGGATAACCGCGCAGAAGCTCCGGGCGGCGGGCTACTACTCGGTCAAGGATCTCGCCTTCGCGTCTGCCCACGAGCTGGCGATAATCCTCGGCTCGGAGGAGCGCGCCATGGCGATAATCAGGGCGGCCCAGAAGCTCGTGAGCAGGGGGGAGGAGTTCATCACGGCGAAAGAGCTCTTCGAGAAGAGGAAAAACCTCGAGTACATAAGCACGGGGGTTAAGAGCCTCGACGACCTGCTTGAGGGCGGGATTGAGGTTGGGAGCCTCACAGAGCTGATCGGCGAGTTCGGAGCCGGGAAGACGCAGATATGCCACCAGCTGAGTGTGATGGTGCAGTTGCCAAAGGAGAAAGGGGGTCTCAGCGCGAGGGCGCTTTACATCGACACGGAGGGCACCTTCAGGCCCGAGAGGATCATACAGATCGCGAGGGCTAAGGGCTTGGAGCCCGAGAAGGCGCTCGAGAACATAATCTACGCGAGGGCGTACAACAGCGACCACCAGATGCTGCTCGTTGACGAGGCGAAAAAGTACATTGAGAAGAACAACATCCGCCTGATAATAGTCGACAGCCTGATAAACCACTTCAGGTCCGAGTACCCGGGCCGGGAGAACCTGGCCTCACGTCAGCAGAAGCTTAACCGGCACATCAGCCAGCTTCACAAGCTCGCGAGCCTCTACAACCTCGCCGTAGTCGTGACGAACCAGGTAATGGCGGCCCCAGACATTTTCTTCGGCAATCCTCTCAGGCCCGCAGGCGGAAACATCATGGCCCACGGCTTCACGTACAGGATATGGCTGCGCAAGGCCAAAGAGGGTAAGAGGATCGCCAGGATAATCGATAGCCCCAAGCACGCCGAGAAGGAGGCCGCTTTCGCTATATCCGAGGAGGGCGTCACCGACGTCTAAGGGAAAGGTTTAAAACACTCAAAAGCAGTTGAATCAGCGGGTACTTATGGGCGGCGGCAAGAAAAGGCCGACAGTCAGCGCGCTCGAAAAGAGAATGAAGAAGGAGGCTGAGGGGAAGAAGGAGGAAGGAGGCAAAAAACCCCAGATGAAGCTCTCAGGAACCACTGGAGAGCTGACCGAAGTCTCCCTTGAAGCTGTCATAAAGGACATCAAAGGGTTAAAGTACGTTACCCCCTATGTGCTCGCCTCACGCTTAGGGCTAAAACTAAGCCGGGCTAAGAGGGTCTTAAGGGAGCTCGAGAGCAGAGGAGTTCTAGTGACTGTTGATAAGAATAGCAGAGTGCCAATTTACGTGCCGGCCGGCAAGAGGTAGCCTAGAGCTCTACTTTTTCTTGAAGACGTCGTAAAGCGAGGTTGGAGTCTGAGGCTTACCGTAAAGCCTTCGAAGCTCCTCCCTAGCGTTGATGACGTTATTCTCAGTTAACTCGACGAGCCCTAACCTCCTCAGCTCGATCAGTATTTTCTCAGCCTTACTCAGCTCAACACCCTCGCTGACCATGTCTTCCAGAAACCTCAATCTCCCGACGCTCCAGTACCTCCCCAGGTAACGTAGGGCCTTCGAAAAGTCTGGGTCCTGGCTGAGCTTCTCAACCTCCGACGGCACCCCTATCTCCTCCTTCGCCTCACTTCCGAGGGGTGTTTGGGGGGTAGGCTCAGCCGGCTCCTCGCTTCTCTCATCTTCAGAGCTCTCGCCCTGAACCCCCTCGCTCTTCCTTTCCTTCTCCTCGCCGCTCTCCAGGAATTTCAGAAGCGTTTGAGATGGCTTAGGTTTGGTTCTTCTACCGCTCTTTGTCTCTTTCGGCCTCTTAGAAGGTAAAGAGGTGGCTGGCTTAGCTGGTTGCGGAGGCTTCTTTGCGTATACTATCCGGGCCGGTATCTCAAGGTGTATCACAGGCTCGATGACCTCGAAACCGCCCTCTCCCCGGAAGTCCTCGCTCTCGAGGAGCTCCTGCACTAGCACGAAAAGGATGAGCTCGCTGACCCCTCTTCCTTTGGCCCACTCAAGGGCCTCCCTTGCGGAAACGCTACCCTTACTTTTAATGTACTCTACTAGTTCACTTTTGAGCACAGCAAAGTCTTCCATGGCCATGTTCACGCTTCTGCTTCGACGTGTATTTCTTCACAATCACTGGTATTTGTTCTATTCGTTCCCCACAGCCGTTCCCAGCGCCTGCACGGTAGCAGCCACCTCGACGATCCCTAAGAGCAGCGGGGCTTCGTGTAAGTATCTCTGCAACGCTGCGGCGTGCACGATCCTCTATTCCCTTTTTGGGCCGATCGGGCAAAGAATATTTATAGAGAGCTTCAAGTGGATGCGGGAGATGTAGTGCAGTTTGCCTCGGTGAATTTGAGGGAGCTTGAAGGTAAGCTCCCACGACCTCTCCTAGAGGTTCTCGAAAAGGAGGGTTATTCTAGCTTAAACTACATACAGGTCCAGGCGCTTAGGCTAAGCACGCACAGCAACCTTCTAATCGTAGCACCTACAGGCTCGGGCAAGACGGAGGCGGCTATCCTGCCCATACTCAAGGGGCTGCTCGAGGAGCGCGGTCAGCCGATATACGCTCTCTACGTAACACCCCTCAGGGCTCTCAACAGGGACATAAACCTGAGGATGAGGGACTTGTTCACGTCGCTGGGGTTTGCCGCCGAGATTCGCCACGGCGACACGCCGCTGTCTCAGCGCAGAAAGATAGCTGAGCACCCCCCTCACCTCTTGATCACAACCCCCGAGACGCTCCAGTTCATACTCGTGGACAAAAGGTTTCGCGGCTACTTGCAGAACCTTCGCTGGGTCGTCATAGACGAGCTCCACGAGCTGATCGACGATAAGAGAGGGGTGCAGCTAACCCTGGCCCTGGAGAGGCTCAGGCTCGCTTCAAGGGGCTTAAAGGTCATCGCGCTGTCGGCCACCCTGAGGGATCCCTACGACGCGCTGGACTTCATCAGCGGGGGCCGCGGAGGGGCTGTCGTAGAGTGGGGTGAAAGGAAAACCTACCGGATAACCATAGCCGACATCGCCAAGCCGAAAGAGGGAGCTCCGAGCCCAATCCCACCAGAGCTCTATGAGAGGGTGAAGCTCATCGCCGAGGAGGCCTCGAAGGGGGGCGTCATAGTTTTCACGAACACGAGGGATACGGCTGAGCTGCTGGGGAGGATCCTCTCGAGAGATTTCGGCCTTGACGTCAGAGTCCACCACGGGAGCCTTTCGAGGGAGGAGCGCGAGGAGGCTGAAGCCCTTTTTAAGCAGGGAAAGGTGAAGGCCATAGTTGCCACGTCGAGCTTAGAGCTGGGAGTGGACATCGGCTACGCGAGGCTCGTTTTCCAGTTCGGCTCACCGAGGCAGGCTGTGAAGCTCGTTCAGAGAGTGGGGCGTGCCGGGCACAGGCTGGACGTGGTGTCCGAGGGGATCATAATCCCGCTAGGCGTCGAGGACGCTGTCGAGTCAGCTGTAATAGCCCGCAGGGCCGTTCAGGGGAAGCTGGAGTCCCTGGACACGTTCACCTCCCCCCTCGACGTCCTAGCCCACCAGATTGCAGGCCTCTTGCTCGAGTTCCGCGAAGTGCGCATCGACTGGGTCTATGCCATCGTAACCCGGGCTAAACCCTACAGGGAGCTCAGCTACAGCACACTGCTCGACCTTCTCAGGTTCATGGACTCTATCGGCATTGCCCGCCTCGACGGCGACAATCTGAGGATGGGACGGCGGACGATAAGCTACTACTACAGCGCAGCGTCGATGATACCCGACAACCCATCCTTCGACGTAGAGGACATCGCATCCCGTAGGCGCATCGGGCACCTAGACTACTCGTTCGCATCGATGATAGACCGCGACAAGGTGATAATCCTCGCGGGGAGGGCGTGGAAGATAGAGGACGTGGACATCGAGAGGAACAAGGTCTACGTGACCGAGTACACGGGAGAGCTCGGCGAACCACCGGTGTGGACGGGTACAATGCTCCCGGTCGAGTGGCGGGTCGCCAGGGAGGTGGGCTCGCTCTACAGAAGGCTCTCCGAGCTTTTGCCGAAGGGCAGGGATCAGGAGCTCCTCGCGAAGTACGGGATACCGAGCTCCGTAGCTGCAGAGCTGAAGGGAATCATCGAGAGGCAGCTAAAGCTGGGTATTATCCCGACAGAGCACAACCTCGTGGTCGAGGTTCAGAGGCAGGGAGGGAAAACAATCGCTGTTCTCCACACGTACCTGGGTACGAAGGGGAATAACCTCCTCGCACTCCTCCTCGCCTACGCTGTTAGGGGGTTCTACGGCGTCTCGGCGCGCTACTACTCAGACCCATACCGGGTCCTCATATACGTTGCCTCAGACCTCTCACCCGAGAGGATCGAGGCTGTCATACGTGATGGTTTACCATGGGCGCTGGAGCGCTTGAGGGACGCTGTCCGCGAGAGCAACGCCTACATGCTTGAGCTCCTACACGTGGCCACCCGGATGGGGGTGATAGACCGAGGAAAGGGTAAGATCGAGTCGGGCTACCTGTCCATCCTGAATAAGAAGCTTAAGGATACACCCGTGGACGTCGAAGCCATAAACTCCTGCATGGTGGAGCACTTCAACCTTGGCGGCGTGGAGAGGCTCGTCGAATCCGTAAGGGAGGGTAAGAGAAAAGTCCACGTCTTCAGCGTAACCGAGCTCAGCCCGCTCGCCCAGCTGATCTTCGAGAAGCCCTTCGTCAAGACGGGCGTGGTCTCAGCGGGCCTCCCCGTATCCTCAGTGGTTACAGCCGTCCTGAAGAGGCTGGAGAACACGCAGGTTCTGCTCTTCTGCATGCACTGCAGTGAGTGGAGCGCGGAGCTCAGGGTAGGCGACGCGAAGAGCGTTAAAGCGTGCCCCAGGTGCGGATCCCGGGCCCTCGCGGTGCTTAGGCCCTACGAAGCCGAGAACTTGAAAGCGATCAAGAAGTGGAGGAAGGGGGCTAAGCTTACACCCGAAGAGGAGAAGTTCGTAGAAAAAGCGCGCCAAACCGCCTCGCTTTTCGTCTCCTACGGCTACCTCGCCGTCCTGGCGCTGGCCGGCCACGGCGTCGGCCCCTCCACGGCAAAGGCGATACTCTCGAAGAGTAGGGACGTGGACTCACTGGTGAAAAACGTGCTTTTAGCCGAAGCAAACTACACTAGGACACGAAAGTACTGGGAAGACTAGAGCCTCTTCACCACCTCGACCGGTCTGCCTTCCTGGATGCTCCTCCAGCAAGCCTCCGCGACCTCGACCACCCTAAGGCCGTCGAGTCCCGTTATGGGGGGCGGCGCGTCGTTCAAGACCGAGTCCACGAACGCTTGGTCCTCCCGGACGTAGGCCTCGTAGAACCTCGCCCAGAACCACTGAACACCCCTCAGCACCACGCCGCTTTTTACACCGACAGCTAGGTTCGGGTCCACGGCGCTACCCACGTAGACAGTTCCCTCGGTGCCCAGCACCTCTGTCCTCAGGTCGTAGCCGAAGACGCTCTTCCTGCTCCCGTGCACGACGCCGTAAACGCCGTTCTCGAACTCGAAGCTCACGTTCACCAGGTCGAGGTCTCCCTTAGCCTTGATCTCGTCGTAGAGAACCGCCCCGCCGGAGACGTAAACCCTCTTCACCTCGCTCCCGATAAGGAACCTAGCCATGTCGAAGTCGTGGCTCAGCATGTCCAGGAAAATCCCCCCGCTGAGCTTCGGGTCCTGAGCCCAACCTGGGGGCGCTCCAGGGTCGCGGGCTACGTTCAGGAAGGCGACGGGCTTCCCGATCTCGCCGCTCGCGATTCTGCGCTTTGCCTCCGAGTATGCGTCGTCGAAGCGCCTCATGTACCCCACCATCAGCTTGAGCCCGGCCCTATCAGCCCTAGTGACGACGTCGACGGCTTCGTCAGCTGTAACCGTGATGGGTTTCTCCGTGAAGACGTGCTTCCCCGCTTCCAGCGCCTTGACTATCATGTCGTGGTGCAGGTAGGTCGGCGTTGTCACGAAAACGGCGTCAACCTCGGGGTCTTTCAGCATGGAGTCGTAGTCTGTGTACGCTTTCACCTTGAACCTTTCAGCCGTTGACCTCGCAAGCTCCTCTACAACGTCCATCACAGCCACCAGCCTAGCTTTCTCAACTCTGTAGGCCAGAATCTCCGAGTGGACTCTGCCTATCCGCCCGAGCCCCGCCACCGCTACACCTAGGCTTCTCAGCCCCACCACCTCTCTTTAGCCTCACTAAAACTCATGTTAAATATTGCTGGAAATGTTTTTATTCGATAGCCTTCTGGTGAAGATGGAAAGGGCCTCTAGCGCGAGCTCCTCCCAACCGCCCACCTCCACAGCCCTTCTGCCAACAAGCTCCACGTTCGGCCTCACACCGAAGTTGAGCTCGAGGAGCAAGCCGTAAAGGCTGGCCTGCACGGGCTCGCTCAGCCCGTAGGAGTCGTAGCTCTTAACCTCAGCCACCCTCACCGGGACCCCCCTCTCGAACAGGACCTGGTCAGCCACACCGTACACCCAGCCGAACCGGAACCTCCACGCGAGCGGGAGGGGCGTCGCGACAGCCTCAGACTGACCGATCAGGCTCAAGTCACCCCACAGCCTCTCGTGCACCCTTCTCCCGTGCGCGGCCCCCCTACCCCTCCCGTGGCTCCAAGCCCGCGCGACGAGGCTTACCGTGAACTTGGGCTCACCGGTGGTGCGCGCCCGCTCGAACCTGTCAAGCGCCGCTCTGACCAGAGAGATAGCGAGGCTACCTTGCATCGTGAAGCCCGTCCTCCGCGATTGTGAACTCCGCGCTCGCGCCCCTGGGTAGCCTTGGGCTGTCGAGAACCTCTATGAGGAAGTTCTCGCCGGCTTTCTTCAGAAGAAACCTGTGCGTGCTCGCGTGAGCTATTATGTTGCCGCCGGCAGGCAGCTTCACGGCCACGCCCCACGCGCTGGGTACGCTGACGACCTGGTTAGTTATGACGGTGACGAGCCCGTAGAGCCTCGACAGCCTCTTCAGCCAGTCCAGCATGTAGTTAATCCTCTGCTGCCTCATCGCCAGCCATTCCCTGCCCCGGAACTGAGCCCTGTAGAGCGCGATCACGCTGTCGAGCACGACGGCACGCGCGCCCGACTTCAGAACCCTGGGAAGCCCCCTGACGACGAACTCTTCAAGCTCGTCGACGCTCAAGGGCCTCACCACATATATGTTTGACAGGGGGTCGTCGACCTCGAACCTCTTCCCAATCGCCTCAACCCTCTCGGGGCTAAACGTGCCCTCCGTGTCGATGTACACCGCGCCGGCACCGAGCCCCCCGTGCGACGGCGGCAATTGCGATGTCACCGCCAGCTGGTGGCAGAGCTGCGTCTTACCCGTACCAAACTCTCCCGCAAACTCGTAAATGTCGTAGACAGCCAGCCCACCGTTAAGCAAGCTGTCGACAGAGGAGACCCCCGTGGTGAGGACGTCGCGCTGGCGCAGCACAGAGGCGTACTCCCTGCCCGAGTACGCCTTAGTCTCCCATCCCACTATCCGCCGAGCCGCTCGGACAATCCGAAGCGCCCGCTCGAAGTCGATCCCTGCGAGCTCCTCGAGCTCCTCGGGGTTGAAGAGCACCACGTCTTCCACGTGCTCGAGCCCGAGCGCCCTGAGCTTGGCTATGGTTACTTTACCGATGCCCTCGACAGTTCCCAGCTCGTCTATACTATGCACTCCCTTCACCCCGGCAGAAGGGCTCGTCGTCTAGAAGGCACAACCCCCCTTCAAGGCATATGAAGCGTCGCGCAAAGCCCCAGAGCTCCTCCAGCCCTCTGTCACCGTGGACGAGGACGGGGACGCGGTACGTGGAAGAGATCCTCGAAAGGATGTCGAGCGCGTAGAGCACCCCCTCGCGCACATCCGTCGTAAACCTCTGGTCGATGTCCTCTACCACGATAGGCCGCCTCGCCTCGTCGAGGCTGCGGGGGACGTCGAAGAGAAGGTACTCGAGGAACTCCCCGTCTAGTAGCTCGGGCACGTACAGCCCTCCCGGGACCTTCAAGTACGCCCCGCTCGCCAGGCTCACTCCAGGTGGGAGGTAGGCGCTCTTACCGCAGAGCTCAACGTGAACTATAAGGGGTGGGAAAAGCACGACCACGTCGCGCGTCATCTGGAGCACCTCCTCGGCGACCTCGCCGAATATCGCGCGGACCTCAGCCTCCCTGAACACCTTTAGGTGGGCTCTAGAGAATTGCTCCCTGCCTACAACCACGAGCTTGCTCATAGCCCCAGCCTCTCTCGGCCTCTTTTAGCCAGAACGCCGAGCCAGGGGTTCCCAACCAGGAACGACGGCAGGCCTCCGGGCTCCAGACCCTCAGCTTGGGGCTCTGCGACGCCCCTCTCGGGTTGGATCCGCGGCTGGCTTGCGGGCTCGAGCCCAACGATTTCCCTTATCTCCCTTATCTTCTTGTAAACCCCAAAGCCCTTGTCGGAGAGCGAGACCAGGAAAATCCTACCCTTTTTCTTCACGTCCACGAGCGAGTACTTCTGCAGGAGCTCGAGAACCTCCCTGGCTTTCTCCACGTTCTTCGAGATCTCGACGAGGCTCTTCTCGCTCTCACCTATCCTCCAAACCCAGAAGACTATCCGGCTCAGCTCATCCACAGCAGTATTCGTCTGTCACGAGTATAAAAACGTTTTTTTACAAAGTAACATCGTTATACTCAACAGGAGCACGCGAAAATCACAATTACCTTTCGCACCCTTCACAACAGTATGTCCGATGATGTCAAAGACAGGGTTTTCTGCCCCCAGTGCGGGGACTACGTTAAACCTCGTGTAGTTCGCACGATGACGCTCAGCGGAGAGGTGATAGTCGAGTACTACTGCCCTAAGCACGGCCTAATCGAGGCCCAGAAGAAGCCTGCGAGTCTCCCGCAGAGGCGCGTGACTCCGGGAGGGGTTTACATAGTCTTCGAGGGCATCGACGGTAGCGGTAAGACGACGCAGGCTGTGCTGCTCTACGAATACATTAGAAGGAAGGGCTACGACGCCGTCCTCGTGCGAGAGCCTTGGGTCAAGGCGATAAAGGACTTTCTCTACAAGCACGACCTGGACCCCGACGCCGAGGCCTACCTGTTCGCCGCCGACAGGATAATACTGCAGAAGGAGGTCATCCTGCCGTCCCTTGAGGCCGGAAAGATCATCATCTCCGACAGGTCCCTGTTCGCCAGCCTAGCCTACCAGGTGGCTAGAGGCCTACCAGAGGAGTTCATCCTCGCGATAAACAGATCCATTAGGTTTCCGGACGTTGTCGTGCTACTGGATATACCAGTCGAGGAGGCGTACCGGAGGCTCAAGGCGAGGGGGGAGACCACGCGCTTCGAGGATCCAGACTTCATGGTTAAAGTTCGGGAACGTTACCTACAGCTCGCGAAAGACTACGAGGAGGTGTTCATTGTGATCGACGGCCGAAAGCCCGTGCAGGAGGTCCACAGGGAGGTTGTTCTCAAGCTCAAGGAGAGGTTCCAGGGAAAGCTTAGTCTCGATTGAACGGAAAGCGTTAAATCCTTCGTAAAGCAGGTGCAAAAGGGACGAGGATGCGCAGGGCATCTGTAGGCTCGGTTTTAGTGCTGGTGCTCCTGCTCGTGGGCATCGCGTTCCTAGCAGGGTTCTACTTCGGGCTCAGGTCGCAGGCCCCCACGACCGCCGAGGTCCCCGCCGCTCAGTCTTGCGTCAAGTTGCGTGTGATAAACGACAGGGACTACTACCCAACCCTGCTCAGCCTGCTGGGGTCAGCCAACAAGTCTATCTACGTCGCCATGTTCGAGTTCAAGAGCGACACGGAAGAGATCTCCAAGATCGTGGAGCTTTTGATCTCCAAGGCGAAGAAAGGGGTGGACGTCAAGGTCGTGCTTGAGAACAGCGTCGACTCCAACGAGCTCACGTACCGCAGGCTCCTGGACAACGGCGTGATGGTGAGGTACGACACCAGGTCCAGGACGACCCACGCGAAGCTGGTCATCGTCGACGGTAGGTACGTCATCGTCGGCTCCCACAACTGGAGCTACATGGCTATGATGCGGAACCACGAGGCGAGCGTCCTCATCGACGACGCCGCGATCGCTCAGGTCTACACGGAGTACTTCGCCTCGATATGGAGGGGTGACTAAGGTGGACAAGGACAGGCTTGTAGGGGCGTTTCTCACCGTCCTGGCGGTCACCATAGGCGCCGTGTACGTGTACTCGCTCTTCTTCGCGGGTGAGGAGGTCAGCATGCTGACCCTCAAGCTGACAGCCCTCGCCACGGTGGGCTCATTCCTGCTAATCCTACTGGTTATCGGTGTCTCCCTAGTGATCTATCCCCCTCCGGTTAAGGTCGAGGAGATCGAGAAGAAGCTGGCCGAGGAGCTCAAAAAGCTCAAGGAGAGAGGCTACCCGTTCCCCTGGACCGAATAATATACAACCTTGTTGCGCGGCCTTTTTTCACGGGATGAAGGTCGGTAAAATACCACTTAACAGGGTCATCGGCATCCTCAAGCATGCGGGTGTTACTCCAAGTCTCGACGCTAACCCCATGGAGGGCGACTTGGTGGTGTCAACCAACCCGGCTGTAGGTGTCCCCAGCGAGGCTTTAGGCTTCTTCGCATTCCACTACTCCGCTGCAAACGTTGCCGTCGCGCACGCACAGCCACTCTACGCCACGCTTACAGTCACCATGTCTCCGGGTACGAGCGACGAGGAGGTCGAGGCGGTCGTGAGGGGTTTCGCGGAGGAGTGCCGCAAGTACGGCGTTAGGCTCGTGGGAGGCCACACTGCCCGCTACGAGGGCATCGAGTACCCCCTCGCGGTCTCAACGGTGATAGGCAGGAAAGTGCGGGACCGAGTGGCACCCTCCGGAGGGGACACTGTCTACGCGATAGGGTTAGTGGGCGCAGAGGCGGCGTGGCTTCTGGGCGGTAGAGTGCCGCTGAGGGAGATGACCCCTCTGGACTACGCTCTCCAGCTTCAGGAAGCCTCTGAGGTCAAGTTCATGCACGACGTCTCGGAGGGCGGCGTGCTCGGCGCGCTCGTCGAGGTCAGCCTGTACTACAGCCTGGAGATAGAGTTGCAGCCGGAGGGCGTCAAGCTCCACCCGGGCCTCCCGGAATGGGTGGACCCCTTCACCGCACCGAGCTACGGGGTCTTACTGGCCTTCACCGACAGCCCACGGGAGTTAGAGGCCCTGTGCGGTGAGAAGAGCCTTCCGTGCTCGAAAATAGGCTCCGTCAAGGGGCCTGGGGTGGGAGTGTTGTACAAGTCTACCCGCTACCTTGAGCCCCCTGCCTCGCCGCTGGTGGAACTCTACAACCCCTACACGCCGGGAAGCCTCGAGCTAGCGCAGCTCGAGCTCGCGGCGAGAAGCCTGATGGCTCTGCCAGGCTTCGAGCAGCTTATCCCGGAGGTCGGGGCGAACATAGCCTTCGCGAAGCCGAGACCCGAGAAGCCTGAGGACGTGGCCGCGATCGATGGGAGGCTCATCAAGACTAGGAGAGGGGTTAGGGTGTGCGGTAAGCCGACCTTCGGGGCGTCTAGGCACCTGGCAAGGGTGCTGATCGAGGCATCGAGGATAAACCCCAACATGCGAGCCGCTATTAACGTCAAACCCGACCCCGCGTTCCTCGAAGCCCTGCGAGGCATCGGCATCAACCCTGTAGACGTCTCAAGCTTTGCCTCGGAGTGCCCGGTAAGCAAAGCCATAGAGTCAGGGACCTGGGGGTCCGCGTTCTACTACCACGACATACCAAACCTTGAGCCCTCGCTCGTAATCCTCGCCGAATCCCCATTGATCCTGGTGGACATAGTCAGGAGAGCCCTAGAGCGGAGAAGATTTTATCAAGCACCACCCGGTCCTTGATGTGATGATGACTAAGCTTGCCCCCCGGCGATCGGTGAGCCGGATTACCGCGGACTGAACTCCCTAACTCTCTTTTTAGGATATTTTAACCGTGCAGGGTTTTCAAGAAGTTGCATCGTTGCAGTAGGAGTTCTTGGAAAGATGTAATTCAAAAAAGATAAGGAAACGGTTAAAAGCCCCCTACGCGCTGGGAGGAGTTGATGCCGAAGCTGCTCTTCCAGGTCGACAGCTACCTTAAGGAGTTCGAGGCCACGGTCACCAGGGTTGAAGGAAACAAGGTCTTCCTCGATCAGACAGCGTTCCACCCGGGTCCCAGCGGCGGGCTGGACACGGACAAGGGATGGCTGTTGCTTCCAACAGGGCTTAGGGTCGAGGTGGTGCAAGCGGTCGAGGAGAACGGGGATGTAGCGCACATCGTGGCAGAGCAGGCAGGCCTTGAGCCAGGCATCAGGGTGAGGGGCGTGATAGACTGGGAGCGGAGGTACAGAATGATGAGGCTTCACACGGCTAGCCACGTCCTAGCCTCCGTGCTTTACAGCAAGTACGGGGCCATGGTCACTGGCGGGCACATACAGCCAGAGGGCGCCCGCGACGACTTCGACCTGCCAGGTGTCGTCGACTGGAAGGCCGCGCTCGCGGAGGCCGTGTCCGAGACTAACAGCATCCTCAAGAGGTGCATCGAAGTGAAGGTCTACTGGCTGAAAAGGGACGAGGCGCTGAAGATCCCCGGGATCGTGAAGCTCGCCGGCCGCCTACCACCTGAGGTCGACGAGATTAGGGTTGTCGAGATCCCCGGCGTCGACATCCAGGCGGACGGGGGACCCCACGTGAAGAACACCTGCGAGGTAGGTGAGGTGGTGCTTCAGAAGACGGAGAGCAAGGGGGCTAAGCGCAAGCGCGTGTACTACACGGTAACCCCGTAAGGTTTTTCCCGCGCGCCGACCTTAGATCTCTGTGGTCGAAGAGGTAGTGCAGGTTTTCTCCCAAAACGCGGAAGCGTACGACTCGTGGTACAGGACCCCCGCCGGCTCCGCGGTGCTGGAGGCAGAGGCAAGCCTTCTCGACCTCCTCCTCCCGTGGGGTGTTGGCGCGGATATAGGAGCCGGCACCGGCGTCTTCGCGGAGAAGCTCTCTGAGAACCGGGAGATAGTGTGCCTCGACCCCTCCGAGCCCATGCTGAGGCTCGCACGCGGGAGGTGCCAGCACCTCGTTGTCGGGGTTGGAGAGCAGCCGCCGCTGCGCAGCGGGTCGCTGAGCTTTGCCTACATGGTGACCGTCCTCGAGTTCCTTGAGGACCCGCGCAAGGTGCTTGAGTCTGTTAGGGGGCTCCTCAGAGAGGGCGGCGTGCTGGCAGTGCTCTCCATCGAGAGGGAAAGCCCTTGGGGCCAGCTTTACAGGAGGCTGGCCTCCGAGAACCTCGACCCCGTGCTGGCTAAAGCGAAGTTCTACTCGAGGCGCGAAGCCGAAGACTTCTTGCTCGAAGTAGGCTTCACCATCTCCACGAGGGCTTGGGCGCTCGACTACGAGCCGCTGGCAGTCCCCGAAGGCAAGCCCAGGCTCTACGTGGACGAGGAGTGCCCAAGCTGCGGCGTCTACGCTCTCATCGCGAAGCCGCTACACTTTTAGTGAATTCTTCACAAGCTCCTTAACGCCGCCAAGGCTCGCAACCTTCAAGAAGAAGCCAGGCCACCTCGATGCGGCCCTAGCGAGGAAAGCCCGCGTAACGCAACCGGCTGTGACGCACTCGAGGATCTCCACGGGGGCTCTCTCGAAGATCTCTACGCGTCTTTTCGGAGGGCTGTTTTCGAGGGCTCTTAAGATGCCGAGCTGGACCCGCGCGTTTAGCTCGAGGCCATAGCTCGATATAGCGTCCGCGAAGCTCCTTTCGCCCCTGATATCCTCGAAGAGCGCCTTGGCGGTTATCATCGATGGTCTAATCCCCTCCCCGGAGAGCGGCATCACAGCGCCAGCCGCCTCCCCGATGACCGCCACGCCCCCCTCCAGCCTCAGCTGAAGCCCCCCAGAAGCTATCCCGCTACCCCTCAGCGGACCCGATGGCTCCAGCCCAACCTTTTTGGAGATCATCCTGAGGTAGCCGGCTAGGACCTCGGGCCCGGCAAGCCCCCCGACACCCACCTTCGCCTTGGAGTCTCCTAGAGGGAAGACCCAGGCGTACCCGACGAGGTCCTCCAGGAAGTAAACTCTGATAGCATCGCCCGGGTCCTCCCTCACCCTTCCCTCCAGCTGGAGGGCCAGGGCTTTCCTGCCGCGGTACGCGGCGTTCCCCCGCGCGTCCACGACGAGGTCGAATCCCCTCAGCGAGTAAGGGTCAGCCCACTTTCTCTCCACCTCAACGCCCTCCAGCAGGGAGCGTAGCATCTCCTCCTTGTCAACAATGTACCCGAAGAACCTCCCGCGGCTGGACTTAGAGAGCCTCTCCCCGACGTACACGTCGTACCCCATGACCTTAACCAGCACGGCCTCCTCAGGCAGCCTGTACACCTGCTCGACCGTGAAGGGCACCCCCCACCCGCAGGGCTTCAAGGCGAGCTTGGGAGCCCCCTCGAAGACCTTGACGCTGAAACCCGCGTCGGTGAGGAGGCGGGCCAGGAAGGCCCCAGCGGGGCCTGCTCCGACTACAGCGACCCTCTCAACTCCTCCTGTGCTCGTACTCCCTCCCCTCGTCGACGATGTGGATCACTCGGAAACCATCCCTTACAAGAGCGTCGGCTATAAATCTCCTGTGGCACCTGAACCACAGCCTCTCCGCGCAGAGCACCGCCACAACTCCCTCGCGAGCCAGAGCCTCCAGGGCCTCCAAACCCCTCTTGAAGTCCTCCGTCTCCATGTAGCGCTCGTAGCCACCCTCCCGGTAGCCGCCGAGCTCCGAGCCGAGCCAAACGTACCTAAAGCCCTCCCGCTCCAGCGCCTCTCTCAGGTGGGTAGCGTTGAAGTGGGGGAACTTCGAGGACTTCGGCCACCGGCGGACGTCGACCACAACCTCTACCCCGTGCTTCCTCAACAGAGCTAGAAGCCCGTCTAGGCTCCTGTTGCTGTGGCCAACCGTGTACACGACTTCAGGCAAGCGACCTCAGCACCTGCTCAACCTCGTCCACTGTGAGCTTGCTGAACTGGAGGATAACCTGCACCTTATCCGGCTTAACCACCGTGACTATGGCGTCCTTGTACACTCCCTTCACGAGCGGGCCGAACCTCGCAGTGACTTTCCCCTCTCTCTCGAGGAGGTCCACGACCTTGTCGGCGCACTCAGCCTTTATCGTAAAGACGTACGTCTTCGAAGACGCGCAGACAAGGCTCCTGCTGACCACGCACACACATACACAAGCCCGCCGAACATATTATTCTTTTTCTTCAATGCCTAGAGCTAGACAGTTATACCGGCTTCGCGGTTCACGCGTAGCCAGAAAATCTCGAAAAGCAGGTTCAGGCTCACTCCTCTGCGAACCACACCCGACCACTTCTTATCAAGCTTTGCCCCAGCCTCGAATGCCTGCCTCGTCAGATCCAGCATATCCTTAGTGGTGGCTCTCCCAGCTAGAAACTCCTCCCGTAGCCGCAAAGCCTCAGCGAACAGCTCCCTTTCCAGCTTATCGATCTCACTCCTAATGGCTTCAGCGTACTTAGGGTATGAGACGAGCATCTTCCTGTGCAGGGCCTCGTGCACCCACCAGTAGCTCTGCGGGTCGTACCTATCCGTGGGGCTTGCCCCTAGATCGGGGAGGCCCGCCTCTAGGAAGACAGGCTTGTAGAGGGATATACACGGCGAGGAGGTCCCGGTTACGAAGACTACGGGAACCTTCTCGTACAGCAAGGCTATCATGGAGCCAGCCGTCTGGCTGGGCCTCGTGACGCCACCCGCGTGCATGCAGATATCCCTCATTGAACCCCTTGCGGGAGAGTAGCCGCCGTACCGGGCATGGCTTCTCATGAGCTGGCTGATCTTCCAGAAGTCCAGCTCTCCCTTATGAGCCTCAAGGAAGCCCTGCGTGTACCTCTGCCTTTCCACCCCCTTAGCCACCCTGGTGTACAGGAAGTCCGAGAAATGCCTGGCGAAGTCCAGCCTTTCTAGACCCCTTGAGCTCATGTAGCCCCGTAGGCTTTCCGATGCCTCGTCCCACTTGTCGTAGATCGACAGAGCGTTCGAAATGCTCCTCACCCCTCTAACCCTCTCAGCAACCCAGTACTTGCCTGCGGTTTCTAGAACCCACGCCTCCCGAGGGTCGGAGATTATGAACGAGTTATGGTAGTAGAGTTTCCCATTTCTCCTGCAGTTGCCACCCTGTCCGTACTCCTCCAGCAACCGGGTTACCACGTCCAGGGCCTCTCTGGCCGTCTTGGCGCGCTCTAAGCCAAGGCGGACGAGATCCATCCCCGTCAAGCCGCTTTCAGCGTACGGCTCCTTGGTGAAAACAGCCTCATTGCCGATGGCTACACCGTACTCGTTCACACCCATCTCGGCGCCCCACATCCACCACGGTCGGGAAATAACCGCGGCGTAAGTTTCCTCCACTTGCTCTACTTCAATGTACGTGCACTTAACCTTCTTCTCCGCGTGCCTTTTCCGCGGCAGGAACTCTACAACCTGCGCCTCGTTCGGGTCCCTGTCGCTGTTTTTCGCGAAGATCGTCACACCGTGCTTCGTGTACTCGCCTAAAGCTACGAGTGTGTCGCACACATTAGAATCTCCTTCGAAATTCTATATTAGCCTTCACCACATCCTGTAAACTCGGCGGACAAGCCCGCCTCGGCTAGCACATCCTCAGGCACGCTTGGGGGACCGCTCCAGACAACCCTGCCGTCGAGGAGCACATACACCCTGTCTGCGATCACCCTAGCCAGCTCCACGTCCTGCGTCGCCACGAGTAACGCCTTACCCTCCCTGCGTAGCTGGCAAACGGTCCCGAGGAGGAGCTTCACGCTACGCGCGTCGAGGTTCGCTGTCGGCTCGTCGAGCAGAATGAAGTCTGGATCGTAAACGAGGACCGACGCGATAGCCACCCTCCTTTTCTCGCCGAAGCTCAGAGCGTGGACAGGCCTCTCCAGCAACCCCTCTACGCCCAGCCGCCTGCTCACGCGCACCACCCTCTCCTCCTTCTCCGCCTCCGTGAGGCCCAGCTGGTCCAGGGCGAACATCAGCTCATCGCGGACAGTGGGGTTGAAGAGCTGGTCATCCGGGTCCTGGAACACCAGGCCGATCCTCCTCCTAGCGTGGGGTAGCTGGCTGTAAATGTCCTCGCCATCCAGAAGCACCCGCCCCCTCTTCACCCTGACGAGACCCGCCATAGCGAGGAGCAGGGTCGTCTTACCCGACCCGTTGGACCCCAGCAGGCACGCCACCTCCCCGCGCCTCGCCTCGACGCTCACCCCTCTGAGCACGTCCCCGGCTACAGGGAGCGAAACCCAAAGGTCCACAGCCTCAAGCGCCCCGCTCATAGCACCCCCACGAGGATCATCAGAAGCCCAGCTGAAAGCGCAGTTAAAAACGCATCCCACATGCTGAACCTCGCCCGGGCCGTCTTCCTATTGCCCTCGAAGCTGAAGCTTCTAGCGGTGTAAGCGAGGCGCGCCCAATAGGCCTTAGCGTAAGCTCCCGCCAGGATGCTCCCGGCAACGCTGTTCACGACGCGCCACGTGAGGCGCCTGCTACTCGTGAAGAGCCTAGCCTCACGCGCCGAGAGCAGGCGGAGGGTCTTCCAGGTGAACAGCGGGATGTACCTGAGCGTGAACGCCAGCTCGTCCCCCAGGTAGCCCAGGGCGCCTAGCCCCCTAACCCCCTCGACGAAGCCCCGCCAGCCCGTAAGGCTGTAGAACGCCGTGAACAGGGAGGCCGACGCCACGGCGCGAGCAATGAAGACCGCGGCCGGCGCCCCCTTGGCCGGGAGCACCCCGAGCACAGCTGGAGCAGAAACAGAGGCTGCAAAGGCAAGTGCTGCTGTGGAGACGAACAACCACTCCTTGAGCTTTCCAGCGATCAGCGCTAAGAGGCCCGAGGCTACCACAGCTACCGCGAGAGCCCAAAGCCGGGCGCTGAAGGCCGCGGACGCTGTCGTCAGAACCCCTAGCAGTAGAGCCAGGGTGCTGTTCAGGCTTGACGCGCGGCCCGAAGACAGTGCGTCGAGCACAGAGGGTACTGCGCGCAGGAAGGTAAGAGTCGGAGAAAAAACCTTCTTTTCTGCCAAGCTCCTACCTCAGGACCTTCACGATTAGGAACGCCAGTCCCAGGACTACCGCCACACCAATAACGCCTGAAACCATGTAGCCGAGCCAGTCCGGCAGGCCCGGTACAGTGTAGTCTAGGAATGGTGTCCAGTTGATCTCTTCCGTGGTCTCGTTGAGCCCGAGAGTCTCTGCCGCGAGGTCTAGCGGCTCGTGGTAGCCCACCAAGTTTGCGAGAAATACTCCAAAGATCGGGCTCAGGATTATAAGCACTGCGATCGTTAGGAAGGCTTTCCTGTGCTTCGAGAAGTACTCCCTCATGCTCTCACCCCTTAACAAGCTCCGGGTGGCTGGATCTCAGGTAGGAGTAGACACCCGCCGTTATCAATCCCTCAACGACCCCCAGGAGCGCGTGCCAGCCCCCCATCACCGGGACCGTGACGCTGTGACCGTAGAGGAAGCTCGCCGAGGTGCCGAGCTCAATCCCGCATACGATCCCGGCGAGGGTGATGCTCAGCCAGCCTGCTAGGAAGCTGGCCAAGACCCTGTGTCTCTCCGGGAAAGCCTTGTAGACCGCGTAGCCTGTGAACACGGCTACGACAGCCATGTTGAGCACGTTTGCCCCGAGGGTCGTGATCCCCCCGTCGTGGAACACGAGCGCCTGCGTGATCAGAACGAGGGTGAGCGCGAGGTAGCCCAGCCAGGGCCCCATTAAGATGGCCGCGAGCGCGCCTCCGACGAGGTGGAGCGAGGTCCCGCCAGGTATGGGCCAGTTCAGCATCTGCGCGACGAATATCGCAGCTGCCATAACCGGTAGTAGTGTCTTCGCCTCCTCCGGTGCGCTACGGGCTTTCTTAACCGCGAGAAGGCCTACGGCAAGCGAGATGATGTACGTCACAGCACACGTCAAAGGGTCAAGGTACCCGTCGGGTATGTGCATGAAGGTCAGTGTAAGATTTGTTGCATAAAGTATAAACTTTTCACCCGATAATATATTTAGGTATGCTAGTATTACCAACTCGAGAAATATTTAAAGCTCTCGAGCGCCCTGTTCCTCTGATCTAGCATGCCGCAACTCAAAGGCTGGTTTATGGCGACGAGACCTTGGTCGTTCGTAATGACGGTAATATCTGTCACGGCAGCTACAGCCTACGCTTACTACGTTACCGGCGTATTCAACTTGGCTTTCTACGTCGCGACGGTCTTGGGCGTAACTCTACTCCACGCCTCTGCAAACGTGCTGAACGACTACTACGACACTATGAAGGGCGTTGACGTCCCAGGCGCTCCCACAACTACCTACAGACCCCACCCGCTTATAACAGGCTTCACAACCCCCAAGGGTTTGAGAAACTACGGCCTAGGGCTCCTAGCGGGAGGCCTGCTCTTCGCCCTCGCGCTCGCTGTGTACAGGACCCTAATCGTGGTCATACTGGCGCTCGCCGGCGTCCTCTTCGTCATCGGCTACTCCGGCCCACCGGGCCTAAAGTACAGGGCGCTTGGGGAGCTGGCTGTGTTTCTCAGCTGGGGCCCCCTGATGTGGCTTGGAACATTCTACGTGCAGACAGGATTCCTCGACTGCAAGCCCGTTCTTGCGAGCATCCCAGTGGGACTCCTTGTAGCCGCGGTCCTCACGGCCAACAACCTGAGGGACATAGAGTTCGACAAGAGCAGGGGCGCAGTAACACTAGAGGTTATCCTGGGCAGGGAGAAGGGGCTCAAGTTCTTCGAGTACTTCGAGATCTACGCGGCGTACCTGGCCCTCGCTCTACTCGTCCTAGCGGGGCTCCTGCCCCTCCTCGCGCTCCTACCGCTCCTAATAATACCCCAAGCGGTCAGGCTTGTGAGAACCTTCCAACGGGAGATCCCCCCAGCAGCAGACCCCATGACAGCACAGCTAGTCCAAAACTTCGGAACGCTTTTGGTCATCGGAATAATCCTAGGAGCCCTCACAGGAATTTAACCCTGCCTAAAAAGTTCGTCCTCACTTAATTTTATTTTTACTTTACTACAAGGAGCAAGAAGAAGACCGCCATGAACATGTTAACGAACTTGAACGCCTTGTACGCCCACCTGCCGTACTCGCCGCTGCGGAGGCCTTTCACCAGGTAGAAGCCCGCAACTGCTAGAAGAGCCAGCGACGCGACGAGGCCGATAGGCGAGAGAACCCCCACAGCCCACGTCACGACGGCGATGACCGCCACTAAAAGCAGCGCCACGAGGGAGCCGAGCACCCCGGCTCTCTCCCCCTTGGCAGCGGGCAGCATCGGGACCCCCGCCCTCCTGTAGTCTTCGACGTAGTAGGTAGCGAGCGTCCAGATGTGCACGTTGCTCCACAGCGCTACAAGCAGCATTAAGAGGGCTCCAGGGACGCCGAAAGAGCCTGTGGCACCTGCCCACCCGCCGAGCGCCGGCATCCCGCCGGCGAAGCCTCCGAAGATCGTGCTCCACGGGCTCCTTCGCTTCAGCAGGTACGTGTAGAGCAGAATATCTATCAGAAACCCGAGAAGCCCTGCGACGAAGACCCACATGTTGACCATTAGGGCCAGCGCGAGGCCGGCGAGGAGCACGGCCAAGCTGAGCAGAGCCCCCTCAGCCTTGCTGAGCTTACCCGCAGGGACGGGCCTTTTGCTCGTCCTGAACATCTTAGCGTCAATGTCCGCGTCTAGAACCATGTTAAAGCCCGTCGTGCCGATGACCGTGAGCAGTATCGACAAGGTCGTTAGCGTGAACGCTAAAACGTCGACACCCGGGCCTGAGCCAGCCAGGAACGCGAAAACCCCGGTCCACAGCAGCAGCAGGCTCTGTTTTATCTTGAAGAAGTCGAGCATCAACTCCTTAAAGCTCACCTTCATAGCGTCTAGGATTTGGTGTTTAAGGAATAAAAGCATATATGTCAACTGAAATCACTACCAGCGCTGGCACGTGGTTGGCGTAAAAGCGACGAGACATGGTACAGATAGGAGAACTGGGACCATGAGAGCCTCTTCAGCCTGAGGGGGTTCTCGCTAAGATGGAGGGGCTTGAAGATAGTGGAAATAGTGGTTGAAAAGGCTTTACTGGAAACGAGGCCGGTCTCTCAGAAGGACCCTCGGCGATTTTAATGCGGGATGGCGGGACCAGATGGTACTCGTGGACCCCAGCGCTACAGTGAGCTATTTTCGTGGAACCAGGCCCACGCCTTTCAGAGCTAATTAGGTAAAAGTTAAGAGAGCTTCGCCACTGCTCCCAGCGTCCTGAGCGGCCCAGGTGCTTCAGAGCCCCGGGACGCCGAGCATATGGCCGCGCGCTAAATCTGGATCTATGGTCCTCTAACCTCAACCTCGGCGTTAAAGTCGAAAACTGTATAGTTGACTGCGCAGAAGCCGCTTGCACCCCTGAACACGAAAAACACCATCCTAGGGGCTCCACCGGTCAAGACTACCGAGCCGGCAACCTGCGCTGGGCTCTCGACCCTCGAACCCGCCAGCGTGGCAAGGCTGTTAAAGAGGGCAGTGCACTCCGAAGAGCACGTACCGTTGAACAGCAACCTGACCTCCGCGTTGCTCCTGCGCACGTAAACCTCCTGGGCCTGAGAAGCCAGCTCAAGGAGCCTGACGAGGACCGTTTCCTCGACCCTCCAGCCGCCCCCGCTTCTAACCCACGCGCCTTCCAGGCTTACGAACGAGGCGGTTTTGTTGGCATAGAAGAAGTACGCTTGAGGCGCCCCCGTTTTAGGCAAGACGGTGACGCTTGTCCACAGCCTGTGCTCCTTGAGGCTAACGTTACCCGTTACGAGCGCGAAGCTATCGGAGCAGTTAACACCCTCGACGAACCTCCACCCGGTAGAGTTAAGGACCCTCCCCCTCGCCTCGTCGAGGAGCGCACGGTGGTCCCTGCTCGGCGCGGTGAGGAGAAGGAGGAGCAAGCCCGCTAGCGTGATAAGCCCGCCGGCAGCGAGCAGGAGCTTTAGCCTAGGGCCGCGCATTCCAGTGCTATACGAAAGGCTCATAAATAAAATTTAAGTGTGTACACGCCTGAGCTCTCAGTTGAGTTGCGCATGGCGGGCAGGCTCTCACAACTCGCATCATCGCTGAAGCGAATCCACAGGAACATATGGGTTCTTGCAACAGGGTGGCTTTTCTGGTCACCAGTCCAGTCGATGGCCGGGCCTTACGTGCAACTGTACCTCAGCAGGCTCGGAGCCGCGCCCGAGGATCTATCGCTAGTGCAGTCCCTCCAGCAATACGCGAATGCGGCGGCGAGGATAGTTGGAGGCTACTTCGCCGACAGGCACGGCAGGAAGAAGATAATATGGGTGGGCACCCTGCTCGTGGCGGCCACCTACCTGCTCATGGCTATAGCGGAGGACTGGCGCTTCTACGCCTTCGCCTCAAGCCTCAACAGCCTCTCCCTGTTCTACCAACCCGCGCTGGAAAGCATACAGGCGGACTCCGTGCTTCTAGAGGCGAGGGGCAGAACGTACGCCTTCATCCAGTTCGCAAGCGGCCTTGTATCCTCCGTCGCGCCGCTCGGGGGCGCTGCGGTGGTGAACACCCTTGGACTGGTCGACGGTGTCAGGTTAAGCTTTGTGCTCAGCGGGCTAGTCGGCTTCGTCATAGCGTGGATCAGGTTCAAGTACATGGTGGAAACCCTCCCACCGAACACCAACGGTGAGGGCTTCCTGGAAGCATACCGCAGCAGCTTGAGGATTTTGAGAGGTAACATCATGTACCTGCTGGTCATCGACGTTATCCAAAACCTGGTGGGTGCGATGACATTTCTCGGAAACTACTACATGTTCTACTACCTCGGAATAGACAATACGGGGCTAGGAGTGCTGGCTACCCTGGGAGGGGTCACAGGCCTCCTATTCACTTTGCCCGCTGGCTACATAGTGGACAAGCGCGGGAGAGGTCCCTCCCTCACATGGGGGTACCTCCTCGGCACGATAAGCCTCCTTGTATTCGTCGCTACACCGCCCAGAGCGCCAACCGCTCTACCACTGCTAGCGCTGTCGTCCGTGATAGGGTCGCTAGGGGGCCCCCTCTACGGGTTAGCTTGGGGCTCGCTGCGCGCAGACCTCGTGCCTAAGGAGCACAGGGGGAGGATATACGCTCTCCTAGGAATACCGCCAACCATCGCGTGGAGCATCGGCGCGATGATAGGAGGCTGGATGTACAGCTCCCTTGGCCCCCAGACCCCCTTCACCGCAAGCCTCCTGCTGAGAGTCCTCTTGACCCCCCTGCTCCTGGCGCTCTTCAGGGAGATGACCCTGCGCGTTGACGCTCAGCTTAAAGGTAAGTAGCGATGATGCTTTTAAGCTATCCCTAGCTTCCTCCTGTGTTCGACCCACGCTTTGTCTTACTCCCTGCGGGTTTGGAGAAGGGTTGAGGGTGGATGTTCGAGCAACATCTATGCGACTCTCGACTCTTCTTAACATTCACAATATGTGTGAAGAATTATAACCACCTCTTACATTTAACCGTGACGGTCAAGGTAGACAGAGAGGTCTGGATTGCGTCGCCAGGTGGCTAGAGGCGACGGGCCTCGTAAAGGTGCTGTGGCGCTTCAGGCATCCTACACCCATCACTAAGGCCTCTGCCACGAGGAATATGAGGTACACCACTGGCGTTCTAAAGAGGTTGCGCGTAGCCGGCTTCGCGAAAAAGGTTGTGGGCAACTTGAGGTACCCCCACCTGACTGAGAGGGCACGGCTTTCAGTACCGCTCGGCCGCAGCGGCGGGAAGCTGGCGTGCAGCGAGCAGATGCTTAAGCTCATGGCGTGAAGCCTCAGTTGCCTCCGGACAGCATCACTGTAACGATGTGGCTGCTCATCTGGCCTTACGGACGTAGCCGTAGGCTGGAGAGGCAGTCGCACCTGCATTTTCCATCACTCACCCAGACGTTGTACGACGGGCACGTGTCGCTAGCTTCTCGAGGTCCCTTACCAGCTGGTGCCTGCTCTAAGCCCTCTCCACCCTCCTGGGAGGTGCTCGAGTTGCTAACTTTCAGCGTTCACAGCGAAAGGGAGATAAACTCCTGAAGCACCGCCTGTAACGGGTAGGGCGGTTGGCCGCCGCTGCCGGCGAGGCGTGGCGGCCGCCGGACGCTCCTCCCCGGAAGCCCCGAGAGGGGCAGGCCCGAAGAGGGCGATGCCTCGCCCCCGTGGGGCGACCCCGAGGCCGACCAAGGATGACGAAGATTTAAGGGGGGGCCAGTGGGGGCAGAAAAGGAGGAGCTTAAAGGTAGCGTATAGCTGGCTTGATCACCTTGGGTGGCTCGCGCTTGTGCGAGCTCTTCCTGTGCATCTCAACCACCCTCTCGACAATCTTCCTGTCCACCCCGGCGACTGAGCTAACCTCCTCGGGCTCCAGACCCACGTCGAAGAGCCAGTAGAGGACCTCGTCTAGGACCTCGTAGCTGAGCCCAAGCTCCTTCTCGGCCTCGTGGCCCGGCCAGAGGCGCGGGCTACTCGGCTTGAGTGCTATGCTTTCGGGTAGCCCAAGGTGGAGGGCGAGCTGCCTGACGTAGGTCTTGTAGAGGCCACCTATAGGCAGGACATCCACGCCCCCGTCGCCGTACTTCGTGAAGTAGCCTATCAGGATCTCGCTTCTGTCCCCCGTGCCCACCACGAGGCTGTTGAGCCTGTAGGCCCGCTGATGAAGGATAGCCATCCTGACGCGCGCGGCTAGGTTCCCCCTCTCCACGTTGCTCATGCTCCCAAGCGCCTTGTCGAAGCAGGCCAGTATGGGCTCGATCTCTATCAGCTCGACATTCGAGTCCGGTATACCGGCTTTCTCAACGACCGTGAAAGCGTCCCTCACGTCAGCCTCCGGCGTTGAGGCGCTGGGCAGGATCAGGGCGTGGACGTTCTCGGGACCCAGGGCCTGCGAAGCCAGCACCGCGACCACGGCGCTGTCAACACCCCCGCTGACACCCACAACGCCGCCCCTCTTCCCGGCCGTCTCGAGCACGTAGCTTCTGAGGCCCCTTACAATCGAGGCGCGCGCGAGCTCGAGGTCTATCTTGGGAAGCATACGCTCAAATCCTTTAAATACGATCCACGCGATAAATGAGTTTCGAAGACGGATGCTGGTGAGCTTGGAGAAGCTGCTCTCTTTCACGCGTCGGAGCGGCTTGTACTCCATCGAGGAGAGCGGGGACAGGGTGACGATCACCTTCTCGTCCGTGGTGCTGGAGGAAGTGCTCGGCGAGAACGCGGAGATCGTCGTGTCTGGACGGGTGGTTGGGGGGAATCTAGACGTGGACCGCGTCGCCGTCGGGCGAGGAGGCGTCCGGGAGGAGGTGGACCCCAAGGTCCTGGAAGGCTGGCTGAAGTACATTGAATCGACGGAGCGTAGTAACACGAGTTAGCAAAAAACACAATATAACCGGCGATCACCCTTTACTGTGTATGAAGCTCATATACCTCGTTCTAGACGGTGTAGCCGACAACCCTGCTGACGGGGTTACGTCTCTCGAGGCCTCCAACCACCCGGCCCTAGACGAGCTTGCCAGGAAGTCCAGGGCGGGGCTGATGTACACTATAGGCAGGGGGGTGGCGCCCGAGAGCGACGCCGCGGTGATATCGATTCTAGGCTACAACCCCCACGAGGAGTACACTGGGCGCGGACCACTGGAGGCCATGGGGGCGGGCCTCAGCATAAGGGAGGGCTACGAGGTGGCGTTCCGCGCGAACTTCGCTACCGTCGACCCCGACACCTTGAGGATCATAGACAGGAGGTGCGGGCGGAACCTCACGAGCGAGGAGGCCCGCGAGCTGGCCAGGGCGCTCGACGGGGTCGAGCTCGGCGCCTACGACGCTTACGCCAGGGTCGTCGCCACGGTTGGCCACAGAGCTGTCGTCGTCATCGGGAGCAGGAGCTTCAAGCTGAGCGACGCTGTGGACAACACGGACCCAGCGTACTCAAAGCAGGGCTACGTTTCGGTGGCCAGGCGCGAGTTCGAGCCCTTCATAGCCAAAGCCAAGCCCCTCGAGCCCACGGAGGAGGCCATGAGGACGGCGGAGCTCGTTGACGCGTTCACAAGGCTAGCCGTCTCGACCCTTCGCGACCACCCCGTCAACGTCAGGAGACAGAGGGAGGGCAAGCTACCGGCGAACGCCATCCTACTCCGCGACTCCGGCGGCAGGCTCCCCAGGCTGCAGCCGATAAGCGAGCGGTACGGCTTAAGGTTCGGGGCCGTCGCGGAGATGCCCGTGGAGATAGGGATAGCTCGAGTCCTCAAGATGGACGTCGAAGCCGTGCCTCCACCGACCGGCGACAAGAAGGCGGACTACAGGGCTAGGCTCGAGGCCACAAGGAGGCTCCTGGAGCGCAACGACGCCGTCTACGTTCACCTGAAGGGCCCCGACGAGCCGGGCCACGACGGCGACTTCAAAGCCAAGGTTGAGAGCATAGAGGCGATAGACGCCTACTACGTCTCCCCCCTCCTCGAGCTCGTCGAGGAGGAGCAAGCAGCTGTGATAGTCACCGCCGATCACGCGACACCGTACACGAGGAAGACACACACCGACGACCCCGTCCCGCTGATCCTCTACCACCACCGGCTAAGGCCCGACGGCCTGGAAAGGTTCACCGAGAAAGAGTGCTCGAAGGGCAGCCTGGGAGTGCTCCAGCACGGCTGGGAAATGCTACCCAGGGTCATGAGAGAGCTGAGAGAAAAGGCCTAGGATTTCCTTTCAACCCGGATCTCGCAGAAGCGGTCGCCTCTTCGAACACAGCGCGTCTCCCTCACGGCAACCTTCCCGTATGGAAGCCCCCAGACACCAGACATGAAACCCGCGATAAGCCCGCGCGTGGCGAACTCCGCCTCCACGTCGCTCCCCCGCAGAATGTTTGCCTCGAGGCCATCGTAGACGTGGAAAACCGCCTCGTTCCCGAAGAAGCCCCTGAAGTCCAGCACGCCCCACCCGTGCAGCCTGAACACCTCAGCGAACAGCGCCACCTGGTCCTCGACTCTCCGGGCGAGCTTGCCGACCCACTCCTCGAACATGGCGCGACCCGTCATGTAGAATATATAGAAAAGCACACCCCCAAAGCCATCCCCAAGCTTGCCGAACCCCTCCATGAGGAGGCTCTTGAAGAAGTGCTCGTCCAGGATCACGGCCCTCGCACCTGCGAAGACCAGGGGGTGGCTCCACGCGTCCACGGCAACGCCGTTGAACAGCGGGGGAGCGTACCTGACCTCCACCACGCCCTCCACAGACTCCAGGTCCCTCACGATGCTCTTGACTAGGCTCTCAGCCGCGCTGAGATCCGCTGACACGAGGACTCTGACCTCCTCCCCCCTCGAGGGAGCGGAAACCCTCAGCGTCAGCACGTTTGTCCCATACGACTTGAAAACCGCGAGAATTCGATGCAGAAGCTCCGGGTTATCAAGCGCGTATGGCGAAAGCGTAACTTCGAAGAAGTAAGGCTTCCCCTTCTCCGCGAACACCACTCTGCCGAGGTTATACTTCCTGTAGAACTCCAACTTTTTCATCGCATGCCGTACTTGAGGAAGAAGGTCTAATAAACTTATCGTGAAACTAAACTAATTACGAAAAAATAAAGAGACCGCACTCGATCTTATTCCTTTTTATGGAAAACACAAACGAGCACTACGAGCGCGGCTGCAAGGATGAAAAGGGCGCCCGCGAGCTCGAGCATCGCGACGCTAGGCCATCCGACGACCATCTCTACCGCTTGGGCTAGGGGTATCGGGAGAGCCCCCAGGGCGAGAAGCGCCGCTCCGCACGAGGTTTTCCTCTCGAGAAGAAGGCCCAGGCCTAGCGCGCACATGCCAATGTAGCTCTGGCCGCGCCTGGCCTCATCCGCCCCCCTCACTGATCCAAGGGCCCCCTCTTCGGGGTGTCATGGGTCCCCTTGCGGGGTGGCCGCATTCTAGCGGCCTTCTGCCCGCGTCGCCGCGGGCACATACCCTCCTCGCGCCGCGCGCGGCACCCGGCGGGCGGCCGTGCGGCCGTGCCGGGAACTGAGGCCGGGGCCTGCTGGCCTTTCTCTAGTGCCCTGACCTTTCTCTAGTGCCGTGGGTCGGGGCTCTGGGGTGCTGGCTGAGCCAGCTCTGCAGCGCCTCTAGCTGCTTCTTCGCATCGCAGACCTTTAGGAAGAGCTTCGCGGCGTTGAAAGCTGCGGCCCAGTCCCTGGTCCACTCGAGGTTGCACTTCGGGCAGCGGTAGTAGCGCTTCCTCACCTCTACTCCCCAGGCCCCGCACATGGGGCACTGCTTGCCGCTGACGTTGTTTCTCAACTCGAACCACCTGGCGCCCTCGTAGAGCGCTAGGTTCTCAAGCCGCCTTGCCGCTCTGAGCAGCGTCCTCTGCAGCTGTGAGCCCCTGAGGGACTCGGCCCTGGGCACGTCCGCTACGATGACGACAAGGTAGCCCTCTTCCATGAGCTTTCTGATCAGGGCCCTTAGCTCCCTGAGCACGCCTCTGACCCAGTCCTCGTTCACCTTCTTCACCTTCCTCGAAGCCTGCCCCGCAACCCTCTCGGCGCGCTCCGGCGTCAAGTTTACCTTCGCCCTCAGCCTCTCCGCCAGCCTCAGCGCCACCTCCACCGCGAACTCTCTCCTTGCTCTCCGCAACCTCCTCACGTCCCTCCTCTCCCTGAACCTCTCGACGGCTTGGTCCCAGCTACCCAGCTTGGAATAGCTGGTCATAATGGCGGCGAGGAGCCTCAGCAGAGCGGTGTTGGGAGGCTTAAGCACTCTCTGCGCCACCAGCCTTACCTTGTCGTCGAAGGCGAAGGCCATCAAGTACAAACCGTGGGAGCTGTTCACGTCCACCGCTACGACAGCCAGCTTGCCCTCGCCGTCCCACCACGCAGGCCTCGCCTTGCGGTGCGCCACCAGCCTCAGCCTACCCTTAGCCGTCAGCCATAGCGTCAGCTTCGCATCGCCGAAGCGCTCCAGGTCTTCCAGCACAGCCCTGACCAGCGAGGGCCTCAGCCTCACCGCGATGTTAGCGCTTGGAATGCGGAGCTCGCCCCTAGAGGCGTCGAGGACTGCTATAGCGCTACTGTTGCCGTGAAGCCTATTGCCGTTGCCGACCACCTTGACCAGTAGCGGTACTGGTGGCGGGGTGAACCTGCTACGCATCTTGCTCTGCCTCCTCGCCTCCGCGACCATCCTGCGCCACTCCACGGCGTACCAGAACAGCCCCTTAGGCAGCCCAGCCGTCTTCGAGGCCTCCCTGATTAACTCTTCGCTGAACTTCTTTGGATCTTCTCTGAAATCCTTGCCGAGCCTCTCTTCGAGGGCCTTGCAGGCCTGCCTGACTGCGCTCGACAGCCTGAGGTAGAGTCGCTGTAGCCTCTGCCTCTCCTCCCTGTTAGCCTTTATCTCCCACACCCTGTAGGCGTCGGCGAGCCCCTCGCCGTCTTTGCCCTCCCAGCTCACGCTCCCACCTCCAGGGAGCCTGGCATGCGTCGCGGCCCCGAGCCCTCCTGAGCTTGAGCCTCGCGTTTGAATGCGCTACGCGGCCTTATATCCCTGCGCCGAAAATGAACGCCGAAACTGAAAACACAGCAAACAGGGGGCAACCGCCGACTCAGGGTAGCTGAGCTGGGCGACTACCTGAGACTGCTGGACTACGGATTCCTGAGGAGAAGCCCGCACCCCGCCGGCGTGACGGTCTCCCTCACGGAGAAAGCTCTCTGGGTGCTGGCAGTTGGCGAGAGCGAAGAGTGAGGAGAGCAGGCTCGCCTGGGCTTTAGTGAGGTGCGCGCTCTACGGCTACTGCAGCGATAAGGTGGTCGAGGAGCACGGGGACCTCCTCGACGCATTAAGCGAGCTGCAAACCTCATTCCCCGACAAGCCCGCGGAGTGGTTCTACCGCGCGACCTACAGGCTTTTAGCGGGGAAGGTTGAGAGGGTTGGGAGCGAGCACTGGCTCGTCAAGGGGCTGGCGGAGCTGGGCGACACGTACCCCTGGTACAACGTGTGGGTCCACGAGGGCAGGTACCGCTGTGACTGCTTCTTCCGCGCTTACGGCTACGTGAGGAAGGCGAGGATCTGCACGCACATAGCAACAGTCATGCTGCACCGGAGGCAGCTCCGGCTGCGCGCCGAATAAACCTCAATGCCGACTCGCCGCACGCCGCTTCCTCGACGCTGTAGCCGAGCAAGGCGAGGAGGGCGCAGGCCTGCTCGGTGAGGTAGACGTACCTCACGTCGCCGACCACCGCCTCCCTGACGAAGCCCGCTGAGCGTAGCCTCTCAAAGGCCGACGCGATGTGCCTCGAATCCCGGGTGCCAAAGGCCCTGCTGAGCGGCTTCGGCTCGCGGAGGCGACACAGCGCCCCTGTGAGGCCGGTCAGCCCGAGCCACCCCGCAACGCTCTCCCAGACCTCCCTGTCTACCTCGACCATCAGGGCTAAACGCGAGAGGAGGGTTGTAAGCGTTCACATAAGCTATGCCGGCCAAGAGCCTGAGCCGCCGAGCCCGCGCTCGAACACCCTCCCACAGCTTCCTCCAAACCCACAGGGGAGTAAGGGAAAGCGTGAGTCGACACGGGAAAAACTAGGGAAAAGCTAAAAATAGCATTGCTACCCCCCGGCAAACAGCAGTGCGTGGAATACTCTCTCTGGCTTCATCGGCTAGATTAAGCCGTTTAACCTGTTAAACTTAACTTTCTTAAACAGCGGGAGCCTTCAAGCCGCGTGAGAAGCAAGCCCAGATCCCTCCAGCTGTCATTGGTGGCGATCAACGCCGCACTGTATGCGGTGACGGGCTATTTAACCTTCCTAGGGATATTCGCCCCCGCCATCGGAACAGTCAGGTTCTGGCCCAGCGTCTTCATCCCAGCGGTTTTCGCGGTCACTTTCTCGCCGCTCGTCGGCGGGCTCGGAGCCGCGATAGGCATCTTCATCAGCGACATGCTGATACACGGCAACGCCCTGCTGAGCCTCAGCGTGGGGGTCCCGGCGAACTTCCTCGGCTTCTACACCGTCGGCCTGACGTACAGAAAGGTCAGGGACGCCAGGCTCGCATTAGCCCTGACCGCCGCAGAGATCCTGGTCGCATCTTTCCTCCTCGCCCTCTCGGCGCAGAACAGCTTGGTCGACCAGGCTTTCCTGTACGCCGCCTCGATAGCCATAGCCGCAACACTGGGGCTAACCCTGGCATTTGCCCTAGTTTTTAAGGGCGAGTCATTCAGAGTGGTGTTCGCGGGCTCAACCGGGCTACTCCTCGGCTCGGCGATCATCGGCGTCGGGGTGTGGCTCTTCAGCCAGTACTTCACGCTGCCAAGCGGCCAGCAGGCCCTGCCGACGTGGGCCGCCCTGGTTTGGTTCCTCTGGACCTACCTCACAGAGGTGCCCTTCATAGCGCTCCTAGCTCCGCCCCTGGTCAAAGCGCTCAAGAGGGTTGGCCTCGCGTGGGGTGACCGGGACTGAAGTGCGCGAAGGCCTGGAGCCCTGCCGGACTCTCAGCCCTCTTCGAGGCGTGCGTAGTTGAAGGAGACCCGCTGAAGTCCGGCGCCAGGGGGGCTGGCCTAGCTCTAGAGAAGGGGGTTACGGTCGAGGTTTGCACCTCAGACGGGGGTGTGGAGACCCTCCTGAACGGCGTTAGAGGCGACTACGAGGTCGCCCGCAGAGCCGCCCTAGAGGTTGCGCGGCTAGCGGGCTACACCGGAGGCCTCACGGTTAGGCAGACGGTGGAGGTCCCCATCGGAGGGGGCCTCGGCACTAGCGGTGCAAGCGCCCTCGCAACGGTGCTGGCGACCGCCGGCCTACTGGGCGTGAAGCTCAGCTACACTTCTCTCGCGAGGATAGCCCACAAGGTGGAGGTCGAGGCCGGCACCGGGCTGGGGACAGTTTCAGGCCTAGCGGTGGGAGGAGCCTGCATAGTCGCGGAGCCCGGCCCCCCGGGCTCAGACAGGGTGGACAGAATACCCGTCGGCCAGGACCGCGTCGTCGTAGTCGGCTTCTTCGGGCCGGTGCGGAAAAGCAGCGTTCTGAGATCCACCAGCCTAGCGGAGATAAACAGGAGGGGTCGCTTCTACGTGGAAGCCCTTCTCGGAGAGCCCACGATCGAGAACCTCCTAGCCTTCTCGAAGAGCTTCTCGCTGGAGACAGGCCTCGCGACCCCCAACGTGAGGAAGGCTTACGAGGAGCTCGAGAGGAGAGGCTTCCGCCTCGCGGGGCAGGCCATGGTCGGCGACACCGTCTTCACCGTTGTTCCCGTCGAGGAAGCCGACGCGGTCTCCAGCATTCTGAGGAACCTAGGGGCGCACGTCACCGTCACGGGAATATCGTGGAAGCCAGCTGTTCTGCTCCTCTAACCCAAAGCCCACAGCCCCTTGAAGACAAAGCCTCCTACTCGGCCTCAAACTTATCCACGTTCCTCTGCGCGGCTCTCTCGAGCTCACAGACCGAGCGCCGGGAAACCTCCCGCCGAGGATGCTTCATGATCTCGCTTGGAGAGGTGAGACGTTCTCTCTTCTCGCTTGCAACCTCAGTAAAAGAAGTGTACGGATGTTTGCCCGGTCTAAACCGTGGGGGAAGAGATGCTACAGCTAAAGTTTATACTTAAAATGCGAGCAAAGTTATGGTGTGAGGATACTCAGACGGCTCAGGGAGAAGCTCGGGAAGCGTGGAGTAGATGCTGCTGAAATGCTTAGGAGAAGCTTCCTGGTAGGGGCTCGAAGACTCGAGCTGGAAGAGGTTGGGATGCAACTAGATGCCCTAAGGGAGAGGTTAAAGGGTAAGGTAGAACCCTACGAGCTTGCGAGAATAGTCGACGAAGAACGTAGGGAGAGGTAATGCAAGCATACATTCTCGGCGAGGTTGCAATATCGCACGATTTGATTAAATGAGAGAATAATAGTCACCAAGGCTACAATACGTAAGCCAACCCTCAAGGGAGTTAAAGATGAGGGAAGACCAAGGTGGACTGCTTCCGGTTTTCTACAAGATTTTTCGAGATGGACGAGAAAGTCGTGTACTAGGGGTCGCTACGTTACGGGGCACCGCACCGCAACCGATAAATCTTCCCGTAGCGTGTTAAAGTGCTCGGTGTCGGGCGTGGCAAAGCTCGTAAGGGCGCACATCTACGTCTCAGGCCTCGTCCAGGGCGTCTTCTTCCGGGCGTCCATGCAGGAGGTCGCGAGGAGCCTCGGCGTCACGGGGTGGGTGAGGAACCTGCCCGACGGCAGGGTGGAGGCAGTGGTTGAGGGCGACGAGGACAAGGTTCGGAAACTGATCGAGTGGGCTTGGCGCGGCCCCCCGCTTGCGAGAGTAGAGAACGTCGAGGTCAAGTGGGAGGAGTACAGGGGAGAGTTCCACGACTTCCACATACGCAGGTAATAGCCCCCTACCCCTCTCCAGGCGCATCCCCCCCATCTTGCTGCGAAATCCATCCGCTCCGGAAGGATCAAGATGCGAGGAGCCGTAGCTAAAGCCCAGCCCCTACAGGAGAGGGACGGCGTCGCACGCTACGAGACGCGGGTCCCAGAGCTCATATTGTGAGCCCGTATCCAAGGCGAAGAGGAACAGAGTCACAGGTAGCTGAAGCCTCGCGGGTTGAACGTTATTTTCAACAGTGGAAAAATTCAAGGTATTTGAAGTTTTTCTAGGGAGAGCCCAGCTGGAACATAACCAAAACAATGGAACTTTTAAAATACAGGGAAGGTTAGAAATCACAACCGCGGGAAAAGGCACCACGTAAAACGCGTGTTCGCAGGAGAAGAGGAAACCGGGCGAAAAGGAACGCTTAAATACCCCTCCCACACCGTTTAACGGAAAATGTCAAGAGACGATTGAAAGAAAACACCGCAGATGATAGACAACCCCGACGTCAAGCAGTCGTATTGCAGAAAATCAATAGATGATTGACAGTGTTATGAGGCTTGGGCTGACATTGCAAGTCTATGGTTTTGGAAAGATGAACACGGGTAGCTTCTGCGGAATTGCTAGCAATTGGTAAACCCGCAAAAACGGGTTGGAACTTAAGCGGGGCTCACGCCGGCTTCAGCAGGCCGTCTTCAATTAGTAGCTGTCTCGCAACGTTATTGTAGTGCTCCTTCGCTCTTTCATTTGCGAGTGACTTGTACGACCTTATCTCCTCTAAGTACATCTCTCTTTCGTATCTATCCATCCTACGCTTACGTTTCTCATAATGCTTGATGATGTCGCGCCACTCCCTCAACTCATTGCCTTTTAACCACTTCTCGACATTACGCCTGTCGACATCATAGCTGGTATGAGCATGCCTATAATGGGCTATCATGAAAATGGTTTTAGCGGTGTCGACACCTAACGCATCATCGACAAGCTCACTAAGCGTGCGGGAGTCGCGTGGGGGGTACACCATGCGACCGCATCTAGGACAGTAGAAAGCAAGCTCCTCAAGCGCCTTCTTCCTTCTCCTATACCTTCTCTGATAATTCTTCCTTCTGGTCTTCTCCTCCTCAGAGTACCTGGGGAAAGACCTTATGGTCTCGAGATTCACTTCAATATCTTGCACGCTTAGCAACGCGGCATCGGGAGCTGAGCTGTAGTGGGGGTTTCGGACAACTCTATACCTGACGATGTTTTTCTCGATAGCAAGTCTAATTTGATTATCGGTCAGACCGTATTTCTTCTTAGCTGTAGTTTTGTAGATCCATGCTCTCTCTGTATTCGTTTCTGACACCGCTACTCAAAATTCTAAAGGATAAAGTGAATTAAAATTGTTATCTCTCCATCGAGTCGCGATGAGACGTGCTTGATCTTTCAAGCCTAGGGGAGAAAGCGTGAAATTACTTTAACTTGTGCGGTGGAGAGGCAGGGACTTGCAGAAGCCTGACCGAAAAGCGGAATGAGTATTGCACGAACATCCACTATAACGCTCTTTGTAGCCTTCGAGAGTTAGTGGTCGGTTGGCTGAGCGCGGTAAGAAACTAGGGAAAAGCTAAAAAGCACCATTGCAGGAACCGAAGCAAGGTTGACGGCTTTGAGGGAGTTGCACAGCGTGTCGGTGGTCCTGCGCGATGTGCGGAGGTACCTTAAGCTCCCTGGAGAGGTGGAGGTGCCTGTTGAGGGCGCGCTGGGCTTGTACTCGGCTGAGACCGTTGTCTCGACCTTCAAGCTGCCCCCTAAGCCGAAGAGCGTGGTGGACGGCTACGCTGTCCGGGCCTCGGACGTGGAGCCGGCTTCGCCCAGCTCCCCCGTCCCCCTGAAGCTCTCGGGGGGCGTTCTCAGGCCAACGGGTGAGGCTTCTGTCAGGCTGGCCCCAGGCGAGGCTGTAAGGATTGAAACCGGCGCCCTGCTGCCGGAGGGCGCCGACGCGGTCGTGCCGGTTGAGGACGCCTTCGAGGAGGATGGCAGGGTCTACGTGCTCAGGCGGGTGGCGGTGTACGAGAACGTCTCCCTGCCGGGCGAGGAGTACGATGAGGGCTTAGTGGTGGTGAGGAGGGGGGAGAGGATCAGGCCCCAGTCCGTCGCCGGCTTGATCCTGGAGGGCAGGGAATCGGTCAGGGTCTTCGACGCCACGGTAGGGATTCTGAACGTGGGGGACGAGATAGTCTCGGGGACATTCTTCAAGCCCTTCACCCACGTTTTCGTCAAGGGCTGGTTCGAGCAGCACGGCTTCAGGGTTCAAGAGCTCTCGCTTGCCCGCGACGACATCGAGGAGATCGCGGCCTGGCTGAACAGGAGCGGGGCGTACATGAGCGTACTGCTGGGCGGGACGTCGATGGGCGGGCACGACTTCACCGTAAGGGCCGTGGAGGGCCTCAGCCCCGAGTACATGGTGCACGGCTTTGCCGTGCAGCCCGGGAAGACGGCCTGCCTCGCTGTAAAGGACGGGAAGCCCATCGTGGCCATGAGCGGGCTACCCGTGGCGGCGCTGTCGACGCTCGAGGTCGTGGTGAAGCCTATGCTCCGCGACCTAGGACTGGATGTGCCGGACTACCCGAGGGTCAAGGCCGTGCTGACGAGGAGGATCACGGTGAAGATGGGCGTCGTGGGCTTCGCCAGGGTCAGGGTTTACCGGTGCTCCGAGGGACTGTGCGCTGAGCCGCTGATGGTCGGGGGCTCGGGCTCCCTCACGAGCCTGCTGCGCGGGAACGGCTTCGTTATCGTGCCAGAGGGGGTGGAGGGCTACGAGGAGGGTGAAGAGGTTGAGGTCCACCTCATAAGGGGTGTTGTCTAATGCCGGAGAGGAAAATCTACCGTAGCTTGGTCTCAGTCGACGACGTCCTTAAAATCCTCGAGTCGCACCGGAGGCTGGAGCCCCTCGGGGAGGAGGAGGTCCCCCTACCGGAAGCCGTGGGTAGAGTCCTGAGCAGGAACGTGTTCTCCCCCATGGACTACCCGCCCTACACCAGGGCACTCGTGGACGGCTTCGCGGTCATCAGCTCCGACCTCGTGGGCGTTTACGAGGACAGGCCGCGCGCGCTGAAGCTTGTCGACAAGCTGTCCACGGGCGAGACGAGGCTGATCAGGATAAGCAGGGGGGAGACCGTCGAGGTCTCTACGGGTGCCATCGTGCCCTACCCCGCGGACGCCGTCGTGCCGGTTGAGTACACGCACCAGTCCGAGGGGCAGGTCGTGTTCTACAGGAGCGTGGCCCACGGCGAGAACGTGGACGTGGCCGGCTCGGACATCGCGCTCGGGGAGATACTGGCTTGGAGAGGCGACGTCGTGACACCCCTCCTCGTCTCCCTTCTCGCTACCACCGGGGTTGACAGGGTCTGGGTCTACAGGCGGGTTAGGGTGGGGATAATACCCACGGGCAACGAGGTGAGGCCCCCGGGGCAACGCCTCGAGTACGGGCAGGTCTACGACTCGAACTCCTACATGGTGTACAGCTTCATGAAGCTCCTGGGGGCTCAGCCGAGGATCTATGAACGGGTCCCGGACGACTCCTCCCTGATAGAGGAGTCCATACACAGGGCGCTGGAGGAGAACGATGTCGTGGTCACTATCGGCGGCACGAGCGCGGGCCTCGAGGACTACACCTTCCGCGCTATGTCGAAGCTGAACCCAGGCATACTGGTCCACGGCGTGCGCGAGAAGCCAGGCCGCCCCCTCGTCGTCGCGCTCCACGGGGACAAGATCCTCCTCGGCCTCCCCGGCTTCCCCATGTCCTGCCTCTTGACGGTGTACCTCTACCTCATCCCCGTGGTCTCGAAGCTTCAAGGTCTCCGGACCCCACCCGTCAAAAGTCTGAGCGCCGAGGTTGCGCTCCCGCTGAGGGGGGAGCCGGGTATACGCGTCTTCGTTCCAGCGATCCTCACCAGCGACGGGGAGAGGCTGAGAGCCTTCCCCCTACCGGGACACAGCGGGCGCGTGTCCTCCATGGCTCTCTTCGACGGCTTCATAGTCGTCCGTGAGAGCGAGGAGTTCAAGCCCCAGGGCGCGGTCGCAGAGGTCATACCGAACCCCTTCGCCAGGCCCTACGCGGTGAACATCATAGGGAGCCACGACCCCCTGCTTCAGGATCTCGTTCGAGACGTCATAGGCGAGGCCGCGAGGCTCGTGAACGTGGGCAGCACAGGCGGGCTCCAGGCGGTGAAGAGCGGCGTAGCCGACTTGGCTGGCACGCACCTCCTGGATCCCGAGACGGGCGAGTACAACGTACCGTACGTGAGGAGGTACGAGATCAGGGAAGCTGTCCTGCTGAGGGGTTACCTGAGAGAGCAGGGCTTCGTCTACAGAAAGGAGTTCGGGGAAGTGGCCTCGCTATCAGACGTAATCGATCGAGGCCTGAAGTTCGTTAACCGCAACCCGGGGAGCGGCACGCGGGTGCTCGTCGACAAGATGCTCGAGGACGAGGCGGCGAAGAGAGGAGTGCCGGTCGAGGAGCTCAAGTCCAAGCTCAACGGCTACACATTCGAGGTGAAAACGCACGAGGCCGTCGCCTACCTTGTAGCCAAGGGTGTCGCGGACGTCGGTGTCGCGCTGAGGCTGGTAGCCGAGAAGTACGGCTTAGGGTTCGTGAGTATCGCCTGGGAGAGGTACGACGTACTTTTGAGGAAAGACTCTCTCAGGAAGCCCGAGGTCGCGCGGCTAGTGGAGGCCCTGAAGAGCCTCTCGCAGAAGAGCCTCGACGCGTACCCCGGCTACAAGGTTGACGGTGAGACAGGTTCTATGATCAGCCTATAACCGTAGCGATAGTATTTACTCGCTCTGCGGTTGCTACGAGGTGGCCGGAACGCGAAGCGCCGCTTGCCGGGCCTCGAGGGTTAGCTTTTGTATCAGCTTGCGGTACTGCTCCGCGTAATGGCTACCTATAGCCCCCTCCCAGACGATCCTACCGGAGAAGAGCACCACCCCCCTGTCTGCCAGCCTCTCCGCCTGACCGGGGTCGTGCGTGACCAGGATCACCGTCACCTCCTCTTTCAGCTCCTTCACGACCTCCTCCACCTTACTGGCGCTCACGGGGTCGAGGCTGGCGGTGGGCTCGTCCAGCAGAAGGACCTTCGGCTTCAACGCGAGGGCCCTTGCGATGCACAGGCGTTGCTGCTGCCCGCCGCTAAGCCTGGAAGCCGGTTCGCGGAGGCGATCCTTAACCTCATCCCACAGCGCAGCCCTCTCGAGAGCCCACCTCACGAGCTGCTCGAGCTCCCTTCCCCTAGCGAGGCCATGGAGCCTCGGGCCGATGACGACGTTGTCGTAGATGCTGAGGTGTGGGAAGGGGTTCGGGGTCTGGAAGACCATCCCGGTCAGGCGTGCTAGCGTGTCGGGACTGGTGGAGTTGTACACGTCATGGCCCATTACCTCTACTTTGCCGCTGACCCGCGCTCCGTCTCTCAAGAGCACGAGCCTGTTGACGGTCCGAAGGAGAGTAGACTTCCCGCTGCCGGACGGCCCCATCACGGCGAAGATCGTCCTCTCGGGGACCTCTAGGTTCACGTCCCACAGGATGCGAGTTTCCCCGTACCAAACGCTCACGTTGCTAAACCTTACAGCGACGCCGCTCATCAGAACTTCACCTCGCCCGCGAGCCTCCCAACAAGGTACGTAAGCGCGACGGAGGCGATGAGGAGGAGACCCGATGCGGCCCACGCCAGCGACCTGAGGTTCTCGTAGGGCATCATCGCGAAGCGGTAGACGACCAGGGATAGTGTGCTTGAGGGCCCCGTAAGGCCGTAGAAGCCGTAGAGCGCGAAGCCCGCGGTGAGCAGAACAGGCGCCGTCTCGCCTAGAGCCTTCGTGTAGCCCAGCAGGACGCCCGAGGCGATGCCGGTCCTGCACATGGGGACGAGCACGAGCCAGACTGTTTTCCAGCGGGGGAGGTCGAGCGCGTAGGCCGCCTCCCGGTACTCCTCCGGTATCGAGGTGACAGCCTCCTTGACCTGCTCGATTACGAAGGGAAGAACCGTTATGGCCAGGCTGACTGCGCCGGCGAGTAGCGAGTAGCTTTTCAGCGACAAGCAGATAGTCGCGAAAACGAAGAGCCCGATAATCACGGTAGGGATCTCCGCGAGCATCTGCACCGTAGCGGAAGCAATGCTAGCGAGCCTCGACATCCTCTCCTCGCCGAGGTACACCCCCACAGCCACCCCGACGGGTGCGGAAAAGGCTAGGGCTAGAGCCGTCATAATCGCCGTGTTCAGGATCACGGGGCCAAGTCCCCCGACACTCCCTCCGGGCTCGCCTGGAGGCAGGACGAAAAACCCTAAACCCTCGGCCACTAGGACGCGCGCCAGGCTCAGGATCGAGGAAAACGCTATGTGTAAGATTACCGCGAGGAGGGTAACGGCTGTAACCAGCGAGTAGACGAGGAAAGCCCTGTCGGCTACGGCTCTCCTCAACCTCATCGCCAACCACCAGCCTTCCTGGCAAGCCAGAGGCCAACAGCCACAAACAGCGCGTTTACCAGGAGCATTACTAGAGCGGCGCTGAAGAGGGTGCTCAGCATGTAGCTGTAGAGAGAGGCCTCCGTGACGTAGTTCACAATTAGGCTCGAAACCGTAATCCCCGGCTCGAGGGGGCAGAGGGGTATATTGAAAGAGTTACCCACTACCAAGCTCACGGCTGTTGTTTCGCCGACGCTCTTGCCGAACGTGAGGAGGAGGGCGCCCAGGAACGCTCCCTTAATGAGACCCCACAGGACTCTGAACCTCTCGTAGCCTGTGGCCCCCAGGCTGAATAGAGCCTCGCGGTAAGTGAATGGCACGAACCTGTACGCCTCGTAGAGGATCAAGGAGGCGAAGGGCGCGTTCATCAGGGCTAGCACCACGGCTCCAGTCAGGATCGACTGGCCTGTCGGCGAAGCGTTCTCGCACACCCCAGGTACTTTTAGACTGCGCAACAGCGGCGCCACGTAGTCGAGCCCCCACAACCCGAACACGACGGTTGGTAGCGCAGTTCCGTAGAACATCAAGCCACGCAGTAACCCCCGCAAGCTAGCCGGCGCATACTCCCAAGCTAAGGCCACAACTCCGGGTACAATCAGCGCGACCAGCCCCGTGGCCAAGGCGGAGACGTAAAGGGTTCCCAGCAGGGCTGGTAGAAGGCCGTACACTTCCTCACTGGGCGACCACCCAGAAGTTGTGATAAGGTTGAGGCCGTAGCGGAGTATCGCTGGGGCAGAGTTTACGGCCAGGGTGGCTACCAAGGCTGCTAAAGCGAGTAGAACGATGGCGACGAACGGGATCGACACCTTGATGAAGCTGTCCACGTGCAAATCATCACCTAGCGTTTGAAAACTATGTATCAATATAAATTTAACCTCAGCCGTATATAGAAAGAAGGCTATTTTAATAGTCTATGGACCCGAGAGCAGCTTCGCGACGCTCCTGCCTGCCTCGAGGAAGGTGCCTGCTACGGGTGCATAGCCCTCGGCGATGTACCTCTGGCCCTCTGTGAAAACCCACTCGAGGAAAAGCGAAAGCGCCTTAGCCTTCTCCCGAGGGTAGGCGCTCGGGCTCTTCACGATAAGGTAGCTGACGGAGACTATTGGGTACGCGCCGCTCGCCTTCACGTTCAGCGTTTGGTCGAGGAGGTTTAGCTTGCTCACGTCTGAGGCGGGATCCAGCTTCACGCTCACCCCTTCCAGTGCCTTCGCCACAGACTCAGGGGTGGGAATAATGTACTCGCTGAGAGCGTTTTCGAGCGCGACCACCCCGAGGTTTTTCGTGTACGCGAGCTCGACGTAACCGAGCGAGTACGGTGTATTCCTAACAGTCTGCGCTACGCCCTGGTTGCCCTGCGCGCCAACCCCCCTGCCTACAGAGTCTAGAGGCCACTGAACAGTGAGACCGGCTCCTACCCGCTCCCTCCACTCCTGGGATACCTTTGACAGGAAGGCCGTCACGACGTTGGTCGTTCCGCTGGCATCACTCCTGTGAACGAAGATTATCTTCTGGTGTGGTAGCTTTAATCCAGGGTTGAGGCTGGCAATGCTCGGGTCGTCCCAGTACTCTACCCTACCGAGAAGCACGTTCACCAGTACACTCTGGGAAAGCCTCAGGGTGGCGTTGCCCAGCTCCGGGATGTTGAACACGAACGCCACACCCCCTGCAACCCACGGGATCTGGTACACCGCGCCGTAAGCGCTTCTGGCTTTCTCCCAGTCAGCGGTCTTTAGCGGGACGTCGCTACAGGCGAAGTCGACGACGCCCTGAATGAAGTCTGACTGGCCTTTGCCGCTACCGCCGCCGGCGTACTCCACCTTGATCGTAGGGTACTTCTTGCTGAACTCCGAGACCCAGACGTTTATCTGGGCTTGCGGGAAGGTCGCGCCGCTCCCCGACAGCGTTGCGCTAGGGTAGTTGGGTTGCGCGGTTTGGCTTGTAACGGTGGGCCGGAGGAGCAGACCGAGCAACGCTAAGGCCACTGCCGCCAGCACGACCGATCCGATTGCTACCAGTTTTTTCATGCTGGTCGTGCCTACAACTAAATACCTCTATATAAATCTACCCCCTATCTACATAGAAATATATATGGAACGACGGGGCGGAAACCTTTTAGCTCTGCGTACCAACTTCTTCTTCGAAGAGCGTGGAGAGGCTCTCCACAGGCATCAAAGGGCTCGACGACATACTTGCCGGCGGTGTACCCGAGGGTTTCTTCGTGGCCTTGGTCGGCATGCCCGGAACAGGGAAGACGATCGCCTGCCTGCACTTCGTCAACGCCGGTCTCCTGCGCGGCGAGAAGGCGATCTACGTGACGACGGAGGAGAGCAGGGAGAGCATAATAAGGCAGGCATCCCAGTTCGGGATGGACTTCGACAAAGCCTACCGTGAGGGCAGGCTCATAATAATCGACGCGCTCATGCGGAGCACCAGCGACGAGTGGAACCTGAACCTCGTCACCGTCGAGGAGATGCTGGACAAGGTGATAGAGGCCAAGAAGAGGCTCGGCTCAAAGGCTAGAAGGCTGGTGATCGACTCGATGAGCGCCTTCTGGCTGAGGGCCCCTGTGAAGGCAAGGGAGGAGAGCTACACAGTGAAGAGGATCCTCGCCAAGTGGGACCTCACAGTCTACGCCACGTCCCAGTACGCCATAACCACGGGAGGCGCATTCGGCTGGGGCCTCGAGCACATCGCCGACGGCATCATACACTTCAAGCGCAGGGTGATCAACGGCGTTCTCACAAGGTACATCATTGTCGAGAAGATGCGGCAAACCCCCCACGACCTCCGAGCCTGGGAGATCGCCGTAATCGACGGCAAAGGCCTGGTTCTGCTGAACCCCCTGTCGCGCAGGATGGAGGACGAAGCCCTGCCTGAGAGCGTCTCCAAGAGGATCAAGAAGGTTTTAAGCGAGGAAGAGTGAGAAAAACCCCTCTCCCTGCAGTTATTATGCCTTCTCAGTTTACCTGTGCTCAATCTATGCTCCTGTTCCCACCGGGTTGGCGAGGTAATTGTGAGTCAGTGTTTGCCATCTCCGCTAACCTCCACCAGCCACTTCGTGCTCAAGCCGAAATCGGCACAGGCTACTTCTGGTAGTGCACTGCTGGGATCGGGCGCGTCGCTTAAATAGCTCTGCGGGCAACCCTTCGCGTGGGCTCGGTAGTAATCACCGGGGGCGCTGGCTTCATTGGGCACAACCTTGGGCTTTTCCTTAAAGAGAGGGGGCACACCGTCACTCTCGTGGACACGCTCGAGAGAGCCTCACCGCTCGCCCTCGAGAGGCTTAGGCGCGCGGGCCTGCCCGTGATCCGTGCGGATGTGAGGAATAGGGCGGCTGTGGCCTATGTTGCGCGCGGCGCGGACCTCGTCGTCCACGCGGCGGCGTACGTGAGCGTGGAGGAGTCTGTCGAGAAACCTGAGCTATACATGGAGAACAACGTCCTCGGAGCGTTATCGGTAGCTAGGGCATGCCTCGAATCGGGCGTGCCCTTGCTCTACTTCAGCTCGGCCTCTGTGTACGGCGAGCCGCAGCGCCTACCCATCGACGAGAGCCACCCCACTAAGCCCCTCTCACCTTACGGGCTGAGCAAGCTGTTCGGCGAGCAAATACTCGAGCTCTACCGCGGGCAGGGTCTGAAGTACACCATCTTTAGGCTCTTCAACGTTTACGGCCCCGGCCAGACCAGCAGCTACGCTGGAGTGGTAACCAGGTTTATCGAAAGAGCGCTAGCGGGCGAAAAGCTCACCATATACGGGGACGGGACTCAGACACGGGACTTCGTGCACGTGACAGACGTGGCCAGGGCTGTGGAGCTGGTTCTCGAGAAGGGGGCGTCGGGTGAGGTTTTCAACATAGCTAGCGGTAAGCCGACCACGATCAACGAGCTAGCCCTCCTGGTCAGGAAGCTGGCTTGCCCCGATTGCGGCGTCGAGTACCAGCCGCCCAGGCCGGGAGACATCAAGCACAGCTACGCCGACATCAGCAAGGCGCGGAAAACGCTCGGCTTCGAACCGAAAATAGGGCTAGAGGATGGCCTGAGAGACCTGATACTCCTGGCCAGAGCAAAGCAATGGTAGCCGCGCGAAAACGTTCAAGTGACCCCTCGCACCTCTTCCACAAGCACGTATGGGCGGGAAACCTACCTTTGAGGATCTTCCGTCGGTGTGGCCAGGCCTCGAAGTACACCGCTTCGAGACTTGCTCCGCCTCCTCGCAGGACCTCGCGCGCGGCCTTCACCGCCCGGGCACCCCCTGCCTCGTGATCTGCGAGGAAATCCTGAACGCGCGCGGCAGGCTCGGGAGAAAGTGGTACGCTCCCAGAGGGGGCCTCTGGTTCACCCTGGCGCTAGGACCCCTCCGACTAGAGAACCCCTGGCTCCTGGCGCTTGCTGGGGGCCTCTCAGTAGCGAAGGCCTTAACGAAGCTCGCAGGGGTTGAGGCCAGGATTAAGTGGCCCAACGACGTTCTCGTGGGGGGAAAGAAGGTGGCCGGTGTGCTTCTCGAGGCATCCCAGCTCGGGGAGGGGCTTGAGCTACTCCTGGGTGTGGGGGTCAACGTCAGCAACCCGTTGCCCAGCGAGCTGCGCGCGACCGCTACCACCCTCCTCGAGGAGACTGGTAAGGCCTTTGACCCTCAAGCACTACTCGTGGAGATCCTACGGGAGCTCAGAGGGTATCTTGGCTTCCTAGCTGAGGCGCGGAGCGAAGGCATCATCAGTGAGGTGAGGGCGCTGTCCGCTACCATCGGGCGAAGAGTCAGGGTGGCGTTGCCTGGAGGAGGGGAGGTGAAGGGCTATGCTGTCGACGTCGACAGCCTCGGGCGCTTAATCGTGAAAACCGAGGACGAGAGAGTGGTGGTGCTGGAGGCGGGGGACGTCGAGCACCTCTTCCATGACGCAAAGTAGAAATCCGATGGAACCGATACAGGCACAATGCTGAAGATAACGGTTCTCGTGGACGACTCCGCCTTCGGAAGCAGGGGCCTGCTCGCGGAGCACGGCTTCTCGATGCTCGTGTACTACAAGGGCAACCTAGTTCTCCTCGACACGGGGCAGACCGGAATGCCTCTCCTGCTAAACGCGCAGCAACTCGGAGCAGACCTGGCGCGCCTCACCGCCGTGGTGCTCTCGCACGGGCACTACGACCACACAGGCGGCATCTACGCTTTAACCCGTGTGCTGAAGACAAAACCGCTCCTGGTAGCACACCCGCTCGCGTTAAAGCCCGCAGTAAAGCTCGAGGAGGGCTCGAGGAGGTACATCGGCATCCCCTACTCTCAGAGCTTCCTGGAGGAGCACTTCAGCCTGACGCTTGAGAAGGGGGTCCTGGAAGTGTCGCCGGGCGTATTCTTCCTTGGGGAGGTTCCCAGGTACTACCCGGAGCTGACCAGCCACCTCCCTGACACCTACGTGCTGGAAGGCGGTAGGCTCGCGCCCCACACCTTCACCGATGACACGGCGTTGGCGGTGGATCTCGGTGAGGAGCTGCTGGTGGCGACGGGGTGCGGCCACAGCGGCTTGGTAAACGTTACTCTGCACGCCGAGAAGGCTCTGGGTAAGCCGGTGACAGCAGTTCTCGGCGGCTTCCACCTCGCGGGGAAGCCATTAGACTACCTCAGGGTCGTCGAGGAAAAGCTACGCGAGCTGGGCGTTGTCAGAGTTTACCCGGGTCACTGCACCGGGCGCGTGGCGGCGACGAGGCTGCTGGAGGCGTTCCAGGGGGAGGAGCTGCGGGTGGGCTTCATGCTCGAGGTCGATCATTAATAACTTAAGTTACTAAGCAAATGTTTTGGATTTACAGTTTTTCCAGATCTCTGTGGAAAGCTATGATTCCCGTTGATCTACCGGGTGGTGTTCTCCATGAGGCCTTGTCCGTGCTGTCGGGGGCGTTTTCACCCCTCAACCTGCCTAAGTCGAGCGCCATGGTTCTCGCTCTGCTCTACACCTTGGGGAAGCCCCTCGACTGCGTCGAGATCCAGCGCGTCACAGGCTACAGCAAGTCAGCGGTTTCGGCGGCTCTACGCGTCCTCGAGAGCCACAGGCTGGTCCACAGGTTTAGAAGCGGGCGGAGGAACTTCTACGCTCCCTCGATCCCGCTCGGGAGGCTTGTGGCTGAGGCGCATATAAGGATGCTTAAGACAGCCAGGGAGAGGCTCAGGGAGATATCGGCTCGCGCCCCAGAGCTCGGGGAGCGCGTTGCGCTCCTCGACTCGGAGCTCTTTAAAGCTATACGCTCACTCGAGGCTGGTCTCCATGGAGGTAAGAGTGAGAGTAGCATCTAAGAGCGAGGCGGTAGAGGCGGTCAACGCGGCCATCAAGAACAGGGCTAAAAGGCTTGTGCTCGAGGTAGTCGCCCAAAGCCCTGCAGAGGCCGCCGAGGTCGTGAGGGAGGCGCTGGGCGAAATCATACCCTTCACGGTTGAGGTGAGGGTGGTTAGGAGTGCTTGACGTCGTAATAACCACCGACCGCTCCATGATGACGAACCACCACAGGAAGGAGTTCATCGGCTTCTTCACGACCGCTCCCCCCGTCGGGTTGCCGGAGTGGGCTTGGATGTGGCTCAGCGCTCCGAGGCCAAAGGTCGACAAGTTCGGTAGGCCGCTGGAGGCGCCCTACGGTCTGCGGAAGGTTGAGGCGAAGCTCCTGGAGGAGGGCTTCAACGCGGCCGTAGTGGACCCGGACTACATCGACCGCTACCTGAAGAGCGCGAAAGTGCTCATGGTGGGGCACCACGACTACTTCGCCATGAACTCCCCCAGCGTCGAGTGGTGGGCAATAACCGGGCAGGAGCCTGTGAACAGCAGGAGCTTCAAGAGGCTCATGCGCAGGCCAAGCATACGAGAGGCTAAGAGCAGGGGGCTTAGGATCATAGCAGGAGGGCCGGCGGCGTGGCAGTGGCTCTGGAGGACCGAGTACTGGAGGGAGTTCGGCGTGGACACGGTTATCGACGGTGAGGCTGAGAGGGTTATAGGAGATATCGTGCGCAAGGCGCTGGAAGGCGAGGAGCTCCCAGCCTACGTTTACGTCGGCCCAGAGGACGCCCCCAGCCTCGACGAGATACCCGAGATTAGAGGCGCGAGCATCAACGGTCTAGTTGAGGTGATGAGGGGGTGCCCCAGGAGGTGCAGGTTCTGCCCCGTGACCCTGAGGCCCGTGAGGTACTACCCGCTGGAGAAGATAGAGAGGGAGTTGCAGGTCAACGTGAAGGCAGGCATAAGGTCCGGGGTCATACACTCGGAGGACATCCTCCTCTATGGCGCTAGGGGCATCGAGCCCAACCCAGATGCGCTCCTAAAGCTTCACAGCCTCGTAAAAAGGTACTACAGGACGATGGCGTGGAGCCACGTGACGCTGGCCGGAGTGAAGTACGCGGAGGAGAAGTACAGGCTGGTATCGAAGCTAACAGAAATCATCTACGACGACCACCAGGACTGGATCGGCGCGCAGGTCGGCCTCGAGACGGGCTCCAGGAGGCTCGCCAGGATCATAATGCCCGGGAAAGCCGCCCCCTACCCGCTCGACAGATGGCACGAGGTGGTGGAGGACGCTCTGGCGATAATGCACGACTACCGCATTGTCCCAGCGCTCACGCTGATCCTCGGCGTGCCCGGCGAGACCGAGGATGACCTCATGGAGACAGCCGAGCTCCTTGACAGGATAAAGGGCTACAGGAGCCTCGTAGTGCCCATGTTCTTCGTGCCTATGGGCTACCTCAAGGACCAGCAGGGCTTCATCAGGGAGAGGATCACGGAAGCCCACGTCGAAGTGATGTGGCGCGCGCTTCAGCACTCCCTGCATTGGGGTGAGGACATAGCCTTCAAGATGTACCTCAGGTCGCCGAAGCACCTGCCGCTAAGACTGCTCCTCAGAGTGTTCCTCCTCTACGTGAAGTCAAAGACCAGGGAGATCGAAAGAACCATGCGCGAAGCAGGCCCCTCAGCCCTACTTGCGCAGGGGCAGGTCGCTGAAGCTAAAGTAGCAAATTTATAGCCCTCTTCTAGGTTTCTTCCTCAGATGATGAGTGACTCCAATTCCGAAAAATAATGAAGAATGGTGACAAGTCTGATTTCCCTACGGTGCAATGATAATCGGCCTCCCCTCGACTAAGGCCTGAACCAGCTTCCTCCTGGCAGCCTCGACGATCCGCCAGAGTGTTCCACGCGAAACCCCCATCTTCGCCGCGGCCTCATCCTGGGTGAGGTCCTCCAAGTACACGAGCCGGAGAGCCTCCACTTCATCCGGCGTGAGCACGATGGGCTCCCCCTGCACCTCCACCCCGTTCTCGTCGACGGGTATGAAGGTGAGCTTTGGGACTGGCCCCCAGATCCACCTGCTTTTCGGCGGCCTGCCCCTACGGCAACCTCTCCTCCAGACCCACGGTGGTCCATGCACAGGCCCTCTGCCTCTCGGATGTCTAATTACATAAAATACTACATAAAGCGTTCGTTTCAGCCCTCACTCGAACTCGATCGTTGCCGGCGGCTTGTGGGTGACGTCGTAAAGGACCCTATTCACCCCCTCGACCTCGTTCACCAGCCTCTCGGCAAGCCTCTCGAGGAAGTCCCAGGGTAGCTTCGCGAAGCTCGCCGTCATAGCGTCCTCGCTCTCAACAACCCTGAGGGCCAAAGCGTACTCGTAACTCCTCTCGTCGCCCTTAACTCCAACCGTCTTGACCGAGAGCAGCACGGGGAATGCCTGCCACACCTTCTCGTACAGGCCCGCCTTCCTGAACTCCTCCTCAACGATCACCGTCGCCTTGCGGAGTATCCTCAGCTTCTCCTCCGTGACCTCCCCCACAATCCTGACCGCGAGGCCGGGACCCGGGAAGGGGTGCTGGGTGATGACCTCCTCCGGCAGTCCAAGGCTCCTCGCGATCCTCCTAACCTCGTCCTTGTAGAACTCCGCCAGCGGCTCAACGATCTCCAGCCCCGGGATAGCCTCCATGACGACGTTGTGATGGCTCTTTATCTTCGCGGTAGCCTTCCCCGTCGCGCCGCTCTCAACCCTGTCAGGGTATATGGTGCCCTGAACCAGGTACCTGAACCCGCCGACCTCCCTGTTCAGCTCAAGAGCCTTCTCCGCGAAGACGTCCGCAAAGGTCTTAGCGACCACCCTCCTCTTCTCCTCCGGGTCCGTCACACCCCTCAGCCGGTCGAGGAAAAGGCCGCTCGCGTCCACGTAGAATACGTTCTTGAACCCCATCTTCCTCAAAACCTCGAGTGTTCTCTCGCTCTCCCCCTCGCGGAGCAGCCCTGTGTTAACGTGGATCACGTAGATGTTATCGCTGCCCACAGCCCTCTGCACCATAACGGCGGCTGTCAGGGAGTCGACGCCCCCGCTTACGGCTGTCAGGGCCTTCCCGCGTAGCTCCTTTTTTAGGCGCGAGATCACCTCAGCTGCCACGTCCTCGACGAACCAGTTGGGCTCGAGCCCAGCCACTCTCTTCAGGAAGTTCTCGAGGATCGCTCTCCCGTACTCGGTGTGCCGGACCTCCGGGTGGAACTGGACGCCGTAGATTGGCAGCGATCTGTGCCTGAAAGCCGCCACCTCAGAGTACTCTGTGGAGGCCAGGGTCACGAACTCCTCTGGGAGCCAATCGACGGCGTCCCGGTGAGACATCCACACAACCTGGGTCTCAGGGGTTCCGCTGAAGAGGGGGTCGTTTCTTAAGACCCTTAGAACGCTAAGGCCGTACTCGGCCTTCTCCTTGCGCGAGACGCGCCCGCCGAGCAAGCTGGCGATGAGCTGGTGCCCGTAGCATATCCCTAGTAAGGGTATCCTGCTTCGGATAATGTAGTTGAACACCTCTATTTCCGGCTTAGGGCTGTTCTCGACGTATATGCTGGAAGGCCCGCCCGAGAATATGACGGCGACCGGGTTTAAGCGCAGGAATTCCTCGAGGGAAACGCTGTAAGGCGCAAGGACGGAGTAGAAGTTCAGCTCCCTAACCCTCCTGGCGATGAGGTGGGCGTACTGCCCGCCGAAGTCGAATACTACCACGCTCCGCCTAGATTCCATACTTCTCGAACGCCAGCCTCACAGCCTCCTCTTTAAACCTTTCAACGTCCCTTTTGCCCAGGCCCATCTGAACAACAGTGCCCTCATCCACCACGAGTTTGCTGTCGATGAAGACAGCCTTAGCTTCAGCATCCCCTGCGATGACTTTCTCGAGGCTCCGGTCGAAGGCTACGAGGTCGCCCGAGCCCCTCATGCCGAAAACTGCGTATCCTCCCACAGTCGCTTTCTCGAGGAGGCGTACGTTCGGGCCGTGCACCGCGACGGCATCCCTGTATGTGTGGAGCACTGTGCCCGTGATTAGAGGCCAGTCGCTCCCAAGTGAGTCGAAGAACTCAAGCCCCCGCAGGGTTCTGCCGTAGAGGTAGAGGTTGGAGGTCGGGCAGTGGACAACCTTGAGCCCCATCCGCTTGCACTTCTCAGCCCCCTCGATGCAGTGCACCGCTACGACGTTCCTCGGAGCATCCCCCAGAAGCTCGACGAGCGTCTCGCTCTCGTCGATGCCCTCGGAGAGGTGTAGGGCGAAGGGCACGCCGAGCTTAGACGCGGTCTTGTACGATGCCACCAGGTAGGACTGCCCGGCTTTCCTGAGAGAGTGCACGAAGAACCCCATGTTAAAGAAGCCATTCCACTTCGCGAGGTTACGCACGTACTCCGCGAAGACGCGCTCAGGCGTGCTCCACCCCTCCGCCTCCATAACCGTAGGAAGCAGCACGACGCGCGGTGAAACAGGCAGGGTGAGTAGCGCAGAGACGTTCCCTTCAAGGCTGCCGGTCAGTGCGAGGAGGGTAACACCGTCTATAAGAGACCGCAGTATCGTCGCCTTAGCCAGCATGGACGAAAGCTCCTTGTCCCTCCTCAAGCCAGCCTCGTCGATCCTGAGCCTCCTCTCTTCAAGCCACTCGTAAGAGTGCCTCCAGATCCTCCGCTCGCCGACGTCCACGACTTGAGGGTGCGCGTGGGCGTCGGAGAAGCCCGGGGACACGGCGCTCTCGAAGTAAAAGTCCTCAGACCCCTCGTAGCGGATCTTAACCCCTCTCCTGACCGCGCCGTGGTCCAGAAGCTCCCCTACCTCGATAACCCCCATCAGTACCTCACCTCGTACAGCCCCCTGGGTCCGCTCTCCCTCACGCCGGCTCCGGTTAGCCTAACGAAGACGCTCTTCTCCCTCAGCTCCGCCAGGCTCCTAGCCCCGACGTAGCCCATCCCCTGCTTTATTCCGCCCACGATCCACTCAACCACCTTTGAAACGCTACCGCGGCACTCGACGAGCCCCTCCACCCCCTCAGGCACCCTCTTGAACTCCCCGTACCTCGCGGACCCGCTGGCCAGAGCCCCCCGGCTACCCATCCCGCGGTAGACTTTAAAGCACCTCCCCTCGCGCAGGACGAGGGCGCCAGGAGCCTCATCGGTACCCGCCAGCAGGTACCCCAGCATGACCGCGTCGGCTCCAGCGGCCAGCGCCTTGACGGCGTCGGCTGGCTTCTCGATACCGCCGTCCGCAACCACTGATACGCCGTAGCTTCTCGCAGTGTCCGCCACAGCTGCCACGGCGGTTAGCTGGGGGCACCCGACGCCTGCTACTTCGCGCGTGGTGCAGGCGTGTCCAGGCCCCACACCGACCCTGAGCGAGGACGCACCGGCCGCGATCAAAGCCTCAGCCGCCTCCCCTGTGACGATGTTCCCGGCCATCACCTCAGCCCCCATCGAGGCAAACCTCTTCGTCGCCTCGATAACGTTCTTGCTGTGGCCGTGCGCCGTGTCAATGACGATTAGAGAGACCCCGGCACTAACGAGCTTCCCCACTCTCTCATCGTCGAAAGGCCCCACAGCCACGCCGACCGGGATTTTCGCCTCGACAGCCTCGCGCACGACTGCTATTGCTTTGTCTAGGGGCATGTTTCTGGGAAGAACGCCCAAGCCGCCGAGCCTTCCAAGCGCGAGGACCATCTCTCTGCCCGTGACGGTGTCCATGGGAGAACTCACGATTGGTATTTTAAGCGTCAGGCGGGGGCTCAGACGCGTGGAGACGTTGACCTCCTCAATCCTCACGTCTGAGTACCTGGGAAGTATCAGGACGTCGTCGAAGCTCAGCGCGAGCTCAGAGCCCTTAAGCTTCTCTAGGAACAACCCCATATCAAAGCTACGCAGCGCTTAGCCTATATGTGTAATCTCTATACAAAACTTATTTATTCAAGCATGTATATACATGCTATGTATGAGCCAGGCTAGGAGGATCGTGAGGCTCGGGAAGAGTAGCTTGTCCGTGACCCTGCCCAGAAAGTGGGTTGAGAAGAACAACCTGAAGGAGGGAGACACCGTCTTTGTCGAGGACTACGACACCTACCTTCTTATAACCTCTGCTCGCCCGCGCGAGGAGTTCCGGGAAGAGGTCAAGGTGCTGGAGGCTACTCAGGGTGACGAGGACTCGGTTGAGAGGATGATCATCGCGCTGTACCAGGCAGGCTACGCCTCGATAAAAGTCGTCTCGAGGTCAGGGAGGGTGACTCCGGAGCTGCGCGAAACAATACGCAGGACGCTGAAGAGGCTCGTGGGTCTGGAGGTGTTCGAGGAGGGCTCCGACTACATACTCCTACAGATGATCGCAGACGCATCAACGGTTGAGATACCAAAGGTGCTAAGCAGGATGGAGGTGCTCATCCTCAACAGCATCAAGGATCTGGAGGAGTTCGCTGCTACCGGCGACACCTCCTATCTAAAGGACATAATCGAGAGAGACGAAGAGATAGACAAGTTCTACTTCCTCCTTAGCCGCCAGGTAGCCCTCTCTATCATGTACAGCTGGTATTCCTCTAAGGTCGGTGTCCAGGACAGAACCCTGCTCATGCCTCTCTTCAACTACGGGAAAACCCTTGAGCGCGTGGGGGACGTGATAGCCAGCCTCGCTAGAATAGCGCACCTCGTCGACATCACCAAGGAGCACGTGCAGCTGATCAGAGCATCCTTCGAGAGCGCGGTAAGAGCGTTTAAAACCGGAGACCAAGAGGCCAAAATGGAGATAACGAAAACCTACAGAGAGTACTTCGACCGCTTCGACCCCTCGAGCCTCCTCGACCACCTGCTAGGGAACATCTTGTCGCTGGCACTAGACATGCTGGAGTCAAGAGTAGAGCTGGAGGTTTTCAAAGAATTCTCCTCCAGGTCCCTCCACCACCTCGATGCAACCCTGCCCAAAAATAAACTTATTTTAAACCGGTCTGCCTGAGCTTCTGGGATTGAGCTCATGCAGGCGGAAAACAGGGTAATCATAGTTTTCGAGAGCCCAGATGACGTCGTGAACCTCCAGCCCTTGACGCTCACGCGCCCAGTTTTCCTCCTCAAGGTCGGCCCGAGGACAATACTTGAGGAGATAGAGGCGGCTGTCGGCGCTCCCAGAGCCCTCTACACGAGGGCGTACCTCGCTGAGCACGTCCAGTCACTGACAGGTATCCCTGTGAACCCGAAGGGCCTGTACAAGAACGTCCTCGTGGTCAACGCTAGCTACCTCCCGCAACAGGGTGTAGCGTGCGGCAACGACGAGGCGTACTTCCACAGGGGCAAGCTGGTCTACGCGTGCCTGAGGGAGCTCAGCGTCGGCGACCCGCTCTCACTCGCGGAGACTGTTGAGAAGGTTGCAGCGGGCCTAGGAAGGCAGGAGCTCAGCAACGCTCTGACTGTAGGCAGGCTCTGGGACCTTCCTAAGCTCCCCCACGTCACGATACCCCGGGAAGCTGCCAGGCTCACGTGGGCGAGCGCTCCTCCCCACGGCGTTAACGTGATCGGCGAACTCTCGCGGCTGCTCTTGCACCCCGAGAGCAGGGTAATACCACCTGTCACCGTAGACACCACCAAGGGCCCCGTTATAGTCGAGGCGAGAGCGGTAGTAGGCCCCTTCACATACATCGAGGGACCAGCCTACATAGGGTCCGAGACAAGGGTTAGGGCCTCAACAGTCATCAGGGCCGGATCCAGCATCGGAGAGGCCTGCAGGGTAGGCGGAGAAGTCTCAGAGAGCATCATGCACGGGTACAGCAACAAGGCCCACGACGGCTTCCTGGGAAACTCCTACGTGGGAGAGTGGGTGAACATCGCCGCTGGCGCGATAACCGGGAACCTGCGTAACGACTACGGGGAGATAGTGGTTTACACACCCAGGGGACCTACTAAAACCGGCGAGACAAAGGTCGGTTCCTTCATAGGCGACCACGCGCGGGTAAGCATCGGCACCATGCTGAACGCCGGGACGATTGTCGGCGTCGCCGCAAACGTCGTAGCGCCCGAGATGGCGCCCAAGTACATCCCAAGCTTCACGCGCTTCCACAGGATGAAACTCGAGGAGATCCCGCTGAAGGAGGCGCTCAGCGCCATAGACAGGATGATGGGGAGGAGGGGGAGAAAGCTCACCAGCGGCGAGGTTGCTATCCTGCGCCACGTTTACGAGGCCACAGCTGAGGAGCGGAGCTACTACGCGAAGTTCTACTCCGACCGCTACGGCAGGCGATAGCTTTATAAACATCGTGAATGAGAAGGCAAAACCTGAGCACGCTTTGGTTAAAGTCAGGATAGCGGGGGAGCTTCACAAGCGGGTCCGCGCCGGGAGGAAGGTCTACCGGGGCTTCTTCGTCCTAATGGCTGACGGCAAGATGCTGCTAAACCTCGGGAAGAGGAACAGCAGAGGGGGCTTCGACGGGGAAAGGGAGATAACATTCGAGAGAACACTCGCGATAGTGGCGAAATCCGGCCCCAGCGGGCTCGAGGGAAGCCTCCCAGACGGGGGCAGGTGGTTCGTACTGCACCTCTCCCCCTCGAGCAGAGAGAGGAGAGTGGTTTTGAAGCTGCCGATCGTGGGGGAAGAGTCCTTAAAGCTAGAAGTCAGGGGGGCGTTCGACATCAAAGAACTAGAGCTCTGCAGGAACTGCGATTACAGAGAGCTCATCGAACTTCGACCCACTTGACGGCCGCGAGCCTCGAGAGGCTCACATTCACAATGGGAGCAACTTCCGAGATGTGCCTCTCGACTCCACCCTCTATAAACACGTGGCGAGTGGTTTTCGGGGGAAAGAGCTCCCCCTTAACAGCCCTCCTTAAGACTTCCCGTTTGTCAAACACAACTCCATCCCTCCAGCTCTTCACGACGATCCTCGGATCCCAGTAGTCCACCAGAACCGCTGGTATAACCTTCAGACGAAGCCTCCTGAAAGCCTCGAAACGGTGGTGGCCGTCAAGGAGAACGAGCTTCTCCCGCTCGACAACGACGGGTTTGACGAGGACTCCTCTACTCTTCAAGTCCTCGATAATAAGCCTCACGTGGTCTTCCATATACATTTCATGTGGTTTTATCGATGAAATGTCCACTAAAGTAACTTTTAGATCATTCATGCACATAAAATGCCAACACTGATGCATATATACTTTTCCAGGGGCGGGTCACCATAACTCGACAGATACCCCTCCCCTGAATGAACGGTGGGGAGTACGAACAATAGTGGTTCCGCTTTAACGCTGGTCACGTGGTATCCACACACGGAAGGAACTGTAATGTCATTCCACTTTCAGTATGGGGCAGAATACACATGCATCTCCATGAAATTAAAAAGGGCATAACAAAGAACCCGATGTACTACCTTAGCGGGACCAAAAGCCAACTTACTTAGTGGAAAAGATAGTGTCTCGCCAGGAGCAGTTGAAAGAGCCACACACTGGAAAAAGGAGAGGAGAAGCAAACCCCCGGAGATTTTTGGGAACACTTAGGTTCAGATGTCGTGCAGGTCTATCGTCGCTTCAAGGATGTCGGAGCTGTAGTCGGCTATACGCCTGTAGCTCCCAATAATCATCCTTAGCGTGGTGAGGAGGAGGGCGTCGCTCACAGTGTACACAGTTGAAAGCTTCTTTTCAATCTCTTTCAATTCTTCAACCTTGCCGTCAAGCAGGTCATTGGCGAGCTTCTTGTTTCTCTCGAGGAACGTTTTAACGCTTTCTTCAAATATCTCAGATACTTTTTCACCGTAGGATACCATCTCCTCAAAGCCGGGGAACTCGCCGGTGATTTTCATAGCCTGTGTAGCGATGCTGGCCGCGTGGTCTCCGATGCGCTCCAGGTTCTTTAAAACCATCCCGTACGACAAGACCTCCTCAGGCCTTGAAAGCCCAATCTCGTCTAAGCCAATGTAGCCTTTGAGTGCGGTGTTCAGCTGTCTGAGACCGTAGAGGTACAGCTTGTCGACGATGTCATCGCGGGCGAAAATCTCTTCGGTGCTCAGCGAGCCGGAGGCCCCTTTCCTTAGAGCATCGATCGTGTCGTAAAGCGTGCTCTTGTTCGTGTCCCTCATCTTGAGGATTATGTTCGAGATAGGTAGATCCTCGACGTTAACGAGAACCTGTATCGTCATCTCGTGAGAGCTCTCGTGCAGCACCTCGGCACCTATCAGCTTCCTGACGGCCACCTCCTTAAGCTTCCTCCTAAGCTCCGGGTCATCGTGGGAGAACTTCAGGTGGATGGTTTTATACCCCACGAGGTACTTCGACATGACTTCGCGCAAAACAGCGCCGTGAGAGGTGTTCTTCGTCACCACAACCTCCGCCGAGGTAATTGCCTGAGGCTTCTTAACGCTGGGTATAACGCGGATCGTACCGTCATGTTCAAGAGTGAGCGTCACGAGGCTACCCTTGGTTATTCCAACGCTCGCAGCCCACTCCTTAGGTATAGAGACTATAAACGTGGAGCCGCCTGTAAGCTGAACCCTTCTGACAAGCTTCATCATGCTCATTTTCTATCAATCTTCTTTCGCAAAACGCGAATATATAGTTTATGATAAGTCTCCGTATCCTATATCGCACTAGATTACACTTGGAACCTCGTCAACGACCGGAAAACAGAAGGGTCTCCCTCTTTGTCCAATATCGTGGAAAAAGAGTTCTTTTATTCAATCGAGAAACAACTGCAAACTGATGGTTTTTGTTAGCTCTGGATACCCCATCTGACCTATGTAAAGAGAAAGCTAAAAAGTTAATAATCGTACTGTTTAATGAAGCTTGATATGTAGTTTTTTCGATAAGTAAATTGTGGGACTATATGATAAGCGGTGTAAGGCGTAGAAGTCTGTGGCTTTACCACTTCAATTCAGGAGGCTGCAACGGTTGCGACATAGAGTTCGTTGCCTCCCTAACCCCGCGCTACGACCTCGAAAGGCTAGGCATCCAATTAGTCCCAAGCCCAAGGCATGCAGACGTCCTGGTAGTGACGGGGCCCGTAACCGCACTCTCCGCCAGCCCCCTCAAAACCGTGTACGATCAGATGCCTGAGCCGAAAATCGTCATAGCACTTGGAACCTGCGCGTGCACGGGCGGCATTTTCTCGAACTGCTACAACGTCATTGGCGGCGCCGACAAGGTCGTTCCCGTAGACGTCAAGATCCCCGGGTGCCCAGCCAACCCTGGTACACTTCTCTCTTACTTGTCGAGGCTCCGAGGGGTGAACACGAATGGGAAGCGCTAGACTGCAGGAAAAGCACAGGGTAACGCCAAACGAGTTCAACCAGAGGCTCAAGGATTTCATGGGCTACGGCTACACTCACCTGATAGCGATAACGGCTGTCGACAGGGGGAGCTACATCGAGGCCCTGTACCATCTTGGAGATCTGTCTGGAAGAGTCGAGCACCTCTCAGTGGAGTTGCCCAAGGGTAACCCCGTCCTACCGGACATCTCGCCCTTAGTCCCAGGGGCGGCTTTCTACGAGCGAGAAGTCTCCGATCTCTTCGGAGTAAGGTTCGAGGGCCTAGGCGAGCAGGGCAGGTTCATACTGCCGGACTGCTATCCACGAGAGGCTCCGCCACCCCTCCTCAAGGACACAAAGCCAGAGACTGTAAGAGAGTACCTGTCGAAAGCGACCACATGCGAGGTCCAAGCCGTTACAATGCAGGCACCTCTATCCCCCGAAAGCGTCGTCGTCCCCTTTGGGCCCTACCACCCTGCCCTGAAGGAGCCAGAGCACCTCAGCCTGGTGGTTGAGGGAGAAGTAATTAAGAAGGCTTTCGTCAGGATAGGCTTTGTACACAGGGGCATCGAGAAAGCGGCCGAGTCGAGAACGTTCCTCAGGGACGTCTTCTTACTTGAACGCGTCTGCGGGATCTGTAGCACCCACCACGCTTGGACTTTCGTTGAGGCTGTCGAAAGGCTTCTCGGCATCGATCCCCCCAAGAGAGCGCACTACCTCCGCACACTCGTAGCTGAGCTCGAGAGGATGCACTCTCACTCCCTGTGGCTCGGTCTAGTGGGTTACTGGATGGGCTTCGAGTCAATGTTCATGTGGGTTTGGGGAATGCGTGAGACAATAATGGACATACTGGAAGAGCTGACCGGTAACAGGGTGCACAAGTCTTTCGTCACAATCGGTGGGGTGAGGAGGGATGTCGGCGACGAGAAGCTGAAAAGCGTCGCTCAGAGGGTCGCGGAGTTCGAGAAATCGGTGAGCAGGGTACTTGAAGAGATTGTGAGCGTCGACGAGTTTATCGAACGGACGAGGAATGTGGGCTCCTACAATGTAGACCAGGCCCGGAGCTACGTGACCGTCGGCCCTGTAAGGCGCGCAGCAGGTGACCCTTACGATGTAAGGAGGATTGAGCCCTACGGAGCATACGGGGAGCTGGACTTCGAGGTTGTAATGAGCAACAAGGGTGATGTCTTCAACCTAGTTCTCGTAAGGCTCAAAGAGCTGGAAGAGTCAGCCGGGCTAGTCGGGCAAATCGTGGCCAAGATGCCCTCCGGAAACCCTGTACCACAGAGGTACTTCATGGGGACTGTTCCAGAAGGCGAGGCTTACGCCAGAACTGAGGCTCCCAGAGGGGAGCTCTTCTACTACGTCAACTCGAACAACACGCACTCACCATACAGGGTTAAGATTAGAACACCCACGCTTCCTAACATCCAGCTAGCGGCGAGCATACTGGAAGGGGCAACTCTTTCGGACTTACCCCTAATCGTGACGAGCATAGACCCATGCTTCAGCTGCATGGACCGAGTTCAGGTCTATGACACGGGTAGTGGAGCTCCGCGCGTTTTAACGCTAGACGATTTTGTTCGGAAAACTAGAGGAAGAAGGGTGATGGGATGAAGGCAAACAGCTCTCTGAAGGTTGTAGTGATGTCGCTTAGGAGCCTCCTCGGTAAACCCGTAACTTTAGACTTGGCGCGCGCGGCTCGAAACGGGGCAGCACGCGGCTACCCTAAGGTAAACCCGGGGAAGTGTCTCGGGTGCGGCCTGTGTGCGCGTTCATGCCCGCCAGGGGCAATAGCGATGAGGAGCGTCGGAAAGAGGGTTGTTGGCGGAAGGGAGGTTGACAAGCAAGCCCCAGAGTTCGACTACTACAGGTGCATATACTGTGGCCTCTGCGCGGACGTTTGCCCGGCGAAAGCGATTGAGATGGCTAAAGGCTCCCCTCTAGAAGTGTTGCCCGCACTAGCTCTAGCCACAACCCAGCTTGACCCCCGCGTGGGAGCAGTGGTAGCCTTCCTCTCAATCTTCCTTGTCGCGTTAGCGGTATATGTCGTAGCCGGTGCTCTGGCGCCGCGGGGTGTGCACTCAGAGAAGGCGCGGGAGCCCTTCACGGGCGGTGTGCCTGTAGCCCCCCGCTGGGAAAAATACTACGTTCCCAGTATCTTCGCCTTCATACTCTTCTTCTTGGTCGTGGAGTCTGTAGCCTTCATGCTTGTGCTGAAGCCGCAGCCGCAAGTAGCCCTACTCGCGATCACCGTACTACTCGCGATCCTCGTGGAGGGCCTGAACCTACTCCGAGAGGGGTGATCAGCCGTGCTGGAGGCGTTGCTTCAGGCGCTGGTGTTCCCTGGGCTCTTTTTCTCGGTGACCATGGCTTTCTGGTTCGAGTACATTGAGAGGAAAATCACAGCAAGAGTGCAGACGCGCGTAGGCCCCCTTTACGCTGGGCCGAAGGGGCTCTTGCAGCCCGTGTACGACTTCCTGAAGCTCCTCGGGAAAGAGGAGCTTATCCCGCGGAACGCGGACCCGTTGCTGTTCCAGCTGGCCCCGGTCATAGCGGTTACAATCCCCGTATTCGGAATGACGTACATCCCCGTAGCCTCGACGTCCATGCCGCTGAGCTTCCAGGGAGATGTCCTCCTCGTCCTCCTGCTTTTAGCGCTGTCGGCGTTCACGATAGCGCTAGCCGGATACAGCGCGACTACCCCGTACACCTCCCTGGGCGTCGGGAGACTCCTTATACAGTACTCCATGTACGAGAGTGTTTTCGCCCTATGCATTGCAGCGGCAGCGGTTCAGGCCTCGGCTCTAAGCCTCGAAGGCATAGTGACCTACCAGGCCCTTCACGGCCCCCTCGCGCTGTACCAGCCTATTGGCTTCGCGGTGGCCCTGATAGCCCTCCTGGCTAAACTGGAGAAGAGGCCCTTCGACCTCCCCCACGCCAAGCAGGAGATCGCAGCAGGGTGGCAAACGGAGTTCTCCGGAAGAAGCCTCGCGTACCTCAGGCTGTACAGCGACTTAAGCATGACTTGGGGCATCTCGCTCGTCACAACATTTTACCTAGGCGGGCCGCTCGGGCCGGGGTACCCGGAGCTAGGCCCTGTTGCAGGCTTCCTGTGGTTCGGCCTGAAAGCCCTCCTGGTGAGCATTGCAATCACCTTGGTCAGTGCCTCGAGCGGCCGTATAAGGGCAGTGGGGCTTGCCAGGCGCTTTTGGGGTAGGCTGTTCCCCCTCACTCTTATCCAGCTGGTTCTAGCTTTTCTCCTAAGGTGGTTTGTATGCTGGTAGAGGTTTTCTGCCTACTGGGCCTCGCCTTCGTGCTCTGGGGACTTTTCTCTAGGAGAACAACGTTCAGCCTGCTTTCGCTTTCAGCCGGGAGCATAATGGTGGCCTTCGCCATCTCAGAGCTGGCGGGATGGGTTCCCGCAATGCTGGTGGCATCGCTGTACGCTGGTGCTCTCGTGGCGCTGATGACTGTCTGGGTTATAGTAGTCGCAGGGGAGAAGGCAAGGATAGACACGATCTACACGCTCGCTCTAGTGTTCATGTTCCTCATAGTGCTCGCAGCGTTGCTCCTCATTTCCAGCAATCAGGCTAGCCTCGCTGGTAGAGCTGTCTTGAGGGAAGCCGACTACCGTGACTTCTCACTTCTCACAATCCTTTTGCTGGTTGCGCTTCTCGGGGGTGTTCACACGGTCCGAGGTGGTGGAGAATGAGTGGTGAGCTTGTGATCGTGAGTACGGCTCTCACACTGGTAACAGCGGGCCTCGCGGCTATAGCTGCCACGAGAAACATGATGAAGGTGATAATGGGGCTCCAGTCCATGGTCCTCGGCTCGCTCCTCCTCCTGGGCCTTGCCTGCGCGAACTCCGGGGCTACGGCTCAGGACATTTTCCTTCTCGTCGCAATAGCAGCCGCGGCGACTGAAGCCCTCGCCATGGCCATCATCATACTCGTCTGGGAGCGCTTCAGGACCATCGATCCGCAGGAGGTCTCTGAGCTGAGGTGGTGAGCATGCTCGCGGACTCCCTGGTATTTGAGCTGTTTGCGGCGTCAGCGCTCGTGACCATTCTAGGTAGGAGCAGGAAGGCGGTGGAAGCCCTCAGCGTAGTCTCTTCGCTCGCTGCGGCCGCGCTGTCAGTTCTATATGCGTTTTCCTCCGATCAGCCTTCACTGCTTGGGCTCCAGCTCTACGATGACCCCCTGTCGAAGCTGATGCTGTGCGTGGTAAACATCCTTGGGTCGCTGATCATCGTGTACAGCCTCGGCTACATGGAGCACGACCCAGGGTACGTGAGGTACTACTCCCTGATGCTCTTCTTTATAGCATCGATGAGCCTACTGGTGCTCTCAACTGACCTCATTATCCTCTACATGTCCTGGGAGCTCGTCGGCGTGTGCAGCGCGCTCCTGATCTCGTTCTGGTGGGAGAAGCCCGAGGCCAGGAGGGCTGGCCTAAAAGCCTTCACGGTCACGAGGATCGGGGACATCGGCTTCATAGTGGCCGCGGCGATCATCCTCTCAGCTGTGGGTACAACGCAGATTCCATCCATCCTATCGTCCTCCACTAGGCTCGGCGGGCAGATCACACCGGTTGCACTCCTGCTCCTCCTCGCTGCTGTAGGCAAATCGGCCCAGTTCCCGCTCTTCGTGTGGCTTCCCGACGCGATGGAGGGGCCAACCTCCGTCAGCGCGCTCATACACGCTGCAACAATGGTCAAAGCGGGAGTCTACCTGATCTCCAGGTTCTACCCGCTCATCGCCTCAAGCGAAGTAGTGCTATCGACGATTGTGTGGCTCTCAACGATCACCGCCTTGCTGTCCGCCCTGTCCGCTCTAGGAGCATCCGACGTGAAGAAAGTCCTGGCTTACAGCACCATTAACCACCTTGCACTCATGTTCCTCGCTCTCGGCCTAGGAGCGTGGACAGCCGCCCAGCTCCACCTGGTCTCCCACTCGCTATTCAAGGCCCTGCTCTTCCTCTGCGCAGGCCTCATCATACACGAGGTCGGAACGCGTGACTTGGACAAAGTGTGGGGCTTGTGGGGCAGCGGGATGAAAGTAACGGGGGTGGCCTTCCTCATCGGAGCGCTCAGCCTTGCAGGTGTCCCACCTTTACCGGGCTTCTTCACGAAAGAGCTCATATTCACGGCTCTCGAGGAGAAGTACCCAGGCTTACCGGGAGAAGTGCTAGTCTTCACGGTTTCACTTCTCTCAGCTATGTATATTTTCAGGCTGTTCTTCAGGCTGTTCTCCGGTTGCTGCGGTGCCCGAAGGATTCACGAGCATAACCTGCCTATGTTGCTACCTATAGTGCTTCTGGCCTCCTTAACGCTCGGTGGGTACCTTGTTCTCGTCGAGGTCTCTAAGCTACTCGGGGCTGAGCCGGAGTTCTACGATGTAAACCCCCTTGCGCTCCTAGCGCTCGTCGCGGGCCTGCTGCTGTCCTATGCCGTCTGGGACAGGGCGAAGGGATGGAGTCTCAGGAAAGCTATGTTGCCGATTGCACGCATAGCCGATAGGGGCTTCTACGTTGACGCCGCCTACACAGCTCTCGCCTCCTGGTTGACTGGAACCCTCTCCAGTATCTCTGTTAAGCTTCAGAGAGGCATCCCATCGGTCAACACCCTGTGGCTTATGGGCTTGCTCCTAGTTCTTCTGATGGTTGTCCTGGGGGTGACGTAGATGACGCTTGAAGAAACTGTTATTATCACTACTCTCGCAGGGGAACTGTCGCTGATCTTGACCAGAGTCAAAAGCGGGGAGGCTCGACGAGTAGCCTCGACGATAGCTGCCGCCAGCGTGCTGGCCTACCTTCTTCTCTGCTCCGCCTCTGAAAGATCGCTGGCGGGCTTCATCGGCTTAACCTCAACGGCGATAGGGCTGGTTGCAGTCCTGGCGGCCTATAGCCTGCTCAGCGAGGATGTTTCAGCCCACAACGCGTTAACAGTGGCTCTCTGCTCCTCCGCCACACTGCTCGCGGCTTCGACGGACCTCATAAGGCTCTTCATCGCCTGGGAGGTTCTCAGCGTCTCCGTCGTAGCCCTCACTGCCTACCATAGGGACAAGGAGGGTGCCGAAGCCGCCCTGAAGTACATAATGCTGTGCGGAGCTGGAACAGCGCTAGCGCTGGCGGGAATCGCGCTTACAGTGGTGGAGACCGGCAACACGTCGATCGAGGCAGCCCGATCCGCAAGCCCGCTGGCGAAAACGCTCTTGCTTGCAGGCTTCGGCGTCGAAGCCGCGCTCTTCCCCCTGCACTTCTGGCTCCCAGATGCGCACATGGCTGCACCCAGCACCGCGAGCGCAGTCCTGTCAGGCATAGCTATAGAGTCGGCGGCCGTCCTCGTGTACAGGCTCGTGGGCGGAGACCAGCTCATGAGGACCATTATCGCGCCGCTCGCGCTAGCGGGGGCGCTGGTAGGGAACCTGTCGGCACTCAGGCAGGACGACCTAAAAAGGCTCCTAGCCTACAGCAGCGTGGCGAACGTGAACTACATCCTGCTCGCGTGGTCAACAGGGAACGCGCTCGCCACAAGATACGCCTTCCTCCACATACTAGCCCACGGCCTCCTGAAGGCCTCGCTTTTCATCGTTTCAGGTGTGCTCCTAGCCGTCTACGGCACGAGGTCGCTCTCAAGGCTGTCGGGCACGGCCTCGAGGGACAATATCCTGAAGTTCACAGTGGTGCTGGCGGCAATGGGCCTAACCGGAGCCCCACCACTCCCGACTTTCTGGAGCGAGCTTTACATGGGTGTCGGGCTGTTCCAGAGCAGTCTCGCTCTCGGGCTAGGCTTCCTGGCCTCCGTCGTGATCTCCTTCGCGTACTACCTCAGAGTAGTGTACACCCTAGCTGCGGGAAGCGGGGAACCTCTGCACGGGAAGCGTTTACCCTCCATTCTAGCACTGAGCCTGGTGTCCGCGAGCATCCTCGTTTTCCTCCTCTACGCCAAGGTGCTTGAGAATTTTTTACCATCTCTTTAACTTTGTAAAGGCAATACTGATACATGTAAAAGAAAGGTGTTCTGAGTTCATTGTCTAACTTAAAAAGTGTATATATGTCTAGTAACTTAAGGTTTATATACGCGGCGCGGGAGTATGAAGGGAGCTTCATGCCTAGCCCCGCTACGACGCTATTCCTCGTCACGTCGGTAGGTCTTCTTGCGGGCGCGTTAGTTGTACTGCTAGCGTTGCTCCTCGAGAGGGGTCCAGAGGGCAGGTTCAAGCGCGTCAGGTACGAGGCAGGCAACCCGCCCTCGGGGGAGGCCAAGACCAGGCTGCCTTTCCAGTACTACGGTTACGTGATCCTGTACCTCGGGGTCGAGCCCCTGGTCGTGCTTCTCTACTTGCTCCCCTTCTCCAGCTCCAGGGCCTCTCTCATCCCCGTAGCCTCGGTCCTGGCTCTGCTCCTCCCCGTCGTCGCCTGGGGTGTCGCCATGTCTGACAAGATCGAGGATTGGAGGATTTAGCCGAGGATGAGCCTATGTCGTGCCCCTTCGGGTTCGTGCTTGTGGGGAACATCGAGGAGTCCGCCAGGAAGGCCACAAAGTGGCTCGTGGAGAAAACCCCGATCAGGTCCCTGCGCGACTGGGCTATAGCGTTCAGCCTCTGGCCCGTCCACTTCACCACTTCCTGCTGCGGAGCCGAGTTCGCCGCGGCTAGCGCGCCACGCTTCGACGCGGAGCGCTTCGGATTCCTACCATTCAACTCCCCACGGCAGACCAACCTGCTTGTGATCGAGGGAACGCTCACGAGGAAGATGGGTGAAGCCGCGAAGATAGTCTACGACCAGATGCCTTGGCCCAAGTTCGTGATAGCCATGGGCGCGTGCGCTATCGACGGGGGGCTGTTCTACAACAGCTACAACATCGTGAAGCCCAAGGACATTTTACCCGTCGAGTACTTCATACCCGGTTGCCCGCCCAGGCCTGAAGCAGTCGCCCGTGCGATTTTGATGCTCCAGGAGAAGGTGAGGAAGGGTGAGTGGAGCAGAACCCGTTAGCCTGGTTGAGCAGAAGCTGAGGGAAAAGGGGTTCGAGGCAGCCGCTGCGCGCGGAGTAGTCAAGGTGAGAGCGACCCCTGATAGGCTGCGCGAGCTCGCGGAGGAGACAGTTAACCTGGGCTTCGACCACCTCGCCTCCGTTGAGGGTGTAGACTGGCCTCAGGAGGGGGTCGTAGAGGTCGTCTACCACGCTGAAAGCTACCGCGAGGACCTGAGAGGCGTGCTCGTCGAGATAAGGGTGCGCGTTCCCCGCGACGACCCGAAGCTCCCGAGCCTCATCGACGTTTGGCCAAACGCCATACTCCTGGAGAGGGAGACGTGGGAGATGCTCGGGGTGGTTTTCGAGGGGAACCCGGACCTGCGCAGGCTACTACTACCCCCAGACTGGTCCGGGCCCCCGCCGCTAAGGAAGGATTTCAAGGTGGTGGAGGAGGGTACCTATGTTGAGGTCGAGTGAGGCAGGCGGAGTGGTTTACAGCAGGCTCATTGCTAAGGAGGGAGACGAGTCGACGTACGAGCTCTTCATAGGTCCTCAGCACCCCGCTTCAGGGCATATGCGCTTCATAGTACGCCTTGAGGGGGACATCATAGTGAGCGTGGACCCGGACATAGGCTATGTCCACCGCACCATGGAGAAGCTGGCCGAGGGCCGCGAGGTCATCAAGTCCATACCGCTCCTCGAGAGGATGACGATAATCGACAGCCACAACGTGACGTTAGGCCTGGTACGCGCGCTCGAGAAGCTGCTGGACGTGGAGCCGCCCCCACGAGCCAGGTACCTGCGCACCCTGCTCAGCGAGATCAACAGGATCGCCAGCCACCTCTACGGGATGGGGATAGCCGGGATCATGCTCAACCACTCAACCATGTTCATGTGGGCTTTCGGGGACAGAGAGGTGTGGATACAGCTAGCGGAGGACCTGAGCGGCTCGAGGCTAACCCACACGTACAGCGTGCCCGGCGGGGTGAGGCGCGACCTACCCCAGGGCTTCGCGGATAAGGCTGAGAAGGCGATAAGGTACATGGAAAAGAGGCTCAGAGACTACATGGCGATATTCCTCGACAACCCCCAGGTTCGGGCGAGGTACGAGGGTGTTGGTGTTCTGAGGAAGAGCGAGGCCAGCAGGCTCGGGATAGTCGGGCCGAACCTGAGGGCCAGCGGCATCAGGTACGACGCGAGGCTAGCCGAGGACTACGCCGCCTACAGCGAGCTGGAGTTCGAGGTGCCGGTGCGCGAGGAGGGCGACGCCCTCGCCAGGATGCTCGTGAGGGTCGAGGAGATAAAGCAGAGCATGAGCATCATACGACAGGTTTTGAGGAAGATCCCCGACGGGCCATTCTTCTCGGAAAAGTACCTGCGCCTCCTCCCGCCTCCTCTCCGCGAGCAGGTTGCGAAGACCGGGAGGGTGAAGTTCCCCGGAGTGTTCGCTTCACTCAAGCTGCCGGAGGGTGACGCGGTTAGCCGGGTGGAGATGGGCCACGGGGAGATATTCTACCACGTGACCGGGAACGGCTCCACGAAGCCCTACAGGCTCCGCGTCGTAACCCCCTCCTTCCGCAACGTCATACTCTTCAGGTACCTGATGCCCGGGCACAGGTTTATGGACTTCCCGGCGATTTACGGTAGCCTAGACTACTTCCCGCCTGAGGCGGACAGGTGATCGGCATGAGTTGGGGAGACGCATTATCCTGGCTTTTGAGGCTTCTCCTTAGCCCGCAGGTTTTCGCGCCTCTGATATTCCCGGGCTTGCTGACAGCGCTTGTCGTTCTGCTCACGGTGATCTGGGCTGAGAGGAAGATAGCGGCACGCGTGCAGATGCGCGTGGGGCCGCTGTACGTGACAAGGAGGCTCGGCGGCGTGCTGCAGATGCTGGCTGACGGCACGCGCTACATGTTCCAGGAGTTCATAATCCCCGCCACCGCTGACAGGCTACCTTTCCTGTTTGCACCGGTCCTGGCGTTAACCCTCGCCATAGTGCCCTTCGCCTTCATCCCAGCTGCGCCAGGCTTCTCGCCCATAAAATCACCCTACTCCCTGCCAGCCGCCCTGGCGGCGATCTCGGCTGTACCGCTCTCAGTCCTGCTCATGGGGTGGTCTTCCAACAACAAGTTCGCCATCCAGGGTGCCGTCAGGGAGGCGTTCATGGGTCTGGCCTACGAGGCCGTCGTCTTCATCAGCGCTCTCTCCATGGGCGTGCTCTACGGGACGCTGGACCTCGAGGAAGCCGTTTCCAGGCAGTGGCTCCCCGGCCTTCTCCTGAACCCCGTGGCCGCCTTCGCGTTCTTCGTGGGCATGGTCATGAGCGCGGGCAAGCTGCCCTTCGACATCGTTGAGGGCGAGCAGGAGATAGTGGCCGGCCCCTACGTGGAGTACAGCGGGATAATATTCGGCATAGGGATGGGCCTAGCGTACCTCAAGCTGTACTCCCTATCCCTCATCTACACCCTTCTCTTCCTCTCCGGCTGGGAGCCCGTGGTTGCCCCGCTCTACAGCCTCTACCCCGGCCTCGGAGGTGTCCTCCTGTTCGCCAAGGCCTACCTCCTAATGCTCTTCATCGTCTTCCTAAGGTCGGTTTACGGCAGGTACCGCCTTGACCAGGCGCTCAGAGCGGGGTGGAGGATTTACCTGCCGCTCTCTCTAATCTCCCTTTTAATATCCATACTCCTAAGGGTGGTGGGTGTTGTCTAAACCCGTATCCTCATTCAAGCTGCACTTGAGAGCAGTTGCAACAGGGCTGAAGTACCTGCTCTTCCCCAACAGGATCACGGTCTACTACCCCGAGGAGTACGTCGAGCCCCCGGAGGGCTACAGGGGGCTGATCCGCTACTACCCTGAGAGGTGCATACAGTGCGGCCTCTGCGCGATGATATGCCCGGCCTCTGCAATGAAGATGTACAGGACCAAGACCGACAGGAAGGGGAGGCCGGGCGTCAACTACCAGAGGTGCATCTTCTGCGGCTTCTGCGTGGACATATGCCCCCAGAACGCCCTTGAGATGACCAAGGTCCACGACGTAGCCTACGAGTCCCTAAACGAGCTCGTAGTGCCGCCGGAGAGGTTCTCGCAGGAGCCCGTCTCACCCGCGGTGGCGGGCGGGGCTAGGAGGCTTAAAACGGTTTTTGACGAGGAGAGGGGGTTGAGGCATGAGCTGGCTTAATCTGTTTGATGTATACCTGGCCCTAGCGTCGCTCGCGGCAGTGGTGGCCGCGGGCCTTGCCGTGAAATCGCGCGAGGACTTCTACTCCGCTGTCATGCTCGGGCTGACCGGCCTCGCAACCGCGTCCTTGATCGCGCTCCTGGGCTACGGATTCGTAGGAGTTTTCCACGCGCTGGTCTACGTCGGCGCGACGGTCATGTTTGTGGTGTTTGGGGTCGTGCTGATAGGTCGCACAGGTGGGTTTGAGAGGAAGTCCCTCGCCCCCGCAGCCCTCGCGTCGCTTCTGCTGACGCTGGCGCTCTACCTGTTCCTCACAGGCATCTCGCAGGGCACCACACCCGTCGCCGCGCTGAAACCCTCGAGGGTGCAGGAGATCCTCTTCGAGGAGCACCCGCTCGCCGTTTTCTACCTCGGGGCATCCCTGGCCGTGTTGGTCATCGCAGGGGTCATGCTCGCGTCCGGAGGCTCCTCGGATGCACGAGAGGTGGTGTAGATGGAGTCGCCTGTACTGCTTGTTGTCCCCGCGGTTCTCATGGGGTTAGGCGCCCTAGGCGCCATCACAAGCAGGAGCGCGGTAAAAGCGCTGATATCGCTCGAGGTGATGTTCAACGGCGCCCTCCTGGCTCTCCTCATGCTGGCCTCCAGAGTACCTGACGAGGCCTCATCGCTCGCCCTGCTCGCGATCTCTCTCAGCGGTGTTGAAGTAGGTGTTCTGATCTCGATATTCGTCCTCCTCTTCAGGAGGACTAGGAGTGTTGATGTTTATGAGGTTCCGGGTTTAAGAGGTGGTGAAAATGAGTAGTGTCCCGTTTTTATGGCTGGCCGTGCTAGCGCCGCTAGCTTCAGCCGTACTGACAGTGTTCCTGGGAAACAGGAAGAAAGCCGCTGGTGTAATCAACTCCCTCGCGCTATTTACCTCGGCAGCATCCCTGCTGGCAGCTTACGCGCTCCACGCGTCTAGCAAGCCGTGGGCAGACCCCTTAAGCTTCACAGTTGACGGGCTCGGAACATTCGGCCTACTGCTCGACGCCCCCTCCTTCCTCGTTGCGTTCTCGATAGCCATCACCACAGCGCTGATCGCTCTCTACAGCATACCGTACATGGAGCACCGCTTCGAGGAGATGGAGCACGAGGGCGTCAGGCCGCCGGGCTGGAGGTCCTACTACTTCCTGTACACTCTCTTCTCGCAGGCCATGATCGGGACAGTCCTGTCCACGAACATAATCGAGTTCTACGTGTTCCTGGAGCTCACGCTCATCCCGAGCTTCCTCCTGATAGCCTTCTACGGCTACGGCGACAGGATCAGAATAGCGATAATGTACCTCCTCTGGACCCACGTCGGCGCCCTACTGTTCCTCATCGGCGCCCTGACCGTGGGCTTCCAGAGGGGCTTCGACTTCATCGACGCCATGGGTAGCTACAGGCTCGCGGCGGGCGAGGGGGTAGCGCTAGCCCAGTACGCCTTCTGGCTCATGATCCTGGGCCTCTCCGTCAAGCTGGCGGTCCTAGGCGTCCACATGTGGCTACCATACGCCCACGCCGAGGCCCCAACCCCGATCTCAGCCCTCCTGAGCCCCAACCTCATCGGACTGGGAGGAGCCATGATGTTCAGGATAGTCTACGTCCTCTTCCCCAGCACCTTCGCCGCCAACAGCCCCATCCTCACGGTGTGGGCCCTAGCCACGATAATCTATGGGGGCCTCATGGCCCTGAGCCAGACCGACTTCAAGAGGCTCCTAGCCTACAGCAGCATCTCCCAGATGGGCTACCTGCTACTAGGCCTCTCAACCGTGACGGCCTACGGGGTTGCAGGCACGTTCCTGCACTACATGGTCCACGCCTTCGGCAAAGCAGTCCTCTTCGGCGTCGCGGGAGCACTGATAGCGACCTACCACGGGCTGCGGGACATAACCAAGATGGGAGGACTCGCCGAGAAGATGCCCTACACGGCGGCCCTCGCCCTGCTCGGCTTCATGCACATCACGGGTATACCCCCCACAGCCGGCATCTGGAGCGAGTACCTGATAGTGAGGGGCGCGGTCGAGCGGACGCTGCAGGCTGGCCCCGCGTGGTACACGGGCACAGCGCTGGCGCTTTTGGTAGGCATAGGGCTCTCAACAGCCTACGCCTTCCTCACGATGCGGAGGATATTCTACGGCCCACTGCGCTTGAGCGAGGCGCGCGAGGCGAAGAGCCAGCTCCTACTGCCCCTAGCCCTCCTAGCGGCAATGGGCATCGCCTCCTTCCTGCTTGCATCCCCCCTAATAGACCCCCTGGTGACTCAGCTATCGCAGGTGATCCGTGGCTAAAAGGGTGAAGGACATTGCAGGAAGCGCTACTACTAGCCTGGCTCGCACCCTACTTCGCGACCGCAACCGTCATGGTGCTCAGCAAGTCGTCCTGGCGAGCCAAGTCACTCGTCTCCATCGCCGCGCTCCTACTGTCAGCCCTAGCCTCGACCGTCGGCCTCCTAAAGGTGGCTCAGGGCCACGAGGTCCACGTGTACTTCCAGTGGGTCAAAACCCTGGGCGTCAACATCGGCGTGCTCTTCGACGGCCTCTCCTCGATCATGGCGGCCGTGGTCTCCTGGCTCAGCTTCCTCATAGCGGTCTACAGCTACGAGTACATGCGCGGAGAAGGGGGAGAGACGAGGTACTGGCTCTTCTTCACGTTCTTCGTCGGGAGCATGATGCTCCTCGTCCTCTCAGACAACCTCCTCACCATGTTCATAGGTTGGGAGGGCACAGGCCTTGCGAGCTACGCGCTGATCGGCCACTGGTTCACAGACGAGGAGGAGAGGTGGGTCGGAGACCCAGGCCGCAGGGCGCTAGGCGTGCCCATGTGGTTCGAGCCCAGCCACTCAGGGCTCAGAGCCCTAGTCTTCACGAGGCTAGGCGACGTCGGCATGGTATTCGGGGTCGCGACGCTGCACACGCTCCTCGGGACAACGCTCCTAAGCGAGGTCGCGCGGGGCACGTGGGCCGCAAGCCTGCTCACCAGAGGCATTCTGCCGGCTTTCCTCTGGTTGCTCTTCCTCGGCGCCATGGCCAAGAGCGCCCAGTTCCCCTTCCACGAGTGGCTCGTCACCGCGATGACGGGCCCAACCTCTGTCAGCGCGCTGATCCACGCCGCTACGATGGTCAAGGCGGGCGTGTACTTCCTCCTCCGCTTCGCCCCAATCCTCGTGGCCGCCCACGCGGCGCTAGCGGCCGCTGGCGCGCCGCAGGCCATACCCTCTTTCCTCGAGAGCCTCGCCCTCATAGGCGCCTTCACGGCGTTCATGATGGCTACGATGGCGCTCGTCAGCAGGGAGCTGAAGCTCATCCTGGCGTTCTCGACGGCGAGCCAGCTGGGATACATGTTCATGGGCGTAGCCGTGGGCACCCTGGCCCTCGGGTCGATAGGCGGCCTCACAGCGGGTCTAGCCCACCTGATGAGCCACGCGGTTTTCAAGGCGGCGCTCTTCCTGGCGGCCGGAGCCGTGATACACGCAGTGCACAGCCGCTTCATAGACGACATGGGGGGCCTAGCCTCATCCATGAAGCTCACAGCGACGGCGTTCCTCCTCGCGGCGCTGAGCCTCTCCGGGATACCTCCCTTCGCGGGCTTCTGGACCAAGGACGAGATAATCCACCTGTCAGCCGAGGCTGGTCTGCTGGTCCCCACGCTGCTGGCCGTCGTAACCGCCGGGCTCACGGCCACCTACACGGCCCGCGTCTTCGCCAGGGTGTTCGCGGGGACGCCGCGCGAGCACCACGCCCACGAGCCCGGCCCGGCGATGCTGGCGCCCTACCTCACGCTGGGCCTGCTCAGCCTGGGGCTCGGAATAGCTTGGCCCTTCGTGAGCAAGGGCTTCGAGTCCACGCTTGAGCACACACTAGGAGTCACCCAGAGCGCCCCGCTGTCCGAGGCGGCGCCCATAGCAGGGGCCACAGAGGCCACCTTAGCGTTAGCGCTCCTAGGCTTCCTAGCAACCCTGTACCTGTACGCCTTCAGGGCATGGGACCCCTACGCGAGGGTTAGGGAGAGCGGGCTCCTGAGGGGAATCCACAGCTTCCTCTACGACAGGTGGCTCATAAACCCAGTCTACTACAGGGTGATCGTCGCGGGCTTCAGGAAGCTTTCAGAGCTAACGTACAGGTTCGTAGACTCGGGCCTCGTGGACGCGCTCTACCACAGGGTCCTGCCGGCCGCGTTCACAGGCCTCTCGAGGATAACGTACAGGCTCATCGAACCCGGCTACGACGCGCTCCTCCACACCCACCTCGTGAACCTCTTCAAGGCCCTCTGGTCAAGCTTCAGGAGGATGCAGACAGGCCGAGCCCCACACTACCTGATCTACCTCTGGCTCGGCGCCTCAATCCTCCTGCTACTCGTGCTGACGGGGTGGTTCAGGTGATGGAAGTAGTCTACGCTAGCCTGGGCGTCGCGTCGGCAGCCATCGTTGCCCTGCTCTTCGCCGGTAAGCGGGGAGCCCTGGCCCACGCCACAGCCGTGGCGGCGCTAGCGTCGCTCCTAGCCCTAACGCTCTACAGCTTAACCCTCACCCCCATCCGGGAACGCGAGGTCGCGGCAGACTGGTTCTCCCTTGCGGTGGCGGCCATAGCCCTGCTCGACGCCCTGATCAGCGTCTCTGGCTTCCGGGGGCCGGCGGGCGAGTACAGGTACGAGAACGGGGCCTACATCCTCGCGATCGCGGGCGTGACGGGCCTCCTGGGGGTAGCGTGGTCGGGGAGCATACCGGTGCTCTTCACCTCGTGGACGCTATTCTCCGTCTCGAGCTACGCGCTGATAGCCATACCGCGGGACGCGTACTCCGCCTCGGGAGCCGCGAAGTACGGCCTCATGAGCCTAGCCGCCTCAAACCTCCTGCTGCTCTCGCTCGGGGTCGTAGCCGTAGCAACGGGGAGCCTGCAGCTGAGCCACCCCGTCTCAATACCGCTCGCAGCCGGCCTGGGCGCCACGGCGCTCCTGCTAGCGGCAGTCGGCTTCAAGATAGGCGTATTCCCCTTCCAGGCATGGCTACCCGACACTTACGGCTACTCAGACCCCCTCCCCGTCTCAGCAGTGGCCCCGCTCTCCAAGGCAGCCACAATACTCGCGCTCTACAAGCTCTCATCGATCCTAATACCCCAGGCCCAGGAGAAGTGGCTGCTGCTCGTAGGCGCCCTAGCCGTCCTGACCATGACGTACGGCAACGTGACCGCGCTGCTCCAGAGAGGGCTCCAGAGCCTACTCGCGTACAGCAGCATAGCCCAAGCAGGCTACCTGCTGGTGGGCCTAGCGGCCCTCGCCGCCCCCGAGGCGAGGAGGATAGCCCTCTACGGCCTTGCGCTCCAGCTACTAGCCTACTCGCTCGCGAAGACAGGCCTCTTCCTGCTCGCGAGGACGGTGCGCAGGCACGGCGGCAAGCCCCCAGCCCTCGACGAGCTGAGAGGACTCTCCCAGGCCAACCCGGCCCTCGCGGCCTCAGCGGCTATACTTACCCTGAGCCTGATGGGGCTGCCGCCGCTCGCGGGCTTCTGGGGCAAGCTGTACCTCTTCCTGGCCCCCGTGTACACGGCCCCATGGCTGACATCCCTAGCGCTCATCAACACGGGCATCGCGGCCGCGTACTACGCCAGGCTACTGAAAGCTATCTACTTCGAGCCGGGGAGCGTGAGGCTGCAGGGCTACAGGGCGACGGTCGCGGCGGTGGAGGCCTGCGCGGCTATTACGGTTGCAGCCGCGGTGATCCCGCTGTTCATACAGCCATAAAGCTGGAGGCTCGGAATTTTTTACAGCTTTTCACCAGTAAAGCTTTTCAAACCTTCCGTTAGTAGGCGTATATGCGGGTAGCAGAGGCCTTTGAGCCAGAAGCCCTTGAAAGGCTCGTCCTCCGCGGCGACGTGAGGTACTTCTCAGTCATCTTCCAGGACCTAGACGGGAGGATCCACGAGAGGGTGCTCAAGGCCAAGAACCCTGAAGCGCTCACCGGGGGCTTCCGGGTAGACGGCTACTCCCTAGGCCTAGCCAGCATCGAAGACTCGGACCTCACAGTCATACCCGACCCCTCCACCCTGAGGCTGGTCAACTCGCCCCTAGGCAGAACAGCCATCCTCATTGGAGACCTCTACTACGGGTCCAAGCCCCTCCCCACCTATTCCCGCCACATCCTCAGGGAAGTTGCCGAGAAGCTAGGCTTCGACCCCCTCGTTGGCCTCGAGGTCGAGTTCTACCTCACCAGCGGGTACAAGCCCGCGGACAACGGCTACTACTGGTCACCCCTCAGCAGCACAGCCTCCTCCTTTCTAGCCGGGGTAATAGAGGAGCTTGAGAACGCCGGCATAGGGGTGCACTCGGCGCACCACGAGGTTGGGCCGGGCCAGTACGAGCTACTCCCAGAGCCCATGAGCCCCCTAGCGGCGGCCGACGCCCTGCTCCTCATCAAGAAAGTCGTCTGGCACAAGGCCGCCCAGCACGGCCTAAGCGCGACGTTCATGCCCAAGCCCTTCACAGGCCTACCCGGAAGCGGCCTCCACCTGCACCTCAGCGCCCACAGGAACGGGTCGAACATCCTCGTGGAGGACGGCCAGCTCACCGAGCAGGGGCTCAGCTTCATAGCAGGCCTCCTCGCCCACGCCAGGGCCAACGCGCTACTCACAAACCCCACCGTCAACTCCTACAAGCGCCTCATCCCAGGCTTCGAGGCCCCCGTCCTCGTCGCGTGGGGTGTGGGGAACAGGTCCGTCCTCGTCCGGGTACCGAGAGGCCCAAGAGGCGCCTCGGGGACCGTCGAGTACAGGCTACCGGACTCCTCCGGGAACGTGTACCTAGCACTGGCGGCTGTGCTCTCGGCTGGTGCCGACGGGCTGAGTAGGAGCCTCAAGCCCCCGCCCCCCTGCAGCGAGAACGCCTACAAGCTGGCAGGCCTCGAAGCCGTCCCGCGGACCCTACACGAAGCCGCGAGCCTTGCTGGTAGCGCAACCCTCCCTGAAGGCGGTGGCAGGGAGGCCATAGGGCTGCTGGTCGCCTCCAAGCTGGAGGAGTGGGAGAGCTACATCAGCTCCACGGGCGCGACCCCGTCTCAGACGGAGGTGACGGAGTGGGAGCTGAAGAGGTACTTCGACAGGTAGCCTTAGAGCGGCTTCAGCCTCTCGAGGTACTTCTCCAGGAACCTCCTGTTCGCCTCATCCCCGCCGGGGACGTTAGAGCTCATCCACACCTCAGGCTCGACGCCCTTCTCCAGGAGTATCTCCACAGCCCTAGCCACGATGGACTGCAGTATGAAGGCGCACACGATGGTGGAAACGGGCGCGACCCTCTGCGGGAAGCCCTCCAGCTTCAGCACGGCGTCACCCGCCGGCACCTTGTTGTCGATCACGATGTCGGCCAGCTCGTACAGCCTCTTGCCGAGGGGGTTCGAGGCAGGGACGCTCCGGCTGTACTCGACGCTCGTCACGGCTATCACCTTCAGTCCCCTCCTCCTCGCCTCGTCGGCCATCTCGACGGGCACCGCGTTCTTACCCGAGTTCGACACGATAATTAGGACGGAGTTCGGGTACAGGGGGACTGAGTCGAGGATAGCCTTAGCGTAGCCCGGCGTGCGCTCGAGGAAAGTGCTCCTCAAAGCCCCACCGAGGCCCGAGAGGCTGAGGTCGAAGAGCGGGTAAACCCTGACGAGCCCACCAGCCCTGTAGAACATCTCGAGCGCCATGATCATCGAGTGGCCAGTCCCGAAGACGTAGACGAACCCGCCCCTGGCCAGCGACTCCGCGACGAGCCCAGCGGCCTTCTCGAGGTTCCCCTCCTCCGAGAAGAAAACCTGGCCCAGGAGCTCCGTAACAGCGACGTAGAACTTCTCGAGAGCAGTACCCGGCACCGCTCACACCTCATACGGAAACCGCGCCCCCGGCTATTTAAAGCATCGCCACGCCTCTCAACGAAGATCGTAGGGGAAAGGACGGGTTTAGCGTATGGGCTCAAAATAGACGCAACCTATCCCGTTTTTACTGGAAACTCGCTGCAAGAACATTATCTTTATTATGGAAAGTGCTTTCCGCATAAAATGAAAAAGATAGAAATATAAGGAACCTTGACGAAACGAGAAAGCGATATGGATGCAGCGGGGGAATTTTTACCCTTCCATAGCGGGAGGATCGTGGTCATCCCCGGAGGCAGGCCCCACGCCTTCAGAGTAGATTTCGCGCCCGAGGCTCTGACAGCGAGGGGAGTTCTGGCGAGGATCTCCGAGTGCTTCGCGAGCAACGACACGCCCATCCTGAGCTTGCACGTGACGGGCAGGCCCGGCGAACCCTTCTGGGCTTTCATAGCCTGCGAGCCTCCCGACAGCAAGGCAGTCGAGAGGATCAGGGAATGCCTGGCCAAGACGCCCTACGTGAAAGGAGTCGAGCACTCCCCGCCGGTCATCGAGGGGGTTGCCGTCGACGCCTGGGGCTTCCCGCCGCTACTAGGGGGCATCCGCGCCGTTATTTTTCGGGAGCCGGTCCTCCGAGAGTTTCTCCTCTACGGCTGGAGGCACATGGGCACGGGCTTCGGCTACATCCTCTACCACACGTTCTTTGACTCTGGCGCCGCGATGCACCGCGAGTTCTACTCGAGGCTCGCTAGGAGGCGCGAGGACCAGGCGAGGCTACTCGAGCACGTGTTCAGGCTGACGGGCTACGGCGTCCTCGAGGTCGCCGAGTTCACGGACTGGAGGTTCGCGGCGAGGGTGTATGATAGCGTCGAGTGCAAGCACCTCGGCGAGATAGAGGAGGCGGAGAGCATGATGATACGCGGCCTGCTCGCTGGCTTCGTGGCTGCTAGCTGGGGCGTGGGCAGGGAGGGCGTCGAGCCCCGCGAGACGAAGTGCATAAAGAGGGGAGACCCCTACTGCGAGTTCGTGATCACGAGGAGAGTGTGAGGAGCCGGCCTCTCTAGGCTTGATCTCCGAGGAAGGCCTTGAGGTAGGGTATCACGCTTTTCTCAGCCTCCTCGATGTCCTTGTGAGTGTCGATGCTCTTCCACGCTACGCTGTCGTACTTCACGGCTCTGAGAAGCCCCTCCCTAGCCACCCTCGGGAAAGCCTCCCTCTCGATGTCCCCCCTCTCCGGCAGGTACTCGAAGACCCTCGGCGTGAAGGCGTACACTCCGGCGTTGATCCAGTACTCCCTCAGCAGGGGCTTCTCCACGAAGCTCCTCGCCACCTCACCATCTGTCTCCACGACGCCGTAGGGGCTTGGGAGGGGCACGAGGGCGATGCTGCCCACAGCGCCCCTAGCCTTCTCCACGAGCCTGGAGACGTCGAGGTTCGTCAGGACGTCGCCGTTCACCACCACGAAGACGTCCTCCCCTTTCAGCAGGGGTTCAGCGTTCTTGAGCGCGCCGCCGGTGCCGAGGGGCTCCTCCTCCACGGAGTAGTACACCTTCACGCCGAGCCTGGACCCGTTCCCCACGATCTCGAGGAACTTCTCCTTAAGGTGCCCAACGCACATGATGAAGGTCGAGACACCCTGCCTCCTCAGCCACTCCACCTGCCAGACGACGATAGGCCTGCCAGCAACCTCCACGAGCGGCTTAGGCCTGTCATTCGTCAAGGGCCTCAGCCTCTTGCCGAGCCCGCCCGCCAGGATAACAGCCTTGAGCATACAAGTGGAGAGCGGCGCTCCCAAAGATAAATTTTTCCGGAATAGGCGACAAAAATATAAATTGTGCAATCGCTGAGTAAGCGTATGTCCAGAGACCAGCTCGTCGGGGCAATCCTGCTCGTAGCGTCGATAGCCGTGATCCTCGCCTACGCGTGGCTCGTCTTCCTCACACCCTGGAGCCAGCTCGTCGTGCAGATAACCCTCTTCCTAGCCGTGGCCGGCGTCTTCGGCATCCTAGCCTGGATCGGCTACACCCTCGCAACCACCCCCCCACCCAAGCCCATAGAGGAGATCGAGAAGGAGATCGAGGAAGAGCTCAAGAAGCTCGAGCAGGAGCAGAAGCAGGAATCCCAGCAATAACATCATTATTTTTCAACGTAACTTTGTTTTACTGTAGTATAACAAGGTTATTTTCAGATACAACTACTTTATACTAGAATATAACAATGTTCCAGGAGCACTGTGTCCCCTTTGAACTGGGTCCCGCGAACCTCCCGCACAGCACGACACCAGTGCCGGGAAGCGCTGGTTATAACGCGCCTGATGGTGAAAGTCGTTAATTAGAAACACGACCAGGACATGGGGGCTGTTCTTGCCACATTTATCTAACAAGCGGAAGGCGCTCGACGACCGTCCTCGTCGAACGGTAAAAACGCATTTAGATTGGTTTCTAGACGTATACAGTGACGAGTATAATGAAGAGAGGTCTCCGCGTTAGGGTCAGCGGGAAACCGCTGAGAAGGTTCACGGAAAAGGCTCGAAGACTAGGTTTCATAATCGGCAAAGCTCTACGCAAAGCCATGGAGCCTTTCGCAAACGCCTGAGGCCCCTCTGCGACCACGCGGATGAGAGGCCTCGTGAAGAGCAGGCTTTCCTACGAGGAGCTAGAGGAGGCTTACTCGGCGTTTAAAGGTTGAAGACTTCCCTGGGCTCATCCGCGCCCCTCAAATGCGAGTCGGCGGTTCGCGATGAGGTCTTCAAGCACGCGTAAGGCATTAACGTCATCTCATGCCGTGCAAAAGCGGAGAGCGTTAAGTAGCTGGGGCGAGGCCTTTACCCGGGCCTGGCCTGAAGCCGCCTGAGCAGCCCGAGGAAGCCCCTCAGATCCTCGATGCCCACGGGGAGGATGCCGACCCTAAGCGCCTCAACCGCCCTGTACGCGTCGCCAACCACCCTGACAGGGTAGAAGCCCATCCTAAGCGCCGTCACGCAGTTGTACAGGTCATCGTCCAGCACCACCACGGGCCCACGCCACCCCAGCTCCTCCACGCAGGCCCTGAACATCTCGGACTTAAACGGCCCGTAGCCGCTGTCCCGTCCGTAGAGCCTGACGCCGCCCAGGTGCTTCCTCAGTACGGAGACGGGCTGCATGCTGGCGACGCAGAGCTCAAGCCCCTCGAGGTCCCCGCCGCCCAGCAGGCGCTCCGCAGGTGCCCTCTCCTCCAAGCTCTGCAGTAGGCGCGACGCCTCCTCGAACCTAACCCTGTCCTCCCTCCAGAGTCTCCGTAGCGTCCCCGTCACGCTCTCCCAGGGCCTCCTGAAGCCGCGCTCCTCCAGCGCTCTGTAGGCTCGCCCCCAGTCAAGCCTCAGCTTCACGATCACCCCGTCGAAGTCGAGGATCGCGAGTGGCCTCCCGGCACCCACGAGGCGCCCGTAGAATCGCCTCAGCTTGGCGTAGTCCCTCTCAAGGGAGCGCAGCCAGCCCTCCCGCTCCGCCCCGAGCCTCTCAACAGCTACAGCCAGCTGGGCCGCGACCCTAGCAGGGTCCGAGAGGCTCACGTCGCTCCGCCTAGCCCTCAAGGCCATGCGGAGCCACGTCCCGGGCAGCTTGGCCGCGTACCTGAACCCGTCCAGAACCCAGTAGAACTCACCGGCCCCGACCCTCAGCCCCCTCGCGAACGCCCGAGCCGAGTCAACCCCCTCCAGCGCCGCCTTCACCAGAACCGCCGGGAAGTGGTAGCCGAGCGAGACGGGGAGGTCCAGGCTACCCCAGAACTTCGGGTTCAGCTCCACCACGAAGTACCTCTCCTCAGCGGGCACCCGCTTGACCTCAACCATCAGCGGCCCGGTCCACCGGAGCCTCGAGAGCGCCAGCCTGCCGACCCCGTATAGCCTAGGGTCCAGGACAGGCCCCCTCGCCCCCAGGCTCGCACCGCCCCCGGGATCGTACTCGACAACCCTCTCGTGCGTGAACTCGAGCAGAGGCTCCCCCTCAAAGGCGACCGCCTCGTACCCCCTACCCCTCCCCGGCACGTACTCCTGAACCAGGCACGGGGCCCTCGCCGCCGCTGCCTCCACGGCCCCCTCCACGTCAGGGAAGAACTCCGGGCTAGCCGCGTCGCTCAAGCCCTTCACCACGAGCGGAGGCCTAAGCCTGTAGACAGCCCCAGCCCCCGAGCCGTCCCCGACGACCACCGAAGCGGGCACGAGGCTCTCTCCCAGTAGCTCCGCGAGCCCTGCCTTGCTCGACGCGACGACGACCTGCCCGTAGTCCGGAGCGATAACAGCGACCCGCCCGCGCCCCTTAACCCGCGAGAGCGAGAGGACGTCCAGGAAGTCCACAGGCACAACCACGTCGCCCCCAACCCCCTCAGCAACATCGAGCACAGCAAGCCCCCACTCGGCCCCGCCACGCGCAGCGCCCTCCAGCACCACAACCCTGTCGAAAAGCCGCGAGTAGGCGAAGGGGTGCCTCCTGTGGGACGCGCCCACAACCTCAGCCCCAAGAGCCGCCCTTAGGGACCGCGCAATCGCGAGAGCCTTGCGCGAGGCAATCGATGCGACGACAACCCTGTAGCCCATCACGACCAAGCCTGACTCCAAACCTATCAAGATAAAGTTAACCGCACTACACTCCGGGCCGCAAGCAATACATCACCGCTCTAGGCGCCTAAACACCCATGCCCCGGCCGCGCCTGCGCATTTACCCACCCCACCGGTCAGAGGGCTCCCTTTCGAGGTTTTCATGGGTTGCCTACAGTGGGCGTGTCGCCCCGGCTGGGGTAACACTTTCCGTAAAGGAGAAGTCCCCGTGAGTGATTTCTCGCGGAAAGGCGAGGGGTGATGAAGGCAAGCTGGCCTGGACGCTGCTAGGATGCAAATATTCGGTTACAGTGGCGAGCAGCTGACCGAGTAGCCTTGGAACCCTCCTGTGTGAAGTCACTCCCCTGAAAAAATAAAGTCAGCACGGAGAGAGGGGGAGATGCACCAAGGATATAAGTACCTTAACGCAGATAGTTAGCAGGAGAGCTGTGGACATCCTCAGCGTACTTTCGGCCATCGGAGGGGTGGGAGGGCTCGCGACGATCATCGCCTTAGCCTACTGGCTGGGAGGCAAATTCCGGGAAATAGACCTGAAGTTCGCCAACATCGAGAAAAGATTCGAGCAAATCGACGAGAGGTTCACCGAGGTAGACCGGAGGTTTGAAGCCATCGACAAGAGGTTTACCGGGGTGGACGAAAGGTTTGAGGCCGTCGAAAAACGGCTCGACGGCGTCGAGAGGGAGCTGAAGAGGCTTGAGGAGAAGCTTGACAGCAGAACCTCAGAGCTCGCCGAGAGGATCTCGGGGCTCGAAGCAATGGTGGGCAGGAAGCTCGAGAGGCTGGCCGTCTCGAACCCCTTCACTCGGGAGGGGTGGAAGAGGCTCGCCGACCTCCTAGACAAGAGCGAGAAGGAGGAGCTGAGCCTCGAGGAAGCCCAGGAGCTGCTGGAGCTGGCCAGGAAGGCCGTGAGGGAGTACGGGGAGCACCCCGAAGCCTGGAAGCTGCACATATACGCCTCGATGATGCTCGGCCTAGCCTACAAGAGGATGAAGGAGCAGAGGCAGCAGAAGTGAAGCTCGAAGCATGGAAAGGGGCACCGGAGCCCGGCCCAAGCCTACGGGTGTCTCCCGGCGTCAGATCTCGTTCGAGGCAACCATCCTGTACGCAGTCGCCATGTCCACGAGCTCGTACCTCGACAGCGCCTCAAGCACCCTCGGGTACGCGCGCCCGCCTCTCATGTAGATGGAGCTGTCGTGCCACAGCAGCGTGACCAGCCTCGCGCCCCGGCCCCTAAGCCTCTCGACGCAGCCGGCGATGAAGGGCACAACCCCCTCCTCGTCCAGCCGGTCGTACGTGAACATGTACGCGTCCATGAGCGTCACGGGGAACTCCACCACCCCCTCCACCTCGAAGAAGCCCGCGTTTCGCTCGTCGCAACCGCCCTTCGCGTACGAGACGCTGGAGTCGAACCTCACGCCCAGAGAGCGCAGAGCCGCGAAATCCGGGACCCGGAGGAAGTGGCCCCGCGTCCCCTCAACCCTGAAGCCCAGCCGCTCCATGAAAGCCTTCTCCTCCGCGACGCGCCCAGGGTCGTTGAAGTGTAGCCCCACGCTCCAACCCCTCCTGAGCAGCTCACCGATGACCCCAGCGTACTCCTCCACGGTCCCGCCGTCGTCGTAGAAAGCCCTGAAGAAGAAAGTCGACTTCACACCTAGCCCCTCCTCGACCTCTACCACCCTCGGCACGCCGAAGTACGGGTTGAAGCCCTCCCGCAGCACGCGCTCAACAACCCAGCCCTCAAACCTCTCCCTCCTCTCAAGCACGTGCCTAACCCCAGGCCCCCTAACCGAGTAGTCCACGTCGTGAGTCAAAACGACTATCATCGCCTCGGGGAATTAATACAGAGTTAAAAGCCTTCTCCCCTGAAAGCGTTCTGAGAATCTTCGTAGTTGCATCCTACTAAAGAAAACGCTATGAAAACTAAAGCGATCACACTTGGCGCTGTAATACTACTCCCAGCAATGGGGAGAGGTTTCCTGCATACATGAACTAGCCTTTACAGTGGGAGGTAAAGTAGTCTTAAATGATAAGCTCACTGCGGCGGACTCGAGCAATAAGGTTTTCTTTAAGCTTCAGAATCATAAGCTGAGAAGCTTAAAGCTTAAGCACCGTAAGCTCCGAAGGGATAGACCCAGGTATCCAGCATTATCTTAGGAGGCCCTTCTGCTTAATTAAGCATCTTGAGTATACTTAATGAAACCTCGGTGCTTTCATCAGGTTCTCAAGTAACATAAAAAATTTATTGTCTCAGTACTGCAGTCTTTGATGAAAGTTCTCGTCGTTTCAAACCCTTTCCCGGTGACAGGCGGAGGAGCTTATAGAGCTAAAAAGTCACTGCTAGAATACTGCTCGCGCGGCATCGATCCATACTTGCTCATACCCCCTATTGACCCCTGGAGCTATGATGTGAAAACTTTATCAGAGCTTGCAGTAAAAGGGGTAAGGATTCTTGGGTACTTGGGGCACAGACCTCAGTCAACCATCCCAAGGCGTGCATATCAACTGCTTTTCTTGCTCGCCCCTTCTTTTTTAGTCCGGGAAAACCCCAGGCTTGTACCTCGCGTGGATGCTGTTCTGTCGTGGCATGAAACTTGGGACTCGCTGTGGCTTGCTAATCGAATCGCCTCAGAGGAAGGGAACCCTTCAATCGCCATCCTGCAATTGCCAGCATTCTACGCGCTAAAGCATAGAGTGAGGGCGCTAAAAGTGGCAACCCGAGTTTACTATGATTGCCTGTACGGGGGAATACGCGAGGAAATAAGGAAAACTTTAGCTCAAGCATTCCAGTCTTTCAGCGACGAATTATACGAACGCAGAGTTAAAAGTGTCTTAAATAACTATACGTTAGTTCTCGGTATCAGTAAAGCCGTGTGCCTCGAGATGGGTTTGGAGAAGTCTAATAGAGTTTTCTACATGGATCCCGGCGTCACACTTGATAAGGAAGACCTCATGCGAATTAGGGGCATTCGGGAGGGGTTTACTGAAAAGAAAGACTACCTAATTTTTGGCGGTAGACCCAGCGTCACTAAGGGCGTCGTGGAAGCCCTCCTAGCTTTCAGGAAAATAGCTCGAAGTTTCAACAATTACAGGCTTATCATTACCGGCAACATCCCAAGCCGCGAGGCAGCAAGACTCCGCAAATTCGCCGGAAGGCTCGGCATAGGTGATAAGGTTCTTTTCGCAGGCTTCGTTTCCAGAGAAGAAAGGCTCAGGCTCGTGCGGGAGGCAAAGCTCATGCTATACCCGAGCCACCAGGATGCTTTCCCGTACGCTGTGGCTGAAAGCCTCTTACTTGGCACACCAATCGTAGGGTACGATATCCCAGCCCTGAGCACCTACTACGGGAAATTGGAGGGTGTCAGGCTTGTCCGGGAGCTCGACGTCGATGCCATGGCTGACGAGGCTACAGATTTGCTGTCAGCTAGCAGGGTTAGCGTCGAAGCCCCTAGGCTTAGACCTTGGAATGAGATCATTCAGGAGGAGGTCAACCTTATAATGCACGCTATAGACAACTAGCGGATTACTTCGATTCTAACCCTCTCATCAGAGCTACAGCATTTTCTGCCTCGCCGTGCAGTCGATGAACTCCCATTTTTACCATGAAGGCATGCTCATCAAAATAAAACTTATCTCGTTTACAGTTAACCTATGGTTCATGGAACACACTCCGATTAGAGCAAAGCACCTTGTTCTCTTTGCCTTATGGGAGAAAGCGGAGGGCCTAGCCCTCGGGAGTATAAAATTTAGCTACGAGTGCACTGAGAGATTTAAATGTCGGCGAGGATTGGGAGCTCGTTGCTAGAGCTATAAAGCGCGGCGTTCTTGCACGAAGTATCCTCTCCTTTCCCTTTACCACAAACATGAAGAAGTCTCCCTCGAGCCTCGCAGAATCTAGGTATGTTAAAGGAAGGTTGAATTTTTATGCAAGAAGGCTGAGGAATATTAGCGACGCTGTTAAAGGTTGTAACTTCACTCCGGCACAAGTGTATTACTACGAGCGGAAAATCACCCCCTCAGTTCTAGCCATGCTACTAGTCTCCTCGCTTGACAGCTTTGCGAATTCTATCAGGAGAAGTAACGGAAGTGAAGCCGCACAGGCTATAGTTTACCGGTACACAGATTATTGCTTACCCGAAGATCTCGGCCTGCCACGGGAATGGTTTTTCGCATGGTGGGAGCGGGTAGATGTTTGGTGGCAAGCTGTTTTTCCTCAAATGCGAAAGATCCTGAAAAAGAGCGGATGGGCTGAAATTGTTTTTCTCGCACAAAGCCGTTCGGTAGTTATGTTTAGAGACTGAATCTCATTAAAGAATGGTTGAAGCAGATCATGGTGAGTTACAGCAGAAGATGTTGAGAAAGCATAAAGAAGCTGAGGTAAAAAGATTCAAAAATTGCATTGGTGAACCGCGTAGATACTAGTGAACGGGGGCAAGATGGTGCTATAGGTGATTTTCACTATTGTGTTCATACAGGATTTACTTGTTTACTCTAACTCTCAGAAAAGATTTTGAAGACATTCCCTAATGCATTTCATAGCTTTTTTGAGGATAATAATTAACTTTACAATAGCTTACAAAACAAAGTATTGTAAGCTGAAGTGAGTATGTTTTAATACTTCAAATCATTGCTTGAGTGTTAAGCTATGAAAGGTAGGGTTCTCCTTGTTCACGTCTTCTTCGATGTTTTAGGCGGCGCAGAGTTCCTTGCCCTGAACGCCGCGAAGGCTCTCAGAGAAGATGGTTATAGCGTAACTATACTTTCTTCTACACCTTTAGAGAGGGCTACAGTTCTGGAAAGATTTAACATTGATGTTACCGAGTTCAATGTAGCTGTTAAGCAGCTTCCTGTTGCCTATAAGTTAGGGAGCGTGATGCGCGGAAGGTTTTCCAGGCTCAGGAGACTGACTGTCTACAAGAGGTTTTTCACAGAATACCTCAGTAAAGTAAGTGGGGACTACGACCTTGTTCTTGAGACGCAGAGCAACATCCCTTCTCCAACTGATATAAGTTACATCCACTACCCTGCCTGGGCGGACTTCCTCAAAGAGAAGGACAAATCACCTCACTGGAGGCTTTACGACTGGATTGTGAGACTCTATGCCAACTCTCTCAAGAATGAAATCACTCCAGGTAGAGTGCTTACGAACTCATCTTGGACTGCCGCGCAAATATTCAAGGTCCATCACATCGTCGCCGACGTAGTCTACCCGCCCGTTGATGTGGAGTACTTCAGCAGAGTGTCCAGTAACGAGAATAGGGAGAAACTTATAGTCACTACCAGCAGGTTCGTTGCCGGCAAAATGCTTCACAAAGTAGTTGATGTCGCGGCGAAACTTAGGGACTACAACTTCGTCATTATAGGTTCCACCACCGAGCACTCGCAGAAAATACTTGAAAGCATAGAGCGAAAAATCAAGGAGCAAGGCTTGAACAACGTTATTCTAGAGACTAACTTACCAAGGTCCAGGGTGCTCGAGTACCTCGGGGCCGCCCGCTTTTACCTCCACCCAGAGTTTCCCGAGCACTTCGGGATTTCGATCGTCGAGGCAATGGCTGCGGGTGCTGTACCTATCGTATACCGGGATGGCGGAGCGTGGCACGACGTAGTAAGCAGGGTTTCGGATGTACTCGGCTACAGAAGCATAGAGGAGGTTCCGGGAATAGTAAAGCGACTTGAATCTAGTGCTGACTACGTGGAGCTTAGAAGGAAGAGCATGGAAGTTTCAAGGATGTTTACGTACGAGAACTTTAAAAGAAATCTCCTCGATAAAGTCGAATACGTGCTGAGGGTGAAGAGACTCGCGTCCAGCAGTAAACCCTAGTAATGCGAGCACCGGCATTTACAGCGAACTAAACAATATATTTTCCCCGCCATCCCGTTCAAAAGGCGCGATACATGAAAGTACTTGTTATCTCCCCGACCTCCAACGGCATCGGTGGTGTGGCACAGCACGTCTCCAAGCTCGCCGAGAAGCTTCGGGAAAGGGGCTTCCTCGTCGAAGTGCTGTCATGCGGCAGGCTGCGATGCGTGAGGAGAAAGGGCCTCTCGAATCCCAGCTTCACGCTGCTCTCCGCCGCGGCCTCCCTGGCCAGGCGGGGCGGCTACGACGTCGTCCACGCGCACAACATCCCATCCGCGCCCGCCATGCGGCTGGCCGGTGGCTGGAAGGTTCTCACCCTCCACGGGGTGTTCTCAGACCAGATCTCCTTCCTCTACGGCCGGCCCCTGGGCGAGCTCGCGCGCGGCGTCGAGCGGGCCGCGTTGAGGTGGGCTGACGCGCTTACAGCGGTTTCGAGGGACGTCGCGAGGGCCTACGGGAGGATGGGCTACCACGTCCACTACGTGCCGAACGCCATAGACCTGAAAGACCTCCCCTCCGATGCGACGCGCCTCTACGACAGGCAGGTGATCTACGCTGGCAGGCTCTCCAGGGAGAAGGGTGTCCTCGACCTGACCTTCACCTTCTTCCGGCACAACGTCGACGCGCACCTGGTCCTCGTCGGCGACGGCCCCCTACGTCCCGCTCTGGAGCGGCTAGCCGCGAGGAGCGGCAACATACACGTGCTGGGCTACAAGCCACGGAGCGAGGCCCTGAAGCTAGTCAAGGGAAGCGACGCCTTCGTGCTCCCATCGTATCACGAGGGGCTCAGCACAGCCCTACTGGAGGCGATGGCCCTGGGCGTTCCCTGCGTTGCTACAGCGGTTGGCGGGAACGTGGAGCTGCTCGGCGGCGGCGCAGGCGTCCTCGTGAAGCCGGGCGACATTCAGGGGCTCGCGGAGGCGGTCAGGCTCGTCCTCAGCGACGGGGGGCTCGCCCGAGAGCTCGCCAGGAAGGCCTACGAGAGGGTGCTCGCGAGGTACACGTGGGACATCGCTATCCAGCGGTACCTCAAGGTGTACACGGCCGGACTGTAGCTAAGCGCTCGGCAACAACGCTCCTCAAACCCTGCTGGTACTATCCCGGGGCTCAATCCTTCACCTGTATACGATTGTCTAGGGAGCAAGCAGGCTTAAGCTCAAAGGACGCCCAGCCCGCAACATCAAAGGCTCTAACCCGCGTAAATCCTAATCCATAACTCTCGATGCGGGGCGCGGTCAGCTGGAGCGTTGCTGCACCGCTTTCTCGATCCTTTCCGTCAGCCTGTACTCCATCCGCTTGAGGTAGAGGGACACTATCGCGAGCAGCATCGAGACGAAGCCCACGCTCACGAGCTGGAGCGAGATGATCGCCCAGACGAAGTGCTCGACCCTCCGGAAGACGTACTCGTAGAACACCCAGAGGAGTATCGGAACCCCCGGCAGCAGCGGCACGGAGCCCAGGGCGAAGACGACGACCGTCGGGTTGTAGCGCCAGGCGAGCCTCACCGCGTCGAGCATGATCTGGAGCCCGTGGCGCCTGCCCAGCTTAGGCCTCCCCTTGCGCTCCCGGTAGCGGACTGGGACCTCGGTGATCCTGCGGGACGTGCTGGCGACGTGAGCGGCGACCTCGACCTCGACGCTGAAGCCCCTCCCCTCGAACCAGACCTCTCTGAGCACGTCCGCCCGCACGAGGTACATGCCCGAGCATACGTCTGACAGTCTCGTGCCGAACAGGATGTTGAAGGTCTTCGTGATAACCCAGTTCCCGAAGCGGTTGAGTAGGGGTATGTTTTCCCTGCCTATCAGCCTCGCCCCTATAACCTCGTCGTAGCCCTCCGCGGCGCTGAGCATCGCACCGAGGTAGGACGCGTCGTAGGTGTGGTCCCCGTCTATCACTAGCACCCAGGGGGTCTCGACGAACCTCAAACCCGTCTTGACCGCGAGGGCCTTCCCCCTGCCCTCCTGTATCACAACCCTAGCCCCCTTCGAGGACGCTATCTCACGCGTCCTGTCCCTCGAGCCTCCGTCCACGACGACTATCCTACCGACGCCGTTGGCCCTGAGCTCGTCTATGACAAGCCCGATGCCCTCCTCCTCATCGAGCGTCGGCACAACCGCCGTGACGTCACCGCTGGACGGCATTTCGATCCCCGACTCATAAACTACCTCTGTCTCGATTTATTTTTACGCTTGACCAGCTCGGTCTCGAGCCGAACAACAGCCAACTTCCTGTAGGCGGCGAGCACGCCGACCGAAGCTGTGAACGCGTAGAGGGTGAGGGCTACAGGCGTCAGCCTTATCCCCCACGGGGTATAGTTCAGCAGCAGCCCCAGCAGGGGCACCACGGCCAGCGAGAGACCGATGGACAGGGCGAGGCGCTCCAACGGGCTGAGCTCGCGCTCCGAAGGGTAGAGGGCCTCGACGAGCACGTAGCCAGGCAGGTAGAGGACGAAGAGCGAGCCGAAAACGTACCTGAGGACGGTGAGCGCGGGCTGGGCCCAGCTGAGGTACACTAGAAGCAGTGTCGCGGAGGAGAGCGTCAAGGTTGACCAGAACCACAGGCTGTAGTCAAGCCTAGCCAGGTACCCCGCCAGGCTTAACGGCGGGGAGGGGTCCACGAGCTCCACGGCCCCCCTGGAGACCTCCTCGTAGACCTCCCTGAGCACCCTGTAGCTCAGCTTCCCGCGAGACCTGGAAGCCGCGTACTCCTCTAGCGTAGCCACGCTAAACACCCGGCCTGACGACATCCACGTAGAGGTGAGTCCACCTGCCCGTGTACACCCAACCGCCCTCGGTCGCGTTGTACACCCAAAGCTCGAAGATCAGGGCCGCCCTGCTCCCGTTGAAGCCCTGAGGCACGGCCACGGACACCCTGAAGGTGGCGTTCTCGCCGTGGGCAAGCGCGCCCCTCCACTCGGCGATGGGCGGCTCGGGGGAGGGCGTCGAGTTAGAGGGGATGGTCCCGTTGGTCCCCACCCTGAAGACGACCTTGTAGTAGATCGGCCTGCCCTCGTGGTTGTACACGAAGACGCAGAGATCTATAGGCTGCCCCGGGATAACCCTCCTGGGATAGTCCCCTATCCTGCACTGGGCGTCGAGCAGCCCCAGCGCCGTGAAGGGCTCCTGAACTTCCGGGCGCAGAAGCTGGGCCGCTGCGAAAACCGAGGCCACCGTAACGACGGCCAGTATCACGGCGAAGACCTCCTCGTCCAGTATCACTCCCCACCACCCCTCCTCTTCTCGACGAGCCAGCCGCGGTGGAGCCTGAACCAGACGTACACGTACACCCGCGGGATCGCGAGGTAGGCGACTAGAGGGAGTGAGAGCACGAGCGCTGCCAGCGAGTACTTGGTCACGGCCTTCCTGAAGGACACTTCCTCCGCGGTGGCCTTCAGGGACTGCACCTCAGACGAGATGTTGTCGAGGAGGCTCGCGGCCTCGCTCGTCCGGTTCGCCTCGTAGAGCCTTATCGCCGCGTTAAGGCTCCTCGTCACGTTCGAGACGTCAACCCCCTTGCCGCTAAGGTACTCGAGATCCTTGATGATGGGTGAAACCCTGTCATCCAGAGGGTCGCAGAACGCCGGCACTACGGAGAGTACGAGTAGCATGAAGGTAAGCCAGAGAGCGCCGCGCAAGGTAAACACACCCACTCGGTTAAAAACCAGTCTAATATTTCTTTACTGCCTCCCTATCAACAATCCTGCCATCTAGAAGCGTAAGGTCTCTGTCCGACGGGAAGCTCGTAACAAGGTCGGTTGTAGTCATGAGCACGGCCACCCCGATTTCGGCTGAGAGCCTTTTAAACAGCGAAACCACCAGTGCCTCTGAGTAGTTATCGAGGTTGGATGTGGGCTCATCCGCGACGAGTAGCAAAGGCCTCTTAGCGACGGCTCTCGCCACGGCAACCCTCTGCCTCTGCCCCCCGCTGAGCTCGCTAGGCAGGGAGTCCGACAGGCTCTCGATCCCCAGGAGCCTTAAAGAGTTTTCTACGCGTACGCGCCTCTCACCCGGAGGTAAGCCCATGATCCTCAAAGGAAGCTCCACGTTCTCGTAGACCGTATAGGAGTCTATGAGCGAGAAGTACTGGTCAACGTAGCCGATATAGCTCAGCCTGACTCTAGAAAGCCTCCCATCATCAAAACCTGTAACATCGACACCGTTAAACACCACGCGCCCCGAGTCCGGCTTAAGGATGAGGGCCGCTATCCGTGCAAGAGTGGATTTTCCCACCCCGCTCCGCCCCCTGACGACGACAAACTCCCCTGCCCTGACGCTCAGGCTGGCCCCGTCGAGCACTCTGGTATTGCCAAGAGACTTCGAAACGTTCTCTAAGCCAAGCACGATCCTAGCCTCCCGCAACGACAAACACCTCACCTGAGTCAAAGAGCCTGCTAAACCTGGGCAGTGAAGAGAGGAAAGGTTCCACTGGGTAAACACTCAAACCGCTCACATAGCCTTTGGAAAAGTAATCCCTCAGGACCACTGATGGGAACCCGGTCGGGAGCGCTCTACCTGCGTATGAGTAAGCTAGAACACTGCCGGTATCAACTCTCAAGACGCTTGCGCAGAAGTAGCTAACCTTATCGTCGCCGCCCAGGACACCACCCCTCACAAGCCCCAACACTCCCTTGAGGCTTTCGACCTCTGCTTCACTGTAACGCCAGTAGAAGGCGGGGCCGCCCCCGAAGCTTGAGAGCGTGACAAGGCTGAAGGCTGAGAGAGCAAGTAGAAGCAGCGAGAGAGCCACACCAGCCCTGATAACTCGCCTCCCAGCACTGGACAGCACACATGCGAGCACCCCTGCCGGGAGAGAGAAGTAGTTCAAAAACCTGTGAAGCATGGAAGCAAGCTCGGGCTTGGCGAATAGCACGTAGAGGGAGAAAACGCTCGGCGGAAGGGAGAGAGCATACACCGCCGCCAACAGCTCCCTGCGGGGGAGCTTCCTCGAAACCAGGAAAATGAAGGGAGCGAAAGCAGGCGCCACATAGGGTAACAGCTCCCCGTAGTTTACACTGAGCCCTACAACAGCGGGCGTCCGCGACGAGAACAGTAAAAGTAGAAGCACCAACACGCCAACAAGCCCCTCGACATAGCCAACCCTCGAGAACCTCAAGTACACGACAACGCCCAGCGTGAGGTAGCAGGCGTACAGAGCGAGCATAGCCGCGTCTGCGAACCCCAGCCTCAACCGTAACCCAGCACCACCGTAAGCCGTGTAGTACAGAAGGAAAAACCCCCCTGTTAAAAGCCCCAGCACGATGCTCCTAACCGGTCTAATAGGACACGGCTTCCTGTAGTAGCCAATAGCTTTCAAGCCTGTGCAAACTACAGCTAAGCTCAAAAACAGCGAGAAAGCCATAATCGAAGCCAGGTGATGGCTCAGAACCAGAGCTCCCATGAGCACCGTAGCCACCAGCACGTCCCGGCGCGAGCCGCGAGTGGTAAGGAGAAGCAAAGCGAAGAGAAACGGGTAGGCGTAAACCTCCTTGAGTAGAGAGGACGCGAAAACAGCGACTGACGGGTAAAACAGCCAAACCGCAGGCAAAGCCTCAGCAAGGCCACCCCGCCCGATGATGCGCTTAGCGAAAGCACCTAGCATCAGGGAAGACGACAAAAGCGAAGCCACAAGGAGGGAGAAGCTGTAGGTTAGCTCGACGCCAACACCTGAAACCAGCGAGAACATAGCAGATGCTAGTATAACGCCAGGCCACCTGTTATTGTAACCATCAAAGGCGCGGTCATCCCATATTCTCAAGCTCGAGTTCGAAGCAATTCTCTCACTCGCCCTAATCAGCGGCCAAACGTCGGTCGAAAAGGGCTCACCCGTAATAAGGTAAGGGAGCAGGTGGAGTAGCAGGCCCGCGCAGAGAATCAATCCCAGAGCTGCGTGATGTAGCTTACTCAAACACCTCCCCTCCCAAAACGCCTGCAGAGGCGAAGACCCAGACAAGTACCACGCCCGCGGCCAGGACCATCGGTGAGGGAGCAGGCCTCACCACGAACCCGAAGAGCCTGAGACCCAAAGGCGCGTAGCACAGGATAAGGCCCGCCAGAACCCCGCCTAGTGCCGCGTAGGCAAGTAGCACTGCGACCAAGCCGGCCTTCAAGGACCTCGAGGATACACCAGTGTACCTTAACACGGCAAACTCCCTAGCCCGCGCCGCGAGCACAAACCCTCCAAGCATCAAGGCAGACACAGCCAGCGTCGCGCACACAGCCACAACCAGAGCTTGGAAAACCTCCACCGGGACTCCAAGCCTGTCAAGCGCCTCACCGGCGTAAGCCGAGTAAAGTTTCGCGCTGAAGTTGCCACCTGCACTCCTAACCGCCAGGACTACCCTCTCCCCGACGCCCTTCCCGTAGGGACCAGAACCGAGCGCCTCCAGCACTGCAGCGGCCCCCCTCTCAGAGCGGATTACGGCAACCGAAGCCTGAGACGACCCAAACCCGCGGATAAAACGGGCAGTCGTAAGGTCTGAGACGAGCATCCACGAGTAGGGCCACCCACTGGCGAGGCCGCAGACCCGGAGAACGTAAGGGAGGGAAGTGTAAGGCGAGTAGACAAGAATCTCTACCCCCTCGCGCGCGCCGAGCTCACGTGCTAAATCCTCCCCTACCAGCAAGCAGCCTTGTCGCGCGGAGCTGGCCGATGAGGAAACACTCTTGAGGGCCCCCTCCCCTAGACCCACTAAGATTACCGTTGAGTTCCTTAGCCTAACCAGCGCGTAGACTCTCTCCTCGATCTCAACGCCGGGAACGCTCCCGAGCCTTTCCCTTAGCTGGCCAACGTTGACGACGGAGGTGAAAGGTGCCAAAGAGATGCTCGTCACAACGACAGCCCCGGGGCTCCCGGCATCCACGATACTATCGTAGAACCCGTAGACCCCGAATAGAAGCGAGCCTGAGGCGATGACTGCGAGCTCCATCAGCAGGATTTGGAGAAACACCAAAACGTGTAGCCTGAAACCCCAGACGCGGGCAACCTCAGCAAGCACCCTCACTTCTACCCACCTTGAAGCGTGTGACCAGGAAGCCTGAAAGAATAGTTACCACGACGTGCATGGTGAATGGCGCCAGCACTGTAGGCGGGGGGAGAGGCCTGGAGAACACGGTAAACCCGAAGAACCTCAAAGCCCAGAGAGCACCATGGGCGATCACGACGCCGGCGGCGACACCGTAGGCGGATGAGACGAGGATTACGCTCGCGAGAGACAGAAATACAGCGGACTCAAGCTCACCGAGCCCTAAACCCTGACCCCTCAGCACTGAGATCTCCCGGGAGATAGACTCGACAGCCCTTGAGAAGGCTAGAGGGGAGGCCACCGCGAACGGGAGGAGTGACAGGAGTGCCAGAAGAAGCATGAGTCTCGAGAAGCCGGCACCGAGGTCACCGACCACCTCCAGCTGGGTCAAAGGCTGAGGGCAAAGCCTCAGCCCTCCCTCGCCCACGGTGAAGTTCACGACGGCAAAGCTCCCTCCAAGGTACCTGCATTCAACGAAGCCCACAACGCCCACACTGTAAACCCCTAGGGGTGTTGAAAAGCGTATATCGCGACCAGCAAAGCTCTTCCAGGCTTCGACGCTTAGAAGAGCGCCGCTGGCGCCCCCGACAGCGTACGCGGCCTTGCAACCGTACATGCTGAGGAAGTCACCGGTATTCCCGACGAGATAAACAGGTACGAGGCCTTCACCCCCGATCTGCGCGTAGGCAATCCTGGCCCAGATGCAACCAGGCCTCTGCTGAGCCGGGCCGAGAGTCGTTGTAGCTATTGTCGCGGCCTCTTGGGTCACAGCAACCGAGCCGACGAGGTAGATGGAGGACAGCGTAAGCGGCAGGGAAACAACCAGCAGGGCAACCCTGAGGACCTCCCCCCTCGTGCACACCCCGATCAGGATCACCCAAGCTCTAACAATTCTGGCCAAATCAGCCATCCACAGAACTTCCCCCCAACCCTCCCACGAGCCCTCTCCCTTTAAACGTTACCTCACACACTCTGCTGAAAAGCCCGATGGACGCCAGCTTCCACTTGCACCTTAACCCATCCGAGCAAACTGTGACGCGCCACGCAAGCATCACTAGCTGCAGCAAAACACTCGTAGCCCCCAGAGTGCGCGCTGAAAGAGTCTCATGCGGAAGTTTCAACAACCAGCATGCCCGGAGCCCCCTCCCCGCAGAGAAGCACACGGGCACCTGTCGAGGAAAGTTTTCCAAGGATTCTTCGAAAGCTGGCTTTTACTACCCCAGCCTCCGCCTCGCTACGGGCATCCAGCCACGGCTCAGCCGGCACAACGAGGCTCAAAGTCCCGCCCTGCATGGAGACGCTGGAGGCGAGATCTAAAACCTCGCTAGTATTGTGGAGGAGGGTAGTAGCATACACGATGTTCCCGTGCGACAGCACCTTCGCCAGACTACTGCCTTCAAACCGTAGGCTTAAACCAGCTATTTCCTTCAAAACCCTGCGCAGCTCGTAAAACGTCGGGGGCTCAATAAACTCATACAAGTCCAGCTCGTCCGCGACCTTAGACTCCAAGACTCTGTTGACAACGTACGCGAGAACCCCGTGAGGGGAGCTGAAAGCCAGCAGCCGTCCCGATTCGACATCGTAAACACCCGAGGCACCCACACCCTGCGCTGTAAGCCCCACAGCCAGCGAGAGCACAGCCGAAGCCACAGCGTCGCAGGTGTACGGCCCGAGGCACCGCGTGTCGAAGGTCAACATAGGTTGGGAGCCAGCCCCCTCTCGAAACTCCTTGACGAACAGCTTCTGCCTCCTAGCTGTAGCCTTCCAGTCAATAAACTTCAAGTTATCGCCGGGCCAGTACTCCCTGCTCTCGACGTACTCCTCCGGAATAAACCTCGAGTAGATGACTTGAGGTGAGACGCCCCTCGGCGTGCGGCCTCGTAACCCCTCCCCAATCCCGAGCAAGGCGAGAGCCTGCTGTAGCCAGAAGAGCGTTGCGGGCTTGACGCGGAAGGAAAGGCCCACTGGAAACTCCTCCAGGAGCTCAAAAAAGCCGAGCCTGCTGGAAACCTTAACAACGAGGGCCTCAAGGCTGTACACGCCGCTGTGCCTGAAAACAGCCTCGAAGCGGTACAGCAGCACCTTCCCCCTAGCCTCCACCCCGCTAACCCTCAACCACTTAGGTAGCCCGACGGGCTCAAACGAACCCCCAGCCACAACCTCGAAGCCAGGCCTCTCCCAAACCCAAACTTCCTGAAGAGGCGAGCCCCTTACATCTAGCACCAGCCCTCGAGAGGAGCGCACGAGCCACGCAAAGTCGAGTAGGAGGGGGAGCGATGCCCCAGCGCCAATCAAGGCTAACAGCCGGTCTCGAAGGATAAGGGCTGAAGCCCAAAGGAAGAGCAGCATAGCCGTGAACGCGAAGCCGCGATCCGGGAGGTTGATCCTCATACCTTGGGGACCTCCACGCTCTTCAAAGCCTTCTCCACAACATCGAAGGGCGAAACGCCCTCAGACTGGAACTCCGGCTTCAAAACAACCCTATGAGCCAGAACGTACCTAGCAATGCTCTTAACGTCGTCCGGGATAACGTACCCCCTTCCCTCCAGGAGAGCCCAGGCCCTTGCCCCCCGGTAAAGCCAAATACTAGCCCTAGGCGAAGGACCCACGAGGACCTCGCTGGAACGCCTCACAAACCCGACAAGGCTCACAATGTACCTCAAGATCTTCTGCGAGACATAAACCCTCTTCACCAGGTCCATGGCCCTGAGGAGCTCCTCCTGCCCGACAGAGGGCCTGAGCTTCGACGGGGCCTCGCCTGGAGCCTCCTCGAGCACAGACTCAACAGCGTCCGAGATCTCAACAACCATAGCCTCGATCCCCTCGTCGGGGTAGGAGGTATGGTACCCGTAAGCGAACCGGTCTATAAGCACGGGTGTCAAGGGGTAGGTACCCTCTGTGCCGATGGGCATCTGCGTCGCGAGCACGAGGAAGGGCTTTGGAAGAGCGTACCTGGTGCCCTCAATGCTGACCTCCCTCTCCTGCATCGCCTCCAGCAGAGCACTCTGCGTCCTCGGAGGAGCGCGGTTCAGCTCATCAACAAGCAGGACGTTCGTGAAGACAGGCCCCTTCCTTAAAACCCACTCCCCTCTCCTCAAGTCGAAGTAGTACGTGCCTATAATGTCGCTCGGAAGAAGGTCGGGCGTCATCTGGACGCGCTTGAAGGAGCCTCCAATAAGGCTCGCAAAGACCCTAGCCATGCTAGTCTTACCGGTCCCAGGGGGCCCCTCGAGGAAGATATGCCCCCCCGTGAGCGTGGCTACCAGGAGTAGCCTCTTAAGGTCGTCGTAGCCCACGATATAGGCGTCAAGCTTGTTCAGGATCTCGGCTGCCCGACTCAGGAAAGCTTTCGCCTCAGCTACTAGAGCAGTTTCCCCAACGCTATTACCACCCTCCACTAACACCCACCTCCAATGTTCATATCAGCTAGGGATAACTCTTTTCACCCTCCTATAAACAAGGAGAGACACGACGTAAACGAGCAGGCCAGTCAGGGGAACGCTCACGTACCTCAACGTCGAACCGTACACCAAGCCTACAGCACCAACAATCAGCGACCTCGCGTAAGTGTAGGTAGACCCGCTCCAAAGCCCGCCCAGGACGTAGACCCCCCTCTGGCCCAGCACGCTCCCTATCATCTCATAGTTCCCTCCCATACTAAGCATCGAGTTTATAAAAATTGACGCGTCTGAGAGGACGACTACCCGGCCACGGCCCAGAGGCTCCTCGTAGGCCACGCAGAAAGGCCCGTAGGGCTCCCCCTCGTCGCGGACACCGTTCGAGTTCAAGTCGAGGTAGCTGAAAGGCGACGAGTAGGCCAGGCAAACCCCCCTCCCGTCAGGCTCCACGTAGCTGGCGTAGTTCAAGTAAAGATCAAAGCCACTGCCATTAACCCGTGAAACCGCTCTGGGGAGTAAAGGAGACCTGTACATGAAGACACCGTCCTCCAGAAGCGCACCACCTACGCGCGTAGAGACCCCGAGGGCCTCCAGGATAGAGTTCCCCGAGCCGAAGTCATCCGCGACGACGAGCAACCCGCCCTCCTCGACGAAGCCCCTCAGACCCGCGGCACCGGCGCCTGACAGGTTGAGCGAGGGTCCTACAATAACTAAGGCTGAGTCGCGAGGCAACCCTCCTATATCCGCGACGCCGACAACGCTGACGTTAAACGCCTGGCAGAAAGCCGTCAGGCCGTTCCAGAGAGGGTTGTCAGGTGAAAAGTCGTCTGTAGACGGGACAAGGGCAACCATCAAGACAAGCACGACAAGCGCCAAGCCTAAGCCGAGAAGAATATACCCCCTCAACCCCCACCACCCAGGGTGCTCACAAAAGCCCTTATGATGCGCTCTATCAAAGCTCTCTCGCCCTCAAGCTGGCTGTAAAGCACCGCCTCAAGCCTCAGCATGAAGAACCTGATAGGATTCCACAGAGCCTCGGAAACCCTGCCTCTGACCGCTCCAAGGTACTCCCGAATAGTGTAGCTGGGCTCAAACCTGACACCGCTAAGCCTCTCCAGGAGCTCCACCAGAGACTGGAAAAGGCCCCTCAAACCATCCTCCCTGACCTCTCCGCCGCGCCTTGACGCCGCTCCCGCGGGCAAAGCCTCTTCAAGAGGGGGGCTCAGGGGACCACCAGAGGATCCCCTAGGGAGTAACGCGAGGGCAACAAACACCAGCACACCCCCTGCCACCAGGAAGACGAAAACGTTGTAAACCGGCAGCTCCAAACCCAGATCCACGGCCCTATACCCAGGATCCAGCGGGGAGACATGAAGCACTACCCTGAGCCTCCTATCCAGGTAGGTGTGAGGCACACTCAAGGAAACGTTGTAACCCTGAACATAGGTGAAAACGCCTGGAGCAGTGTAAACGTTGAGCCGGGACTCCACGCTCGGCGAAATCGAGATAGCGTACGTGAAGCCAGTCAAAATGAAAGCTGGGGCATTAACCTCAACGCTCGGCGTGAACCTTACCACACTCACCCTCAGGGTCACCAGGCCTGGTGCAATCACGCCCCTCGGGGAGCTGGCAACCCGGATGGTGTACGTACCCTCCCGGGCTGAAGCAGGGACAGGGATAGAGAAGCTGTACACCGAGCCGTTTGAAGCAAAGCTCGCGTTAAACCCGAACGGCCCCTCGACGCTGACCTCAAGCCCCTCGTCCGCACGCACGTGGAGAGAGAAGCTTCTCCCCGGCAGGCAAGTTTGGTTATCGAGCCACGCCTCGAGGCCCGGCTCGTAGAAGACAACCTTAACGTACACGTCCCGCGACCTCGCGTACTTGTAGAACCCATCCGACAAGAACTCCCCGTAGACCCTCACAGGGCTCTGGTAAACCCTCACGGGGATCCACAGCCTGAAGTAGCCCTCACCGTCGGTAACGGTGGTGTACCTCTCAGAGTCGAGGTACACGTACACGGTCTTACCCGGCACTCCAGACCCCTCTACGGAGGCAAGCCTCCCGCTGACACCCAGATACTCGCCGTACAAGACCTCACTGCTGGAGACCTCCAGCTCCAGGGAAGTCCCCACAGCGGTTTCGAGAGCCTCCCTGACCTTGTCGCGGAGGGCGACGTACCTCTCCTTCAACACGTCCAGCGGGTACCTGAGGTTCGACGTCATCTGGTCTAGCACGCTGCCCGGGAGCCCGAGGGAGCGCAGGACCTCCACAGCTGACTCAACGTACGAGTAGCGGATCTCCGCCACGCTCAAGCTTGTGGAAGCGTTCTCGAGCACGGTCAGCGAAGTCCCAAAGTCCCCCTTCACGTACAAAGCCTCCGCCAGGTCCAGCAGCGCCTTGCTCTCGTTGATCGCCCCCGTGTAGGAGTCAAGGAGCTCGCGCAACCTCTGGTAGGCCGCCCTGTAGCGCTCAGGCACATAAACCGCAGAGGCGTTGGTGAGGATGTCCTTAGCAGATGCGATGTCGAAGCCCGCCAGGTACGAGGAGTAGGACAGGTACAGCCTGGCGAGAGCCAGAGCGTCGGGCCCCGACTCCGGGACCAGAGAGGGGTCGACGTGCCTGACCAGAAAGGGCTGAGCCAAGGCAGATAAGGCTAGGACGGCCAAAGCCAGGAGGAGAATACGCTTCAAAAGCCGAGCACCTCGAGAACCCTGAGTGCGACCGCGACCGCGAAAGCCGCGAAGAGAGCGACAGCCAGGTAGTCCCTCGTGGCGCGCCTCGGCCTGAGCACCGCCTTCACGACGAAGTACTCGAGAGCATACATCGAGATGTAGGCGTCAACCCTGCCCTCCCCCAGCGAGTAGAGAGCCCAGAAGGTCGTGAAGATCATGAACGCGAGGAGGGTGTTAGCCAGATGCTCCCTCTCCACCAGCCCCACCCCTAACGACAACCCTCCTCAAGCCCCCCTCCTCAACGTCGCTCACCACAGTGGCACTACCCCTGAGAACGGCCATCACGCTCCCGGCCACAATCCCGTATATGCTCCCGACAGTCGAAGTGAGCCTGTAAGGGCTGGAGGCCCTTCCCCCTCTAAACTCGACGAGAGCCTCCCCGCCGCGCTCAACGCACCGAACCCACTCTGCCAGCCCAAGCCTGTCCACAGCCACTTCCTCGACGAGGCCGCAGAAGTCACCCCCTCCGCCCGAAACAAGACCGCTCACAGGCGACTTGAGAGCAATAACCACGTTATCACCCTCAACCCTCACGAAGAAGTCCGGCTTCTCAGCGGGCACGCTGGAGATAGGCTTCTTGGACACAAAAACGTACACCTCCCCGCCGTACGACGCGTACAGGTTGTAGCTACCAACCCTGAAGAACTCGAGCGCCACAGCCATGTTCGTCAGCGAGGAGTCGACTAGCCCCAGAAGCTCCCTAGAGACCTCCAGGCGGGAGGGCGTCAAGGCCATGCTTGCACCGACAACCGCCAAGCCGATCCACAAGGCCACCAGAGGCACGAGGCCGAGGAGAAGGTAAGTGGCAACCGCTAGAGCGCAGCCCGCGACCACAAAGGAAACACCGAAGCCCTGGTACGCTGAGACCCTAGCCATCACTACACTGAGAGCATACAAGCAGGCCGAGCTATTATATTTTTTACCCAAAGGCCACTCGCGAACAACTCCCGAGGCTCCGCGCGGAAGGGTGCTTGCGCAGGAGTCGTGAAGCCCGCCCATAGGCGCGCGGAAAGCCAGGGAACCCCCTCACAGAGTAACTTTTTTACTTGAGCACGACATTGGAGCGGCGTGTGAGCAAAATGAAGGAGAGGCTCTGGCTCCTGACCGCCACCGCCCTCAACGCGCTAGGCCTCATGGCCGGCCTCCACGGAGTAGCCGTCTTCCGGGAAAACCCTAGCCTCGTCACGATGGTGCGCCTGGACTACCTCCTCTGGGCCGACTTCCTGCTATCCCTGGCGGCCGCGCTGATGAACGTCAAGGCCTTCTGGAGGACGCACAGCGTGGCCTCAACGTACACGCTCAACCTGGCTTACGCCGCCCTCCTTGTCCTCGCCCGCCTAGCCTCAACCATCCAGTCCATGCTGGACTACGACCTGATGAACCCCCCTGTGGGCACGCTGCACACGCCCAGAGCCCTCCCCCTAGCCCTGCTCATAGTCCCCCTCTCAGCCCTCAACCTCGTACCCTCCCTGGCGCACCTCCTCCTATCCCAGCCCATCCTCCTCGCCGATGCCCCGGCGCTGCACAACCTGCTGGCCGCCGCTAGGCCCCTCCTAGCCGGGAAGCTGAGCCCGAACACGCCTCGAAGAGCCGTAACCCTAGCCTTCCTAACAGCTTTCCTCCTGAGGCTCTACCCCGAGCTGAAGTACTGGCCCTGGCACATAGGCTGGGACACAGTCGAGTACACGGCCCACCTCCAGGACTTCCTCGAAAGGCTGAACCCGTTCACCGCCTACCACTGGATGGGCGCGATGAGGAACACCCCCCGCTCCTCGACATCCTCCTAGTCCTCCCCGCCAAGTTCGCAGGCGCGTGGCTCACCTTCAAGGCATACCCGCCCCTAGCCTACGGGGCCCTCGCCGCCGCCACCTGCGTCTACGCCGCGCGACTCTCAGGGGACTGGCGGAAGGGCTACGCCGCGTCGGTCCTCTCCTCCCTGTACATACTCAACCTCAGGATCTCCTGGGACTACTAGAGGCAGCACCTCGGAAGCATCCTCCTCGTCGCCACCCTGGCGGCCTTCGACACCGCGAACCCAGCCCCACTCGCCAAGGCATCCCTGCTCGTCCTGACCGCGATGTCCCACGAGGTCACGGCGTTCGCGGCGATAGCACTCTCAGCCTACTGGCTCTGGGAAACCCTCAGCAGGCGTCGAAACCCCGCGGCACCGCTGCTAGCCCTTGCAGCCTCGACGCTCCTCGAGCTCTGGTACTGGAAAGCCCCAGTGACGCCGAACCCCTACACCCAGCTGGCACCGCCAGGCCTCGTCCCCTACGACTACACAGACGAAGCCCCGCAAGCACTAGCCTACATCGCGGCCGAGCTAGCACCCATACTGCTCCCCGCGTCCCTCACGAGGCACAAGCCGAGGTACACGGCAGTCGCCGCGATAGCCCTGCTCCTAGCCGGGGCCTCGCCGCTGATCGCACCCTACACCGCCGCCGCTACGTGGTACAGGTTCCTCATCCAGCTCTCACCAATCCTGGCGCCCCTCGCCTTCCTGAGTATGCTCGAGGCAAACCCTGACAGGAGGCTCCTCGCCGTAGCATTGGCCGTGACGGTGGCCCTGCCGTCAGCCTACTACCTCGCAGGCTCCCCAATGACCTCGAAGTACACCTCCGCTATACGCGAGTTCCCCTACGCGATGGTTCCAGGCAACACGCCGCATGCCCTTGAGGACATGAACAGGACAGCCTGGCTGGTCGCATCCCTGAACCACACCCCCATAGTCGCAGACCCGAGCCCGGCCAGGTTTATACACCTCTACCTGAGAAACCCCACACCCCAGCAGCTAACCTGGCTCGACACAGCAACCCTCACCTGCGCCTCCCTGCGGAAACCCCTAATCGTGGTGACCACAAGGGACCTCCCCCAGGGCTTCTGCAACGCCACAACAGTGCCCCTAAACCCCAACGCCACCTTCAAAGCCTACCTCATCACCCCATAGAAAAGCATATATTCTTTCAATAGAATAAATTTCGTCTTCCTTATGGCGGGGAGCGAGCGCTCGGCCCTCTCTCGCGGGCAGTGTTCCTTTGGTGACGTCGACGTCGAGGTTACGCCGAGGCTCGTCCGCGCCGCCCTCACTAAAGCCAGGCGCTCAGGGATCTACTGGAGGCTTAAGCCCGCGGAGAGGGCCCTGCTCGTGCTCGCATCTCGCCTACGCCGCATCAGGAGCCCCGTGCTCCGCGAAGCGCTCCTAGCCGTGCTCCAGAGGGTCTGGCCCCAGAAGGCCCTCGTCATCAGGGCCTACGAGCTGGGCCTCAAGCTCATAAGCCGGAAAGCCCAGCTAGCCCTGAGGCTGGGGATGAGGAGCGCGGCGGAGGGGCTCCTCAGCCTCGCGAGGGACGCAAGGCTAGCCATCCTCGCGGGGCTAAGCTACCTCAACACACCACCACTCTACAGGCCCTCGTTGCCGTGAGGCTTGAAGCGTAGAGCCGGGTAGGGGCACGTGGAGCTCGAGGACTTCCTCAGGGGTACAGCGTGGCTCACAGCCGGCCAGCTAACCGCCACCTTCATAGCCGGGCTCGCGTCGATAGCCATCGCGAGGATCCTCGGCCCCAGCGGCTACGGCCTCTACAGCCTCTCCATCTCCGCCGCAGGCCTCCTAGCCCTCCTCTCGTGGCTCGGCGTAGACCAGGCCGCAGTCAGGAAGGCCTCCCGAGACAGGCAGAGCTCGAAGCAGGTGCTCGACACAGCCCTGACGTTCGCCCTCCTAAACGCACTGGCAGTAGCCGCCGTCGGCCTCGCATCCTCTCAGCTCCTCGCTCAGGCCGTCGGGAGGCCCGAGCTCGCAGCGACGGTAGCCCTAGCCTCCCTCTCCGTAGCCCTGGCAATCCCGCTCGCCGCGGCCAACCTCCTCACGGCTGTGGGCAGGGCAGACGTCCCGGCGAAGGCGGGCGTCGCGCTCCAGCTCCTCAGGGCGGCCCTCGTCCCAAGCCTGGCGCTCGCCGCGGGCTACTACGGCGCAGTCACCGGGCACAGCGCAGCCTACCTCCTCGCCGCGCTCATCGCCCTAGCCCTCTACCGGAGGGCCACGGGCCCCTGGAGGCCCACCCTCACCGGCCTCAGAGAGCTCATCTCCTTCGGCGCGCCCCTCTGGCTCCCAGGGGTCCTCAGCACCCTGGTTGCCTTCGCCAGAACCGCCGCGACCGGCCAGCTCCTTGGGAACGCGGAGATCGGCGCCCTAGCCGCGGCGATGAACTTCTCGGCGCTCGCGGGCGTCCTCGTCACCCCCCTCTCCTCCATGGCCCTCCCCTACATCTCCTCCTCCAACGGCGGCGAGAGGCGAGCCCTCAGGCACGTCGTCAGGACCTCAGCCCTCATCTCCGCACCGATAGCCGTCTACACCCTCCTATACGCGGAGCCCCTCGTCCAGGCGATCTACGGCGAAGCCTACAGCGCCGCTGCCCTCCCCCTCAGGATCCTCGCCCTCCAGTACCTCCTACCCCTCTTCGGCTCCACGGCCCTCACCCAGTACCTCGTCGCGCGGGGGGACAACAAGACAGTCCTCAAGGCCTCCATCGCCTCAAGCCTAACCCAGCTAGCCGCCATATACCCCCTCACCCTCTCCGCCCGGGCCCCGGGAGTCGCCGCCTCGATCATCCTCTCGCAGGCCGCGGGCCTCACGTACACCTATCTCAAAGCCCGGGAAAACGCCTTCGAGCCCACCCCCCTCCTACCAGCCCTCATAGCGGCCCTGCCCTCACTCCCCCTACTCCTAGCCGGAACCCACCCCCTCCTCAAGGCAGCCGCCGGGATGGCCGTCTACACAGCCAGCTACATCCTAGCCGCCCTCGCAACAGGCACACTCACCAGGGCCGAGGTCTCAACGCTCATCACCGCACTCCGCCCAGCAACCCTCAAGGCCCAACCCCCTCAACACCAGGGGCACAGCCCAGTGAGCTAATCCTCAGTTAGCACTGGCCACGCGCCCCAGGCTCCAGGAGCTCGAGCGGCGAGCCGTCGGTGAGCGACGAGTACGCTCAGACCCTGCGCAAGAGGGCGCTGAGCGCGCTCAAGTGGGCGCAGAGAGCCTGCCAGGAGGGCGACTACGACACCTGCGCGCTGCCGGCGGAGTATGCGGCCCAGCTCTACCTGAAGAGCCTGATCTACCACGTCACCGGGGAGGTGCTTGAGGGTGGGAGGAGTGGATGAAATGGTTGAAGGGGTCGTGAAGGCCATCAGGAGGCACATACCGGGTGCGAGGATAATACTCTTCGGTTCCAGAGCGCGAGGAGACGCGTTGAAGGAGTCAGACATAGACCTCATCGTGGTGTCCAAGGCATTCGAGGGGATGGGCTTCACGGATAGAGCCACATACATTCTGAAGACCCTGTGGAGAGAGGGGGCGCTGCCGCCGGTAGACGTAGACCTGCTCTGCTACACGCCGGAGGAGTTCGAGGAGAGGAGGAGGGAGATAAGCGTAGTGAGTGAAGCGCTGAAGTACGGAGTAGAGCTCTAGCCGAGGACTGCAGTGAATCTGTAACGCCTCGAGGCGTCCGAATCTGCAGCGGGACCGGGGGATGAGGTGATGAGGGTGGTTGACAGGGGGAAGCTGGTTGAAGTGCTTAGGAGGGTGGCGGAGAGGTATCCCCAGCTCAAGCTCATGTACCTCTTCGGGAGCTACGCTGAGAGGAGGGCTGCGCCGGCGAGCGATATAGATATAGCCGTTGTAACAGCGAAGCCGAGCGTCATTCCGCATGTGGCGGCTGAATTGGCGGAGGAGCTCCAGATCCCCGAGGAGAAGATCTCCATCCTCGATCTGGAGTACGCATCGCCAGCACTCGTGGCGAGCATCCTGAAGAGGGGGGTCAAAATAGTGGACAGGGACGAAGGCTCTAAGCTGAAGCAGCTCAGCGAAAATGCTTACCCACAACCGAGCCGCGGATGCCCGAAGATGCAGAGCGGCTACTCATCGATGCTAGCTCGGATCATGGCAGCCGCACAGGCTTCCCGGCGGGGGGTTGGCGCTTGATCAGGGTGTCTGACGAGGGCCTCGAGAAGCTCAGAGGCCTGGCCGCGAAGTACCCCAGCGTAGCGTTCCTGGCGATCACGGGCTCACTGGCAAGAAAGGGGCTCAGCACCCACGACTTGGACGTGGCGGTGAAGCTGAGCGAGAGAAGGGGGAAGTACGAAACGCTGGCATCCCTCCTAGCCGACATAGCCGGGATCCTGGGCATCCCGGAGGACCTCGTCGACGTAATAGACCTGGACCGGGCTGACCCCGAGGTCAAGGCCAGCATAGTCAGGAACTCCATCGTAATCATCGACAGAGGCTACTACGGAGAGCTGTTGAGGGAGGTGGACGAGGCCTTCAGGGAGTACGGCGAGTACAGGGAGCTCTCCATCAGGGAGTGGCTGCTATCGGAGGACCCCACATCGGTGGACCCAGCTGTCGTGAAGCGAAGGCTCGACTTCGTCAAGTCCGAGGCACGCTTCCTGCGGGAGGAGGTGCTCAAGAAACCCCTAGACGAGGTGAAAGGCTCACCGATCCTCAGCAGAGTCCTCGAGAGGGGCTACCAGCTCATCGTCGAGGCGCTGGTAGACGTAGCCAGGCATGTGGCTTCGTCCATGGGTTGGGGACCCTGCTTCACAGCGAAAGACTACGTCGAAAAGCTCGCCGAGCACGGTGTAATACCCGAAGAGTTGGCCAGCGAGCTCATCAAGAGGATAAGGCTGAGGAACATAATAATTCACCGGTACCTGGACGTGGACTACGACGAGCTGTACAGCGACGCACCCAGGCTCATAGCCGCGGCCGAGGAGTTCGAGAGGCACATAGCTAGGTTCCTCAGGAGGCGCGAGGGGCGGTGAGCGCGCTGCGCACCGAGCCGCCGGCGGAGCGCGCCGGCAGGCCCTTCGTCGTGGTCCTCGCGAGGGACCGCAGGCACGTCGAAGAGAAGGCGGCGGAGCTCGAGCGCCTCGGCCTACCGTTCACCATCGTGTGTGGCGAGCGGCTAAACCACCAGCGCGTAGTCTACAGGGAGCCCAGGGGGAAGTGGGACACCATAAACTTCGCCAGGCGGCTCGTCCCGAAGGACGCGGGCGTCGTCGTGCTCAACGACGTGGACACCAGGATCCACAACTTCTGGCACGCGCTCAGCCACCTCCACAGCGCCGACCTCGTCTACTGCAGGGTCGAGGTGACCCCAGGTGAAGTTCTACAGGATCGCGGTTCCAATCAGGGGGTTCAGAATCTTTCAGCGCGAGCTAACTTATAACCGAAGGAGAGGTAGCTAAAGCAGGGTGAGAGGCACGAACATACTCCTAGTCCCGCCCAACGACCTGATAAACAACGCCCTGCCGAACCGGCTTTACCACCTAGCCCGGCACTGGGCGGAGCGCCACAGCATCTACCTGCTGAGATACCCCAGCTACCCCATCTCGACAAGCATCGAAAGATTCCTGAGGCGCACAGACATCCTCCCCACCGCCAAGCCCGCCGGAAACCCCGGCACGTACTACCTCAAAAACGCGAAAGCCCTCTACGAGGCGCTGAAGAAAACCCTCGAGCGCGAGCCAGTAGAGGTCATCGTCCACGCGAACATCCTCCCATCGACGTTCGCCGTAAGGCTGGCCAGGAGGCAGGGGGTCAAGACAGTCTTCGACTACCTCGACCACTACCCCGAGTCGGCGTCCGCCTACTACAGAAACAGGCTCGCAAAAAAGCTCGTGCACACGGCAGTCTACGCCATAACGATTTACAACCTGAGGAACAGTGACGAGGTGGTCACCGTATCCCACGCCCTGAAGCAACTCGTCGACAAGCACGCCAGGAGGCCAGCACACCTCATACCCAACGGCGTCGACACGAAGCTCTTCAAACCCACACCCAAGGAAACCGCGAGGAGAGAACTCGCCCTCGAGAACCACGACCCCATACTGCTCTACTACGGCTCAATCGCCGAGTGGATCGACTGGCAGGCACTACTCCAGCTCACAGCAAGGCTCAAGCCAAGACACCCCAAAGCACTCCTCCTCCTCGTAGGGAAAACCTACGGCCACCTAGACCTCGAGATCAAGCAAAAAGCCAGGTCCCTGGGAGTAGAGGACAACGTCAAGCTCGTACCCCCACAGCCCCAGGAAAAGATCCCCACCTACATCTCAGCTGCAGACATAGTCTACGCGCCCTTTAAAAATATCCAAATGAACCTAGGCACACCTGTTAAGATTTTCGAATCTCTTTCCTGCTCTAGGCCTGTAATTGCAGCAGATCTTTATGAGTTCAAGCTGTGGTTTAAGGACTTTTTGCTGTACTACCGTGACATAAATGACCTAGAAAGTCTAACCCTACAGATTATCGACAACTACGAAGAATACAGGAGCCTTGTGGAAAAGGCGAGGGAGTACGTCGAAATAAACTTCGATTGGAAAATCTTAGCACAAAGGTACGAGGAGGTTTTCTTATGAGTTTAATGGTCGTCGCAGGTACGAGACCCGAGATAATCAAGCTAGCCCCCGTCCTATGGAACCTTCGACGCGAGGAGTACACCTTGGTGTGGAGCGGTCAGCACTACGACTACGAGATGAGCAAGGTCTTCTTTCAGGAGCTGGGAGTACCTGACCCCGACGTTGACTTAGGCGTCGGGAGTGGAAGCCATGCAGAGCAAACCGCCAAGGCCATGATAGGACTAGAGAAAGTCATCAATGAACTCAGACCCAGAGTGGTCGTAGCGCTCGGCGACACGAACACGGCTCTGGCGGCAGCCCTCGCCTCCACCAAGTCACATGTACCCTTTGCTCACCTCGAAGCCGGCATGCGAAGCTGGGACAGAACAATGCCGGAGGAGATCAACAGAATAGTAGCCGACCATATTGCAGACATTCTCTTCGCTTTCACACGGCTAGCCCAAATTTACTTGGTCCACGAGGGAATACCATACAGTAAGATCTTCGTAACTGGCAGTACCGAGGTCGACGTAATACGAAATTACGAAAGCGTAATCGATGAACGCGGCAAGGAATTAATCGAAGAGCATGGCTTAAACCCAGGAGAGTACGTGGTGGTCACCGTTCATCGACAGGCTAGCACCGACGATCCGTCAACCCTTTCCCAAATAATCTCGGCACTAGTAGAAATTTCAAGAAAGTACAGGTTCAAGGTAGTTTTCCCAGTCCACCCCAGAACCAAGAAGGCCATACAGGCTTACAGCCTAGAGCAAGCACTCCAATCAGAAAACATTCTTCTACTACCACCACTCGGCTTCTTCGAATTCCTAGGCCTGCTTAAGCACGCCCGAGTCGTGCTCACAGACAGCGGCGGCGTACAAGTAGACACATGCACCTTCAAAGTACCCACCGTTATACTAAGGTACAACACAGAATACCCCGAGTGCATTGCCCTCGGAGTATCGGAGCTAGCAGGAACGCAGAAAGAAGATATACTATCCACCTTCGAGCGAGCCCTAACAAAGAGAATAAGCAAATGCACGCAAAACCCATTAGGCGACGGGAGAGCCGGCGAAAGGATAGCTCGTATCCTCAATAAAGCAGACGTAAAAATCGAGGCGCCGGATCTAAGAACCTCGCCCCTCGTGCTTTACCGCTTAGTTGCCCAACCCCTCCCGGATGACCTAGTTCTAGCGTGGTACGACCGCCTCGGCTGTCCCTTGGCTCGCGAAAGCAGCCACTTCCTAGTGAGAAGAAAGCACGATCCACACCACTTTGATGAAACCATCTTTAGCATGTTCGAACAAAAACAAGAAAGCTAAGTCATGCTTTCCCCACCGACAGTACTGATACTAAGCCACGAGTACCCCTACCTCTCTGAAGTAGAGGGTCATATACTTAGGAACAGTTAGTATGTCTTTTTTGGCATGAAATCAGAACGCATCGTTGCTAGCAAGGTTGATGAGAAGCATTATGTACTCCGTTCTAAGTGCATACCATGACCTTAGTGAGCGTTATAGTTTCGACCAAAAATAATAGAATAACAATACCCTTCGTCTTAGATTCCATTAGAAGACTTTCTAAACAGTATATCGTTGAACTGATAGTAGTCGATGGGATGTCCGATGATGGAACGTACCAATTCGCCGCGAACTTTCTAGCTCAATTCAAGAACGACTTCTACAATGTCAAGCTTTTGCGCGACCCAGGAACCTCCCTCTCACTCTCACGTAACATGGGTTTCGTGCATTCAACAGGAGACTTTCTCGTATTCCTTGATGGCGACATGATCCTGCACCCCGAATTCGTAGAGAACTTCGGGAGAGTGCTCTCAGGCGAGTACGACGCCATCGCTCCTCGCCTTGAGGTTCTAAGACTCGAACGATTTACCTCGATCTTCAACGCGTTCATAGACGTAGTATCCGAGGGAGAGCTGAACCTGAACAAGCCTTCCATAATTCCTCAAGCACGAATCTTCTCACGCAGAGCCCTAAGCAAGATACATGGCTATCCCCCGCTCTCCCGGTACTTCGGGGAAGACAGGTGCGCGACGGCCCTGGCAACGATTCAAGGCATGAAATACGTGTACATGCCCACGCTGAGGATAATCAAAGTCGATGAGCCCTCTTTCGCGGCGTACCTCAGAAAGCACATGAGATACGGGGAAGGAATAGAAAAAGACCTAACGAGCGGCGGAAGAAGAGTTCTCCGCGACTACATAGTTCTCAGGAGGCTAACTTACCTTAATCTAATCGCCCCATTGCTCTCAATGCTTTATGCACTAAGACTCCTGCGAGTTTCTCGCAGCGCCGGACTGGCAGATTTCCTATCTGTATTTACGATGAAATATACCATTGACTTAGCAATGCTCATCGGAGAGATAAAAGGATTGATCAAACATTAGATGCTATTTGAAAGTTCTATACACGAATCTTCACACAGTAAAAATAACGCTACTGTCTCTAGGAGAATCAGGAAAATGCACGGCGCATAGGTGCCTTTGACTGGCACACATTTATAAAATAAGGTATATTATAGTTTTTTACGGCATTGATGGTAGTGGAAAATCCACGATAATACACTATCTTTCCAATGTTCTCAGAAAATGTTCATACAATGTTAAGGTCGTTAGGATGAGAGGTCATCATACAATAATGTATGTTCTTATACGATTTCTTTTCCGGATAAAGAGAATAGACTACAAATTTGCAAGAGGTAAGCCCCTGTACTTGAATTACATGGTATCAAAATATTTCAAAAGCAAAAAGTTCTATATTCTACTCGAAATTGCGGGAGTTTTAGTGTGGTTTATTGTGAAGATATTCCCTCTTGCAGTCTTGGCAACTTTATACAAGGACGAGATCTTAATTATAGCCGATAGGTATGTCCCTGATTTCGTAGTTTTGATGTCACTGACCTCAAAAATAAGTAACAACGACATGGTCAGGATTGCCCGTTTTTTAGAGAGGATCCAACCATTAAGGCCTCTCTACTTTTACGTTTATGCTGATCCCTCAATAGCATTAAAGCGAAAGTCTGAAGAACGATTAACCATGTCATTTTGCAATCTCATGGATACAAAATATCAGGCTTTAAATAAATTCATACATCCAGTGCTACTAATCGATACTACCAATAAGAGGCCTGTGGAAATACTTCCAATAATTATCAGAGAATTGAATAAACACGGTATTATATCGAGGTGCCCTGAGTCTTGAATAAGATACACAGAGATAATGTAGTGGCATTAAGAATCGTTGTAGATAATTGCATGGGAAAACTTAATCTAGAAGCGTTTCCAAGCATAAAAATCAAGGAAATTTCTAGTAAGGTTTTCCAGATAGCTAAGGAAGGAAAAGTTTTATCATCTCTGCACACTTTGTTTGATTTATTTTCAGAAACTCATAGGTCGTATCTTAGGAAAAGAATAGAGCTAACACAGTTATACCTCAAACAGCTGAAAATGATAGCTGAAGAGCTAAACAGTAATGGAATAGAGTATTACGTTTTCAAAACCATTAAGCCCTTCCCCTACGATATGACTGATATTGATCTACTGTTTACTGATAAGGTCTCAATGCTTAAGGCTTCAACGATCATCATTGGAAAACTTGGGTATAAGGCAGTTAGCAAGGGAACCTATTCATTAACGCTTCGTAGAACGATAAATGGTTACGATATAGACGTAGATTTGCAACCTGGAATCTACGTTGGAACCCTTGGCTACATTAAAGTGATAAAGCTTAAGGAAGTAATCAGCGAATTAGGCTACTTCAAGGAAAGCATACATATTCTTAGACCAGAGCTAGAACTCGCAGTTATAGCAGGACACTCTACCTTTAAGGATTTTTCAATAAGCTTAGCTAACGTTATGCATGCCGACTACATACTGGGAACAATTGATGAAGAAGCACTGCTATCCATACTTAGGTACAATATACATCTAGTTAAACCAGTTATAATAGTATATAGCATAGTTAATGCCTTAAAGAACGTTATTGAACTAAGTTCAGGTAAGAAGACGATAAAGCCAGGGAACCACATTGAAGCATTGATTATAAATCAGCTCATGAAAGGCAGAGGCAACCTTGTTATACCACTTAAAGCATCTGTCGAAACCTACTTGGATACGTTCCAAGCTTTTTTAAAATATCACGAGTATGGGAGTCTCTTAGAAATGATTAAATTACCTAGTTCTAGAGGAATAGGCATCCTATTTAGGAGAGTAAAATTGTTACCGTATGATAGTGATCCCATCAATGTCTAGAAGGTTCAATATCGTTTACTCGCTTGAACCTAGGAACATACGAGATGTAAGTGTAGCATTTCTAACACTTGATTATTTTAACGATAATGTAATAGAGGGCCATCGAATTCTTTCTAAGAGAATTATTGATGCAGTTAAAAGAAATACGAGTTTAAGTACCTACATCTTCTCGCTGGAGACAGCACGAAATCTATTACCTCAAGAAAAGATCCATTTTAAACGACTTGTTCCAAGTGTTTGGGAGTGGATGACATCAACATACAAGATTTTCGAGAAGTTGAAAACGGTTGATGTGGATATAGTTCATATCCTTTCATATAGTAGCGTCTTCCCAGCGCTTTTAAATAAATTGACCCCGTCAAGAAGTAAAGACTTCAGAATAATCGCTCATATATATTATGGTCCAGATGCTTTTAAGCTTCTGCAATATAAATTTACAGAGCTTCTCCTTTTAATGAAGTCTTTCGAAGCCGTGATAGCTACCTCTAAATTGCTTAAGGAATTTCTGGTAAAAAGAACAAAGCTAACAGATAAAATGACTTTCTACATTCCTCCCATAGTTCCAAAGAAGTTTTTTGATTTTGATTACAATTCATTAAGAAGTTCTACAGGAAAATACAAGAAACTCTTTGGACTTAAAGAAGATGATTTCGTAATATCTTACATCGGGCATATAACTCCTCAACGAGGCGTGTTCGAGCTTTTAAAGGCTTTTAATAAAGCACTAGGAAGTAATAGTCGTCTGAGACTAATTATCTCACCCACTAACATAGTATATCAAGATTTATCGCTAGATTATCTTTCCATATTAGAAATGCTGATCAAAAAGTACGGCTTAAATCATAGGGTGCTGATAGTCGAAAAACAAGACCCGATTCAACTATTCGCTATGTCAGATGTCCTTTTCTTAGGCTTCGATAAAACCTTCTTCTTTACTTTCCCCCCTTTAATAGCTTGTGAAGCGGTGGCAAGCGGAATGCCAGTCATCCTCAAGCAGTCTCCACTAGTATACGAGCTCTTTAGTACTGAAAAATCCTTACCGATTTACAAGGATCTCGACGAGTTAACAGATATAATACTTGACTTAGCTGATAACAAAAATAGGCTCTCCGATATATCGCTAAGGGTTAAGGCCGAGGCAGTAAGAAAGTTTATGCCAGAACAACTTGTTTCAAGATTATTAAAAGTTTATATGAGTTTAACAGGTGATTACTAGTGAGGATAATCTATATAGGGCCAATGGATATTCCTATCCCCAGCGAAAAAGGCGCTGTAGAGGAAATAATATGGCAACTATCATTAAAGCTTTCTAGCAACGGTTTTAAAGTAAGCATATATAATCCTATAGCATCAAATACGCTATCTAAAGTTTTCAAGAGCATTGTCTTACATGGTATTGATTGCGATAACTGCATTCTGCATTTTCACGATTTAATAGCATGCGGTAGCTATAGCTCTATAATTCGCTACAGCTACAAAAGTATTTTACTATCACTTCATTATCCCCCCTGGTTCGCTAGATCTAGTTTTCGCCACTTAGCACTACGTTTCCTCTTGAAGTATCTTAAATCTAGACAAACGATATTTGTTGCACCATCACGAGTAATCACAAACTGGATTAAAAGAAGAATAGGCGGCACTGCAGTATTCATACCTAACGGGGTTGATACTTCAATTTTTAACCCGGTGAAAAGAAGCCTTGAAGTTCGAGAAAAAATGATTAAGGGCAAAGACGTAGATGTTTTAGTGTGTTATGTTGCAAGAGTACATCCAAGTAAGAACCAGCTAGATCTTTTAAAGGCTGCTAGAATTCTTGTGTCTTCTGGTATTAAAAACTTTAGGCTTATATTCATAGGTCCTCTTCACGGACGATTCGGAAAACAGGGAGGAGAATTCAAATATTTTGAATCATTGCGCCAATATATTGAAAAACACAACCTTGAGAAATTTGTGGAGTTTTTAGGCGAGATCCCTCATCACGACGATGTGGCATCATATATGGCATCATGCGATATATATGTTCATCCATCTATAATTGAGGCGGCGGCCCCATTAGCAATATTAGAGGCTTTAGCGTCTGGATTACCTGTTGTTGCCTACAATCTAGTATACTATCTTGATTACCTGAAAAATCATGAAAATGCCATACTAGTAGATAAGGGCGATGTAAAGGCTTTAGCAGGGGCTTTAGAATCGCTAATAACCCAGCCTATACTAAGAAAGCACTTAGGGGAAAATGGGAGACGTTTCGCCGAAAGAGAGCTTTCATGGGAAAATATTGTGAAAAAGTACTATATCCCATTATATAATAAGCTCGAACAGAATACGTATTCCTCAGATCATGGCTGAGTCCGAAGACACCATAGCAGTCTTTACTTTTCCATTGCCTTCCCCAACCAATTATGCGCTACTAGCTAATCTAGCAACCATTCTTTCATGGGTATATAAACGAGTAATAATTATCACAGGCAGTTTTGTATCACATCTCCCTGATATAATAGGAGACTTAAAGTATTCTAATAAAAAATCTATTTACGTCTATGACTTTAAATATAAGTTGCCCCCAAGAGGTGGCAATGCTAGTGTATTGACGAAGTTCTTCGCCTATGTTAGAATCCAGCTCAGCTTCATTGTTGCTGTGTTAAAGCTACGCTCTAATTTTAATACAGCGTTATTTTTCATCGGCGTTCCCGACATGCTTATGGTGTTGATCATTTTACGATTACTCAGAAAGAAGGTAGTAGTGTATTGATTAATAAAAAGATCCGTTCATGACTGGCCTTAGCCTTAAGTTAGCAATTAGACTATCTGATGCAGTTATTACAGAAATTATCGATCCGTCCTTCGAGGACCCGATTAAGTTGAGATACTCGAAAATAAGGCTACCGCTAGCACTAAGATTTATTGATGTAAAGAAGTTTAATATAATCAAGCAGATTACGGATAGATTCTATGATATAGGTTTCGTAGGAAGGCTTGAACGAGAGAAGGGTATAGACCTATTAATTCCCGCCCTTAAATCCCTATACAAGGAGGGGCTAATGCCCCGTGTAGTTATAGTAGGAGATGGCAGTCTCAGAAATATAGTGGAAGCTTCATTATCGAACCTGCATGTTGATGTCATGTCGTATGTTCCTCATGAGAAATTACCTTACATATATAATAAAATGAAGATCATAATTTTACCGTCGAGAAAGGAGGGTGTACCTACAGTTTTATTGGAAGCCCTAGCCTGCGGTGTCATACCAGTTGCCTCAAGAGTTGGAGGGATACCTTGGTTAATCCGGAAAGCTAATACGGGTATACTACTAGATGATCTTAGTTATCACAGTATCGCTAAAGCACTTAAATATCTACTAGGGCTCGACGTAATGAGGTTAAAGGAGATGTCTCAAAACGGTAGGAATTTCATTGAGAAGTTTTTAGTATTGGAGGAAGCAGTGAGGCGATACAGTTTAATTAAAAAAGTGCTAAAATACATACCATGAAAATATTGGTAAAACCACTAGTATTCCTGCTTCTATCAACGAGTATAGTATTTCTGTTGGCTATTGGTGTTATAATTCAGATTCCTCTCATTGCGTATTTAGGTTTATGTCTACTTGGATTAAACATCATTCTTTCGATCATGTATGGGGAGCAACTAAAGCATTCTCTGCTAATTTTCATATTGGTTATATTATCATTTACTCTCGCCTTATCTTATGAAAGCATCTCGTATTACCCCCTTGGCGAAGATGTTCATTCCGAGTACTACGTTTTGAAGAGCTTACTAAATAAAGATCATGTAGAGTTACTGAAAGAAGCTAGTATACCCGAATTATTATCGCCGCCCCCATATTATTACGAAATATACAGCTACATATTCTTCTCATTAATATTCAAGTACATTACAATGATGGATGAAGTGGTCATCATAAAATACATCTGGAACACTTGCATTTTAGGGTTAATACCGCTAGTAACGTATCTATATATTAAGAAGGCGACGGGCAATACTGCTTCTGCCTTGATCGGTAGCTACTTAATTATTTCTCAATCCACTTATGTGGTTACATTGCATTCTACATCGAAAAATGTGGCAGGTCTCTTCATGCTTGGCTTACTGTTGTATTCATTTATGAGTTATTTAGGCGATCAAAGGTCACGGCGTCCTACTGGTGTCATCTTGATCCTCATTCTTATATCCTTTAATGGCTTTCACTATATGTCTTCGGGTATAGGGGCGTTAATAAGTTCTTTAGCCATAATACCTTTGCTTCTTACATACAAGTGGTATGGAAGTGAAGTGCCTTCCTCTCAAAAATTCGTTATGACTTTAACACTGCTCTGGATGATATCCTGGTTTCTAACATATGCTCTTCTCACAAACAGTATTATTAAGCCACTTATAAATCTTGTTACAAACCTTTTATACTTAACACCTCTACCCCACGGTTATGAACTTATTAACGTTTCTTCCTTACCGACATACTTGAACTACTTAAGGTTGCTTGTAGATGCCCTGATTTCCCTTCTTATACTTATGGCTGGTTTAGATTCTTCTATAAACTTATTAAGAAATAGAGGAGGTTTTATAGACTCTCTAATAGCAGTTGCAGCATGTTTGTTTTATATATCATCTGCCGCGGAAATATTCAAACTTACAACTATTGGTGTTGGACGTTTGTCCATAATCTACATACTTATTATCTCCCCCTATCTCTACAAATCTATTGTCACGATTTTCTTACGAAAAATTCCATTTAGGAGATATATGAAAAATACAATAATACTATTGACACTAGCAATAATTATAAGTACTAGAATAATGCTCTCAACAGGTGCGGTATCTTATGCCATGGGTAGTGTTGAGAGCAGTATTTTTCTAGATCCATTATATAGGTATAAAACAAGTGTAACCTACGCAGATATAAAATCGGCTGTCTTACTTAATGAGTACTATTCAGATGTGAAACCTGTTGTCTTAGATTTAAAGTCCATTGACGTCTTTCACTACGTTGAGAACCTAAGGTACTTTACTGTTAAGCTGCTTCCTTTGTCTGAAAACCGTTCTGAGCTAGGTTCTGACATAGTATATTTCAATTCGCATAATCTCCTCGTGGGCAAGATTCATGTCCGTGTTAACGTATTCATCGATTATAATGAATATCATTATTTGAATGAAGTAAAGTCATTAGTGTTCAATTACGGATATTCTATTATCCTTTATTAATAAGCTCATTCTTCCGAATAAATGAGGCGAGAAATTGATTATATGGTATGGTGATAATTATTTATGAATGATGATCTAAAATTCGTAAAAATAGTTGTAGTTACTCCTTTTCCATTTATAGCTACCGAAATCGGTAATAAACTCGCTAGGAGAGGGTTATCAGTACTTGTTATCACATCCTCGAAAATTAAAGAATATAAGGAAGCAGAATTTGAGAAGGAAGTTAGGGTAATATTCCTAGGCAGGAATATGATGCTAGATTTAGTAAAAGCATTGGTTGCTCTTTTTTCTTTCAAGCCACATATAATTCTAATGTACAGCGGTGGTGGTGTACTTGGATTACTGATGTTCCCACTAGTTAGAATATGTCAGATATTTTATGGGGTTTACACAGTTAGTTATGTTATGGAGCCTATTCCAAGAATAGGTATTAAAAATCCTCTCATAGCGTGGATTGAAACCGTATTAGAGGTGAAATTTGCCAATTTAATAATCACGGATGCGGAGAAACTTAAGCGTTTACTGTTAAGGTTTCATAAAATATCTCCTTCAAAAGTTGCGGTGTTTACAAATGAGTGGGACGCTCCTTATTTCTATAGATACAAAGTAAAAGAAGAAGGCGAGAAGAAATGGATACTATTCTTTGGGACAGTCCAGGAATATAAGGGCCTGGAATATCTTATACGTGCCGAGCCTTTAATCACGGAAAAATATCCAGAAGTAAAAATAGTTATCGCGGGTAGTGGTCAGGAAAAATATTACTCTATGATAAGAGATAGGAGTAAGTATATATTACTCAACAAGTTTATAAGTTACAAGTTGGGAGCATGTCTTTTTCAAAAATCTATGATCATCGTATTGCCTTACACGATGGGTACAGTAAGTGGAATAATACCCGTTGCTTACGCGTTCAAAAAACCTATAATTGCAACAAGAGTGGGGAGTTTTGATGAAGTAATAGAACATGGAAAAACCGGTATACTGATCCCCCCTCAAAATCCTAAAGCACTTGCAGAAGCTGTAATAATGCTTTTAGAGAATACAGAAATGAGGAAAAAACTGGGAGAAGCTGGTTTCTCTAAACTTAAATCAGAAATGTCATGGGATGTATTTATAGATAAATTTATGAAAACGGTGCTGAAGACATGGAAAAGCTCTTCATAAAAAAGCCACTATTGCAGACATATTTAAAATATATAATTTTTACAAGGAGATAAGTAGATGCAAAAACATCATTAAGTATTACAGGAAGTATCCTCAGGGCATTCTGGGGGATATCTTTTCTTAGTAAGATTATTCCACAGTATATTAAATAAAAACACAATCTTGCTTCTGGTCTCAGGTCCCAGAGTAACGGGAATATGTCATGTCGACATATATGGAAAGGAGGGAATCCTTGGCATTGCCATTTTAGAGAGTTTTCAAGGTAGAGGTTTAGCGAAGGTTCCCCTACGCTACGCGATTAAACTCGCTAAAGAATTAGGGTTAGAAAGAATTAGATCTGTGGACATAGACAATTATCGGGCTATTTCTCTATATAAGACTTTAGGCTTTAATATAATTAGGCGAATAAACAATTGCAGTCGTAGTTTTAGAAATAGCTTTGTTGATTGCTATGAAATGGAAATAAAACTTTTATAGCTTTTTTAACCATTGTTACCTTAGCGATCAAGAGAGGAGAAACCATGGGGAAAAGAGCATTAATTACTGGCATTACGGGTCAAGATGGGGCTTATCTCGCTAAGCTACTCCTAGATAAAGGCTATGAGGTTTACGGCACTTACCGTAGGCTCAGCACTCCAAACTTTTGGCGTTTAGAATATCTCAATATATTCGATAAAGTAAATCTTATTCCTATAGATTTAAGCGATCATGGCTCAATAGTTGAGGCCCTAAAGATATCTGAGCCAGATGAAGTCTACCATCTAGCAGCTCAAAGCTTTGTCGAAGCTAGCTTTGAAACTCCTGTTGCAACTGGAGATATAACCGGTCTGTCTACGACGAGGATTCTCGAAGCTATCCGCCAAGTCTGTCCAGAAGCTAAGTTTTACAATGCAGCAACCAGTGAAATGTTCGGCAAAACTGGCTTGCTCAATGGCGGGAAGCCTCTCAATGAGAACGATGTTTTTAGGCCGATGAGCCCATATGCTGCCGCCAAACTTTATAGTTATTGGATTAGTAGAATTTATAGAGAAGGCTATAAAATATTTGCTGTAAATGGCATTCTATTTAATCATGAGAGTCCGTTGCGTGGTTTAGAGTTTGTTACACGTAAAATTGCGAACGAAGTTGCAAAAATAAAACTAGGTTTAAGCAAAGAGCTCAGGTTAGGTAATCTGGACGCTAAACGCGATTGGGGTTATGCTCCTGAATATGTTGAAAGTATGTGGCTTATGCTCCAGCAAGAGGAGCCGGATGATTATGTGATCGCTACAGGTGAGGCCCATAGTGTAAAGGAGTTTGTTGAAAAAGCGTTTGAAATTGCTGGATTAAACTGGGAGGATTATCTTAGAGTTGATAAGAGGTTTATGAGACCTTTAGATGTGCCATGCTTGGTTGGAGATTTTTCAAAGGCCGAGCATATGCTGGGCTGGAGGCCCAGAGTAAAGTTTGATAAGCTAGTAGAAATAATGGTCAAGGAGGAGATTAACCGCTGGTCCCGTTGGCTGAGGGGCGAAAAATTTCCATGGGATGCTCCAAACTACCCGAGTGAAAATAAAATATTCACGAGAGCCTTAAGGATGTGAAAGGATATGTATAAGTATCCGGTAGCGGAGCCCGAAATAGGCGAAGAGGAGCTTAAGAACGTTGTAGAAGCTGTTAGAAGCGGGTGGGTTAGCAGTACAGGAAAGTTCATCCAAGTGTTTGAAAATCTATTTGCCAGGTATGTTGGTGTTAAATACGGTGTAGCTACTTCAAATGGTACAGTAGCCCTACACCTAGCCTTAGTTGCTTTAGGTATTGGACCGCATGACGAAGTCATTGTACCGGATTTGACATTTGCGGCAACTATAAATGCAGTATTATATGTTGGAGCAAAACCAAGTATAGTGGATATAGATCCAAATTACTGGTGTCTCAGTCCTAGCAGTATAAGGGAAGCAATAACTCCACGTACAAAAGCAATAATCCCTGTGCACCTTTACGGTCATCCATGCGATATGGATGCAATCATGGAAATTGCGGAGCGCTATGGACTTTACGTTATTGAGGATGCTGCAGAAGCTCACGGTGCAGAGTATAAGGGTCGAAAGGTCGGTAGCTTTGGTCATGTCAGTTGTTTCAGCTTCTATGGTAACAAGGTAATAACTACAGGAGAAGGCGGAATGTGCTTAACCAATGACAAGGAATTAGCAGAAAAAATGAAAATTTTAAGGGATCATGGAATGGATCCAAGGAAGAGGTACTGGCACAATGTAGTAGGCTTCAATTATCGTATGACAAACCTCCAAGCAGCCTTGGGCGTGGCTCAACTGAGTAAAATAGAGAAGTTTATTGAAAAAAAGAGGAGAATAGCTAGATTGTATGCAGAGGAACTATCCTCGGTGGAAGGCATTACATTGCATCCAGAAATGTCTTGGGCTAAATGCGTTTACTGGCTTTATTCAATATTAATAGATAGGAAGTTAAGCATATCAAGGGATAAACTCGCAGAGAAACTGAGGAGGTATGGCATTGAAACAAGAAACTTTTTCTACCCATTACATGAAATGCCACCATACCGAGGGTATGCAAATCTTTCGTACCCTGTATCAACAGATATCTCATGTAGAGGATTAAATCTTCCATCAAGCGTAAAACTTAATGACAAAGATATAGCTTATATCGCGCAAAAAATCAAAGAGGTCATAAAGGGATTTTAGCTAACTGCTAAATTGGGCTAAACATGGCTGTGAGCACATCGGTATTGACCTTGCAATCAGGGTTACGGGATTCTGGAGCTGATACTATCGTTTATCGCAACGAATGTTGCAACACCTGTCATTAGCTCTAAGCATACATGGATGGCTGGCGGGCTCCTGAGGGACTACGCGGAGGATTTCGAGGTTGAGGGGGTGGCCGTGAGGGGGCTGGCGAGGGAGGCTGAGGTGGCCGTTGCGGCGGCCCACGCGGTGTACAAGGAGCACATGGTTCTGCTCATCGACTGCCTGACCTTGGAGCGGTGGCTGTCGAGGAGGGCTGTGGAGGCTTCGAGGGAGCTGGGGGTTGAGAGGGCGCTCTGGGTGGCGCTCTCTGCGTGCAGGTCGATTCGGGCTGGGTCCGCTGAGGCTCCCTACAGGCTGCCGTTCCCGCTCCTGGCTGGGGTCTACGCGGAGAAGACTCTGGGTGATGCGTGGTTCAGGGGGACTCTGCCGAACGCTCTCAGGTACCTTGCGGGGAGGGAGGGGGCGGGCCGCGTACTGCTGTCGAGGCTGACTAGGAGGAGCTACTGAGCCCTCGGCGGGTTGCGGGTGGTTGGTGTGGCTTTGGGTGTTGAGGGTGTTTCTGTTGTCACGACTACGTTTAACGAGAGGGAGTATGTTGGGGTGTTTGTGGAGCGGGTTCGGGGTGCTTTGCGGGGTGTTCGGCACGAGGTGGTTGTGGTGGATGACTCGTCGCCTGATGGGACGTACTTGGAGGCTGCTCGGTGGGCTGATAGGGCTGTGTTGGTGCGGGGTGCTGGGCAGACGGGTGGGCTTGCGGTGGGGTTGGGGGTTGCGAGGTACCCGGTGGTGGTTACGCTGGACGTTGACCTTGAGAACCCGCCGGAGCTGATCCCGGTGCTTTTGAGGGAGTTCGCGGGGAGGGGGCTTGACCTGCTGGTGGCGTCGAGGGCGTGGCTGCCGCGCTTCTCGGAGAGGGTGGCGTCGGCGACTGTGGGTAGGGTTGTGGGGGTGGGGGACGTGTTCTCGAACTTCAGGGTTTACAGGCGGGGGCTGTTCGCGGGCTTCAGGCCTGTGCTGGGCGAGACCTTCGGCGGGGAGCTGCTCGCCTATGCTTGGGCGAGAGGGTTCAGGCTTGGGGAGCTGGTGTACGAGCCGCCCCCCAGGAGGGCTAGGCCGAGGATCGGGGGCAGGGTTAGGGCGAACGCGAGGATACTCGCGGCGACGGGGAAGCTACTGCTCTACCTGGCATCCCAGGGGGCTCCGCGGGCAAGGCTAGCGCGCGTGGTGGTGCGGGGACCCTGGCCTCGGCTCTTCTGAGACGCTTTCCTGGCTCTGCCGGCAATCCACGGGAAGCCTCGGGGGAAGCAGAGGAGAAGCATAAATCAAACAGTCGGTTGAGTGCTCGATTCGCTTGTGGCGGGTGCGGGGCGCGCAGCTTGTTCCGCGTGCAGCGTTCCAGCGATGTCAGCGACGTTGAGGTTACGCTGGGGCCTGTCCGCGCCGCCCTCGCTAAGGCTAGGCGCTCAGGGTTCTACTGGAGGCTCTCCCTGGAGAGGGTCAGGGATGCTCTGGGAGCGTGAGTACAGGTTCTTCAAAGTGCTGGTTCGAGCTTCATAACCTGCTTCTCGCAGAACTAGCTTTCTGCGCTCGGCTTAAAAGTGCAGGCTAGTCGTCGTACTGGCAGTTACTGAGTTGTGGAAAGTTTATAAAACTGCTTTTCTCCGCATGCAGAGGTAGGCTTCAACTGTGGAGTGGTTAATATGGGTTTTGTTTATATTGACGTTATTGTCCATGGGTATAGGTCGTCGAGGAGCGTTAGGATGCTTGTTGATGCTGGCTCTACCTACATAGTCCTTGGATCCGATGTTATTGAGGAGCTCGGCCTCTACGAAACGCCTTATACAGCTGAAGTAACCCTAGCTGATGGGAGAAGAATTAGGACCAAGCTGTATCTAGCCGAAGTCGAGGTTAAGGGCAGAAGGGGGCCTACCTTCGTAGCCGAGCTGAATACACCGACACCCTTGCTGGGGGTTTACGCGCTTGAGGCTCTGGGCTTTAAAGTTAATCCAAGAACAGGAGAGATAGAGGAGATATCACCGGAGGGAGGTTACCTGCTATAAGGGAGCGCATGAGGGATTTTAGAAGGGTTTACAGGAGTATGACCGGGGCCTGGCTTGAGCCTGGGGCTGCTTCGGGATCATTGGGAAGTTCTTTGAAGAAGGGAGGCCTGGCGGCGTGAGAGCCTAGACAGGAGCTTGGGCGCAGTGGGATTTACCGAGGGTTTTCAGGTTATGTAGCTCTCGACTCTCTCCAACCTTCCCGTTGCCGGGTTCGGCCACATCCCACGCCGCATACAAGGAGCGGACCTTCACGTTGAACGAGTTCTTCACGGTTGAGAGATGGTTATCTGAGAAAACCGTAAGACTTGCCTAAGAGCTTAGGTGCGAGAATGCCTTAGATTCGCCTTAAGCCTGAATAGGAGAAATCTTACAAGAGCGACCTCGGAGTGCGTGCTGAAAGCCTTAACCAGCAAGCGTGCAGGCAAGCTGTTGATGTCGAAACCCGCGAGGGAGACGTACTAGCGTCAAACTCGAGCATCTTGTAGTTCCTGGCCATTTCAAGAACCCTTGCACCAAATATGTAGCAGGAGGTCGTAACAACACGCGTACAGAACGTTTATATTCCCTCATAACCATAATCGGAGTTGAGCGATGGAGCTGGTGGAGCTTAAGTCGAGGGTTCTTAGGCTGTTGAGGGAGGATGAGGAGTTTAGGTACGCGGTAGCCGGTTTGATAGGCTTGGATGAGGTGCTGAGGAGGCTTGATCGCCATGAGGAGAGGATGGTTAAGCTGGAGGAGAGGATGCTTAAGGTTGAGGAGGAGCTCGTGAAGCTTAGGGAGGATATGATTAGGGGCTTTGAGAGGCATGATAAAGAGATAGCCGAGCTTAGACAGGAAATGAACAAGCTAAGAGAGGATATGAACAAAGGATTTGAGATTGTTAATCGTCACATATCTGCTTTAGGTGCAAGATGGGGAATATTGGCTGAAGAAGCATTTAGAGAAGGCTTGAGAGGGGTTCTTGAAAAAGAATTTGGATTTAAAGTTGAGAGGTGGAGTGCGTACGATGAGAAGGGTAGAGTATTTGGGTATCCAAGTGAAGTTGAATTAGATGTTACGATTAAAGATGGAAAGATTATATTAATAGAAGTAGCATCTCACGTAAGAGCGTCAGATATATATGAGTTCAAGAGAAAAGCAGAGCTTTATGTAGAGAAAACTGGAAATAAGCCTGAAAAACTCATGGTAGTAACTCCGTATATAGAAGAAAAGGCGATAGAGGCATCTAAAAAGCTAGGAATTGAAGTATACACGAAGGTCTGAACTCTTAGCTGGATGTGATCTAGTTGCTGGAGGTGTAGCACATATGTGCGGAGTTAAAGGCTGTCGCGGATACCAGTGCTACTTCCACTAAATTCCCGAATCCTTAGCCTCAGAGCTGGGGCTTCGGGTTGAATGTGAAGCGGAGGTGGGGTTGGGAGGTGGGAGGGTGGTGAGGAGGGGCTTGCGCTTGGCGAAGTTGAGGTGGAAAATGCTAGAAGACCTGTTCTCATAGCCATCGGCTGTGAAAGCGAGCTCTTGGCTATGCGTGCTAGCCTGTTGCTAAGTTAATGTTCTTCACGTTTATCTGTACCAAGATCGCGGCATCCTAACCTTAGCTGGGTGAAGCAGTAAATTTAAGCTGCGGCGATCATCGTATGCTGGAAGGCTATGTCGTTAAGTGAGGCTGTTGCAATACCTAAGGTTATTGCTGACAAGGTTAGGAGCTTAGGTGCTGACCTGGAATCGTATGTTGTGGAGAAGCTTCTCCACGAGCTTAAGCTGGATCCCAACGATGAGGCTAGGGTTCACTTCGAACTCGCTGAAAAATATTTCAGGGAGGGCTCCGAGCTTGTGGACAAGGACTCTGCCCAGGCAAGCGAGAAACTGTATAAGGCAGCTGAGGAGGTCGTGAAGGCGTTAGCCTATAACCTGGGCTTAACCGAAATACTTGGAAGAGTTAGAGAGAGGGGTAGATGGACTGTGACCGACCTTGAGGTTGTTGCCCGCGAAGCCGCCAGGAGGATCGACGAGGAAATCTACATCGGTTGGGATAGAGCCAACTACCTACACGTATGGGGATTCCATGAGGGTAAACTTGATAAGGAAGCCGTTAAAGAGAGGCTACCATACATTGAGAGAATGATTAAAATATTAAGAGAAGCCTCGCAGAAGAGACCGCCAGGAAACCCCTAACTTCACTTAGGGGGTGAATAGGTAAAAGGCCTAAATACTTCTGGATCCCCTTTAAGGTGGGAATGCTTCCCGGTGACGGAGCCCTGTGCTCTGAGCCTGCTGAGGATAGCCCATGGGTTAATGAGATCTATGGGATGAGGGAGCAGCGACACCCCCAGAACCTTCTAAGTTTATCTGCGGTATTGTATCTAGACTTAGCGGGCTTAAGGTTTTCGATACAAACAGATATTTCTACCCCCACTTACCTACGGGAAGGAGAGTGCTTGAAGCTCGCCTCAGCCCTGCTCTTCTCTCCAATCTTCCCGTTGCCGGTTTCGGCCCTATCCCCGCTCTCTCCAGGGTTTGAAGGCCTGGGATCAGGTGCTCATCCGATTTGTCTCTTCGGAGATCCTCCCTTACTTCTCTAGGTGTTTCGGCAACCGCTACAGCCTCGGACTTCAAGGCCTCACCTTCTAAGACGAGCTCAGGGGATCAGAGCCTCCGCTGCTTCGACTCCGTGGCCGGATACCGGTATAAGGCTTAGCCCCCGTGTACTCAACCCCGATGCGTTCCGCCAGGCTCCTGTCCACTGAGGCCATCCTGGCCCCTGTCTCGACGAGAGCATTGCTCGCTATGTAGCTATTCTCTGACCCAATGAGCTTCACCGCTGCTCTTACTGTGACTAACCGTGAGCACCGCGCATCCGATCCCTCGACCCCTTTATATACTCGTTGGCTTCGCAATTAGGGAATTCGTATGGGTTTTAGTAGTCATCATCAAGATCGAGGGCTTTTGTGATAGGAAGTCATGACGGTCGTGCGTACGAAAGTTTATTATTTCCTTTTATACCTATGTAGAGTTGAGCGATGGAGCTAGTGGAGCTGAAGTCCAGGATGCTGAAGCTGTTGAGGGAGGATGAGGAGTTTAGGTACGCGGTTGCGGGTTTGATAGGCTTGGATGAGGTGCTGAGGAGGCTTGATCGCCATGAGGAGAGGATGGTTAAGCTGGAGGAGAGGATGCTTAAGGTTGAGGAGGAGCTCGTGAAGCTTAGGGAAGATATGATTAGGGGCTTTGAGAGGCATGATAAAGAGATAGCTGAGCTTAGAGAAGATATGAAGAGAGGTTTTGAAAGATATGATAGGGAACTCGCTAAGCTCAGGGAGGATATGAATAAGGGCTTTGAGAGGTACGACAGGGAAATCGCCAGGCTTAGAGAGGATATGAACAGGGGCTTTGAGCTTGTTAACCGTCATCTCTCCGCTTTAGGTGCAAGATGGGGGATAATGGCTGAGGATGCGTTTAGGGAGGGTTTGAGGGGGGTTCTTGAAAAGGAGTTGGGCTTGAGGGTTGAGAGGTGGAGTGCGTACGATGAGGCGGGTGAAGTTTTTGGGTACCCGAGTGAGGTTGAAGTGGATATTGCGGTGAAGGATGGAAAGATTATACTAATCGAGGTGTCGTCTCATGTAAGGGTGTCGGATGTGTACTGTTTCAAGAGGAAGGCTGAGTTCTACGCGAAGAGGACGGGGGAGAAGCCTGAAAGGCTCGTGATCGTCACCCCGTATGCGGAGGAAAGAGCGATAGAAGCTTCTAAAGAGCTGGGAATAGAAGTATACACAAAAGTCTAGTAAACTGTACAATCCGAGAAGCGTCGTGAAAATTCCAGGGCCTATGCGTATAACGGCAACGGTCGTCATCCTCCAAGGCTGGCTCTCAGGCTGCTTCAGCTTAGATACGTTTTTATTCCCCTCACAGCTGGAGATTATAGATGGAGCTGGTGGAGCTTAAGTCGAGGGTTCTTAAGCTGTTAAGGGAGGATGAGGAGTTTAGGTACGCGGTAGCCGGTTTGATAGGCCTTGATGAGGTGCTGAAGAGGCTTGATCGTCATGAGGAGGAGCTTGTAAAGCTAAGAGAGGACATTAACAGGCTCAGGGAGGACATGATCGAGGGATTTAAGAGACATGATGAGGAGATGGCGAGGCTTAGGGAGGACTTCAACAGGGCCCTTCAGGCTATTGACAAGAGGTTCGAGGTCATGGATAGGAGGCTTATGAGGGTGGAGCGGACGCTGGAGAAGCTCACTGTTGATGTGGAAGATGAGGCGAGATCCATTATAAGGTACAGGCTTAGGGAAGAGCTCGGCTTGGATATCGAGCTTGGGTCCCTGGTTCTTCCGGATCTTGAGATCGACATCTTCGGTGTAGCTGATGACTTGTGCGTTATAGGCGAAGCCACTGTGAGGGGTGGTGTGAGCGTGCTGGACAAGCTGCTGGAAAAGGCAGAGGTGTTGAGAAGCAGATACCCGGATAAGCTGAGGCCGAAGACGATAATGGTTATTTACGTGTCGCTCGCGCTTCCGGAGCTCGTGGATGAGGCCAGGAAAAGGGGCGTATGGTTGCTGAAAGCCACAGGGGACTATTACAAACCAGATCTGACAACCCTAATCTCTAATATGCATGAAAGAGTGAAGAAGTTTGCCAAGTCTTGAGCCTTTTGTGATGGCTGAGGAAGAAGCTTGGGGCTACATTACTACAGTATAATATTCCATGAAGACGCACCCATCACGCGTGATGTCGTAGACGACCTAGGGTTCTTCATGAATTAGAGGTACGGAGAGCAACTTGATAGGGATCTTTACGTGGTTCTTCACACTACTGGTGGAGATGCTGATGCTGCTTACCATATAGGTATTAGGCTTCAGCAGTATGTCAAGCAAGAGAAAAACCTCTTTTGCGATTATATCAACATTGTCAGGCTTGCGAAGCTGCTGGATGACCTGGTCGTGGCTAGGATTGCCGATGACTTGGTGGAGAGGGGTTACAACCCTGCGACGCTTCACCACACCTTGAGGCGGCTGGTGGAGTACGGGTTTGTAAACCTCGTGGAGTACAACGGTGTCAAGTACTACCATTTGACGGGGCTTGGAGCCGAGCTTCTCAAGGTTTTGAAGAAGGCGGTAGTACATAAAGTTGTGAGGATGCTCGAGGGGAGTGGTGTCAGGTGCAGGGTGTGGTGGGGCGACAGCGAGACTAGAGCTGTTAGGCCCGTGATTCATGTCGATGGGGTGGTGAATCTACCGCCAGATGTGAGGGGTCTAGTGGAGCTCGAGGTGGTTAGGAGCATTGATGGTTGAGGGAGGGGGGAAAGAGGTTAACTGTGCTCTGAAGGTCATGGATGAGGTCTCCCGCAAAGCGAAGCCTGGGAAGACTCTAGCCGAGATCATCAGGGAATTCAGGGACTGTAGGCGGGGGTGAGCCTTGTTCCTGGTGCAGGGGCTATTACTAAGTGGTTCGCTAGAAGAGGAGCCATCTACCCGAGGCTGGTGATCGAGTTTCTGAAAGCGGCGTCTATGCGGTTCGGCCACCTGAGAGGGTTATCGCTGAGGCTCTGAGGGACTTGTAGAAGACTTGGAGCGCAGGTCATAGGGAGGTGTTTGCGATACTGAACGCTGAAGAGCTGGCGGCGGTGCGCGGAAATGCGCTTCGACTTGAAAAGTAGGGCGTCAGCTAGCATGCAGAGCAGTGCCTTAGGTAAGGTCCGACCTCCCTAATGACTCCTACTGTTGCCTAGGTGCGAAGGAAGACGCCCAGAGAAACGCTTAAACAATCCGCGAGGAAGGGCGCAGATGCTCATAGTGCTGGTAGCGCTTTAACCTTCTTTAGCTGCCTCGTCGCAGGGTCTACCTCCAGCCTGAGGCCCTCCAGAGCGTCGACCCCGGGCACTTCCGTGTCGCCCTTCTTGGCGAAGAGGACGATTTAGTCGCCTTCTCTCAGTGTTTGCATAGGCTACAGGGGCTCATTTTTAAGGCTTAAATCGAGGTGTTTAGGTTTAAAGGTTAGAGAGTGCTGGTAGGCGGGTGAGCCCCGTGTCTATGGTGCTTGCCGAGAGCATTGCAAGGAGGATTAGGGTGGAGGCCGAGAAGCGTGGCGCGAGCCCTGAGGAGTATATTTTGGATCTCTTGGTCAGAGAGATGGATCCAGGGGAGGGGGCTGTCGAGTACTTGGAAGCCGCGCGTAGCCTGGTTAGGCAGGCTTGGAGGGAGCTCGAGAAGGGTGACTTGAGGCAGGCCGGCGAGAAGGTCTGGGGTGCCTGTGCTCTGGCTATTAAGGCGCACGCGCTCGCGAGAGGGGGGCGGAGGATTGAGTCCCACAGGGATCTCTGGCTGTACAAGGACGAGGTTGCCAGGGAGCTGGGGGAGTGGGTTAGGACGGCCTTCCTGAAGGCGGACTCCATGCACAGGAACTTCTACGAGGGTCTGGCCACGAAGGAGGACGTCGAGGACTCGTTGAGAGAGGTTGAGAAGCTGGTGTCAGCCATCAGCGAGCGAGTCGAGGGGCAGCACCGAGAAACGGCCACCTAGGCGCGGGGTAGAGCTTGGCCCGGATCAGCTCTCCTGAGGGGCTTTCCTGCCGAACAGATGGTGCTCCTCGTTCACGGCCTTCAGTAGGAGCTTCTCTAGCAGTAGCGGTTGCCCCTCCTTCAGAACCTTCTCCGCGAACCACGGTGGGGCCTCGTGAGTACTGCTACGTCGATTGGGTAACCCAGTTTCTCCTCTAACTCCCCCTCGAGCCTCAGCTTGTAGTCTAGGAGGTCTCCCTCCGCCGCCACGTACACGGCCACGTCTACGTCTCTGAAGGGGTAGCCCTTCAGGAAGGATCCATATAGGATAGCTAGCCGAACCTCTTCGTGCTTTTCAAGCCCCCTCCTAAGCTTCCCGAGAAGCTCCTCCCTCTCCCGAGGCTTCAGCCTGAAGAACCTGAAACGCTCCCTCTCCTCAAGCTCCAGAGGCATACCGCTCAACCTCCTCGACGAACCCCCTCACCAGCCTAATACCCTCCTCTTTAACCTCCCTGTATACCCTTGCGTCATCGACCTCCCAGTACCTATGCACGATCAAGTTCCTCAGCCTGACCAGCTTAATCATCCCCCGCCCGCATCCCTTGACAGTACACCACGCTCTGCGAGCTTCCCAAATACCTGTACGTTCCTTCAGCTTCCTCACTGAGCCGCTCACGGAGTATGTGTAGCCCTATCGATGTTGCTGCTTCAACTATCTCCACCACGCCGAGGCGCAGCGTATACCTATTTCTCACATTACCGATGAATTCGCTTAAGTTTGATGAGACGGGACTCTCCACTACTCTGAGGGGCTTCTTAACCTCTTCTAAAAGCCTTGAGGCTCTTTCCCTATCTGCGTGACTTGCAACTCCGCTCGAGAGTAGCCGTACAGCCTAATGTACCTAAGATTTATAAGGTATTCTATACCTTGACATCATGGATGGCTAAGGTCATTGAAGCTATATACGAAGGGGGTGTCTTAAAGCCCTTGGAGAAGCTTAACATCCCTAACGGTGTACGTGTGCGTATACGCATCGAATGTATGTACGGACTGCTGAGGGATTGGAAGATAGATGCGCAGAAACTTAAAGACGAGCTTAGGAGTATCCATGGCTGAGGGCGTTGCCTCGCTACTACGCTGATACCTACGCACTTATAGAAATACTTCGCGGTAATCCAGCATACGAGAAGTATGCTGAGGAAGAGCTCATCACAAGTGAGTTTAATTTACTTGAACTAGCCTATGCATTGGTGCGAGATTACGGAGTGGATAGAGCGCTGGTGGTATTGAGCATAGTTAGAGCTACTGTAGATATAGTTACACCTACAAATGAAGACTATGTTGAAGCTGCCGCATTACGCATAAAACTCAGGCAGGAGGGGAGAAACCTATCTATCATAGATGCTTTAGGCTATGCTCTAGCCAGAAAGCATGGAGCGTTATTTCTAACAGGTGATAAAGAGTTCAAGGATCTTGAAGGAGTTGAATGTATAAAGTAATGCCTTTCGCGCTCGATTCGTTACAATTAATGATGATTCTTGCTGTTGAAGAAATTTAAGACAATGACCTTGCAGAAGCCTCACCAATGATGCGGACGAGTTATCTATTTCGAAACCCATGAGTGAAATTATGAACACTAACGAACCTTATGAGGCATTCAAGAGATCCTGGAGAAGCTGCTCGGGCGGGGGATCCGGGGGAATTCACGCAGGAAAGGTATTTTTGGGCGTTCGCCTCTGTTCAAGCGGGCTGTTAGCTCATGGCTCTGATCCGCGTGTAGTGGGGGTGGACTGCTTTGGCTAGGTTCGAGGAGCACCGGTACCTTGTAGAGAGGTCCAGGAGGTTCTTTGAGACGGCTCTCATGCAGATCGAGAGGGGTTTCTACGACCTAGCGGCTTTCAGCCTCGAGCAGTCCCTCCAGCTGTTCCTGAAGGCCTGCCTCCTGAAGCTGGGGGTCGACCCCCCTAGGACTTGTAGCGTCAGGAGGCTGCTGGAGCTCGTAGCCGAGGTGAGCGGTAGGGATGAGGTTAGGGAGCTCCTCCAAGGATTCGCCGTCGAGTTAGGCGCCCTCGAGGACGCCTACATATCGTCCAGGTACGTGGGCAGGGAGTACACTAGGGAGGAGGTTGAGCTGCTCAGGAGGGTTGTTGAGGAGGTTGAGAGGGTTGTCGGAGAGGCTTCTTGTTGAAGAGGCTAAGCGACGCGCGGAGGTCTTCAGGAACCTCGAGGAGCGCCTCAGGGTTATCGCTGAGGTAGTCAGGGAGATGGACCGGGACGCCAGGGTTTACCTCTTCGGGAGCGTGGCCGAGGGCAGGCACCTTCTGTCGAGCGACATCGACGTGCTGGTGGTCACGAGGAGGTCGCCGGGTGAGGTGCTCGCGAGGCTCTGGGAGAAGGGCATCGGAGACCCCTTTGAGGTGCACGTGGTAACCGAGGAGATGCTCGAGCTGTACCGGCGGAGGGCGAGGCTCGTGGAAATAGCTTAATGAGCACTGTCAGGTAGGGCGCTACCTCCGGTGCGGCGAAGGCTCTTTTCACTGGCCTTAGCTGCTTTAGGCGCTACAATAGCCTGCTCAGGGCGACTCTCTTGGGCAGGAGGTGTGGCGCTTCGATCGAGGCGTAAGTAGCTTTCGCTGTTCTCTCACCGGGTGCCTGCCAGCTTCGTTCTGACGCTTGAAACCCTATAAATATCTAAACCTACGTATCTACTGACGGTGTATTGCCCTGGCTAGGAAGATCAAGGTCACCCTCTCACTCAGGGAGGATGTCGTCAGGAGGGCTAAGAGTAGGCTTGCGATGGAGGGTAGGAGTTTCAGTGGTGTTGTAGAGGAGCTCTTGCGGATGTACGACGAGTTGAGCTTCCTCGATGAGCTCTGCGGGAGACTGGGCCTTGAGAGCAGGTTTTATACGGACTCGGAGGTTGTAGCAAACAGACCCTCGGGGCTTAGGGCTGAGGAGGTGGCGCGCGAGGTCCGGGATGGGCGCTCAGAGAGCCTACCTGTACACTAGCGCCGCCGTCGAGAGGTACGTGACCGAGGAGGGAAGTTCGCGGGTCGACGCGCTCTACAGAGAGGCTCATGCCGGGAACCTCATGATCGGCTTCTCGGTGTGGAACATAGGTGAAGTTGCCGTCGTTTTAGACAAGTATGAGAAGAGGGGTGTCATAGGGGATGCTAGAGAGGTCTTCGCGAGGTTCATCGGCGAGACGAGGCTTCTCGCAAGGCTTAACCAGCTGAGGCTGGTGTCGCTGAAATACGACGCGCTCGCCAGTGCTATAGGCTACGTGTTCAAGCACGGGATCTACATAGCCGACGCTGTTCAGCACGCATCGGCTAGAGGGTTCGACGCCTTCTTGACTTACGATAAAAGGCTGGCCAGGCTGGCTGAGGTAGAAGGGTTGAGACTATATCCGGGGTAAATAAGCACATGGAGTCGCCAGGAGAAGGATGAAGTCCGCTTAAGAGACATTGCTTCATGCAGCTAACTTTGTCGGAAAACTCCTGGATCTCTCAATGTGAATGCTGACTAATAACACGAGGAGGGTGAGTGACCGTCGTAAGTACTCCTGGGAGAAATTATGGGAAGCTTAAAAGCATGGCTGAGGCGCGGGGCGGTCAGCGGAGGGCTACGCGAGGGGCCTAGTAGCCGAGTAGGTCAACCCGGGCAACCTGGCTGAGTTCTACTGGGAAGCCGCGGCGGTATTAATGAAGCAGGCTAGGGATAAGCTCGCCAAGGGCGAATTCAGGCAAGCTGGTGAAAGGCTCGAAGCGCCGTAGCCCTCGCGCTGAAGAGCTTAGCCTACGAGCGGAAGGGTGTAAGGCTTTTAGGTCACGGTTAGCTCCGGGAGTACGTGAGGGGCTTGTAGAGGAGACTGGTGATGAGGAGCTCGGTAGGCTTTGGATGTCGGTTAGTCCCATGCATGTGAGTTTCTGCGAGGGCTGGGCGATCCGGAAGCACGCCGAGGGGTTGTCGAGGACACCGAGAGATTCATGGAAAGGATAAAGTAGCTCATATAAGTTCCTCTCTTCCAGCCCCACCAGTACCCTTCAGGTCCTCATAATCTTCGCCCGGATGGAGTCTCACCGTTGACTCCTGCGCCATTGGAATCTGGATAGCGTTGCCCGGCGACCTCCTGAGATGGGCTCCTCAGAAGGGTGAAGAGAGCTGTGAGTAAGGCGCGGCCTGTGGATTGGATCTGTTACCTGTAAGCTTCAAGATGATTATGTTTATTGTTTATATTGTTTATAATGTTTATAATGTAGACTTGTATACTATATTCGAAGTGATCTGTATGCGTAACAGAGATAGTACAACCATCAGGATCTCCAGGTCAACGCTCAGAATGCTGGAGCGTGAACGCCAAAAGATGGGTGTAAAATCCCTCGACATGGTCATACGGGAGCTCGTGGTGAGGAAGAGGAAGGGGGTTTTGGAGGAGGTCTTCGGCATCGACAGGGGAAGGGTGAAACCGTTCACCGAGGAGGATCGCGGTGAAGATCGTGGTTGACTCCTATGCATGGATAGAGCTCTTCACTGGCCGCGCCTGGCACATCTGCCCGCTTCACTTTTCTGAGGACCCCCCTTTAGGGGTGTCATGGGTCGCCCCTTTTCGGGGCGGGCCGCGTCCTAGCGGCCTTCAGCCCGCGTCGCCGCGGGCACATCCCCTCTTCGCGCCGCGCGGGGCACCCACCCACGGCCCTCTGACCGGGGTGGGAACTGGTGACACTCACTACTCCACCTGGTTAAGGGGGCTTATCTCCTTTTCGCTTTAAAGGCTGAAAGTGGAAACAAAGCTGGGTACTACCTGAAGTTGCTGGACTACGGCTTCCTGAGGAGGAGCCCCCACCACGCAGGCGTCACCGTTTCCGTTACCGAGAAGGCGCTGTGGGTGCTGGCGCTTGGCGAGTAGCACTGCGGTCGCAGGCCCTCTCCGTCAGGTAGACGTAGCGTGTGTTGCCGACCACCGTCTCCCCGACGAAGCTAGCCGAGCGGAGCCTCTCGAGGGCGCTGGCCATGGTAGCTGGTGTTCCTCATGCCGAAGGCTTTGGTGTGGAGCTTGGGCTGAGGAGGCCGGGGTGTAAGCCTGCTGCGGGGCATTGTCGCGCGCCCGGGTAGCTTTCCATGGTATTGAGGGGCCGAGGGGGTGAGAGGCGAGGTAGCTGGGCGCGGTTGCGGCTGAAGCATTATAGCAGGTTTTTATAGAACCCTTCTTATTGGTAACGTGAGGTAAGGGTTAAGGGTATGGGCTCTGACCTGAAGCTTGAGCTGCTAAGGCTGCTGCGAGAGGATGAGGAGTTCAGGCTAGCGGTGGCTGGCCTGCTGGGCCTCGGCGAGATCCTCGAGGAGCTCAGGAAGCTCAGGGAGGACTTTAATGCCTTCGTGCGGGAGAGCGCGAAGAGGTGGGAGGAGAACGCTAGAAGATGGGAGGAGAATGCTAAGCGGTGGGAGGAGAATGAGAAGAGGTGGGAGGAGCTCAACAAGAGATGGGAGGAAAACGCGAGACTGTGGGAGGAAAACATGAGGAGATGGGAGGAGAACGCTAAGCGGTGGGAGGAGAATGCTAGGAGATGGGAGGAGGCCGACAGGAAGTTCAGGTGGCTTATGACGGCCTTAGCGGAGATCAGGGACTCGCTTGGCGGCGCCTTTGAGTACTACACGGCCAACGTGGTGAAGGCTTTGCTCTCCGAGAGAGGCTTCATATGCGGTGTTAGGGTGAACGTCACTCTGCCTGTGGACGGGTTCAGGGAGGTGGATGTCTTCTGCCCAGAACCCCTAGTGGTGGGCGAGGCCACGACGTCTCTCAGAACCATAGAGGAGGCGGAGCGGGAGCTAGCGAAGCTGCTGTCGAACGTGGAGGCCGCGGAGAGGTTCACGGGGAGGAAGGCCTACGTGAAGGTCTTAGCTGTGGAGACAGCGCCGGCCGACGTCGTTGAGCACCTCAGGAGAAGGGCTGCGGAGCTGAACGTGTACCTCATAGTGGGTAGGGAGTACTAGCCGCCGGCCTAGCTTCTCGCCAGCTTCTTCCCTAAGTTAGTCCTGTTGCCGCGGTTAGTCGAGTAAGCTGGCAGGCTCTCTGCAGCGGCGTTGGTTCGAACCAGTCTGCGCCCCGGCGTATCTGCTCCTCCACTAATACGATGCCCCTTCTCGGTTTGTCATAGGCTCAGCGCCTTCGGCTAGCCCTGCCACGCCCCCCGGTCAGGCAGTCATCGGGGTGCTGCCGAGACACGATCTCTCTGATAAGACTTTGAAGGGTCTTTGGGGGCGATGGTCCAAGGGCAGATCCCTAGAGGAGCTTGCCAGTGAAGCTGTACTAGGGGTTCTCAACGCGGAGGATCGCAAAAAGCTGGACTTTACCTGAAACTCTGTGAAAAGTACATGCGCGAAGCTGGGGAGATCTTGGCTAAGGGGGCTGCTCTCATGCTTCAGTAAAAGCTTGGAAGCCTTAACTGAGGACAGCGGTTTTCCCGTTAAAGGTCTTTTAAGGTCTCTGCATGCTTCTTGGTGTTCTTAAGCTACTCAGACCTTTTCTCGTAGCTGGCTTTTAGCCGCTTCGGGTTTTCCAGTCTACAATTCTGTAAAGGGGAATAAAAACGGTAGGGTGGTTAAAGGACGTAGGGATTCCTCCTTAAGTCTACTATAGGGGTATCTTATACAAGGCAACATTAATATATACCGGATGGTAGTCTGGAATGGTGAGCTATTTGGGTAGGCTTGTGAACGTATCTGTGAAGGTTCCGGAAGAGCTGAGGGAGTTGATGCGGCAAGTGAATGTTAACTGGAGTGAGTACCTTAGGGAGGTGATAAAGGCAAGAATAAGGGAGGAGCTTGCAAAGGAGGCATCAAAAAAGCTTGATGAGATCCAAGCTAGAGCTGTGAGGGTGCCGACAGAGGTTGTTGTGAGGTGGCTGAGGGAGGAGAGAGAACGAAGGTAAGGTTAGTGGTAGATGCAAGTGTTGCTGTAAAATGGATTATACCCGGTGAGCCTTGGGAGAAAGAGGCCAAAGCATTAAAGAATGGTATCGTCCTTGGCCGGTTAGAAGCGTATGCACCCGAGCTTATAGTTTATGAGCTTGCCTCGGCGATATCTAAAGCTGTTAAGAGCAAAGTCCTAGAACCACAGGATGGAGCCGAAGCCCTCAAAGCTGTTGGCTTCCTTGGAATAAACCTAGTCCAAGTATCCTGGCAGGAGGCCGCTGAGATCCTCGGGTTAGCCACCACCACGGGATTAACAACATACGATGCAACGTATCTCTGGCTTTCGAAGAGGTTAAAAGCCAAATTGGTCACAGCGGATGAAGAGCTTAAACGAAAAGGAGAAGTCGTTACGGATACGATTTTACTGGCTGAGCTAAAGTTCCCGGCAGAACAGTGATGTGGTAATTTAAGAGGAGAGCACATTAATAAGATCCTTCTTGGAATGCACGAGCTCGAAAACGGCATAAGGTAACATCCTGGCCCTGCAAGGCGTCGTAAGCGCTTTGGAAGAATTGCTGGGAGCCGAGGCGCCAAGGTGTGTCTCTGTAGCGGTGAGTTGTTTAAAGTGTGTCGCCCTGACTTCGCTTACGGGAAGTCTGGAAGCTCTTTGCCTGAGCGTTTTTACGGCTAAGTTGCGTCGCTGGGTATTACTATCGTTGTCTCTGTTCGCCTTAACCCCCTTTTCTTCAGCTCCTCGTAGGCATCCAGGAGTCTTCCGTACTCCTCTGTCGCGTACAGCACCTTCCCCTCCTCTAGCGCGTCCACGATCAGCGGGTTGCACTTCTTGAGCATGGCGAGTGCCTCCTCCAGCGTGTAGGGGTGCGGCTCAACCTCTATCGGTATATCTCCCAGCGCTTCAAGTACCCTGCCGACCCTGTCCAGGTACTTTTCCTTGAAGTCTGATATGATTAGCAGGTCAAAGTCGCTCCAGGGCTTCCAGTCGCCCTCGCTCTTGACCCAAACAGTAAGACGGCTTTGGCGCCGAACTCCCTCCGGAGCCTTTCCATGACCTCTTCCAGCTCTCTCTCAACCCCCACAGCGTATCACCTTCTCCGCGTACTCTAGTATTTTCCTAGCGGCCTCTAAAGCTCTCCGCGAGCTCTCTTCGTCGTATGCCTCATGAGTAGTTCCAGCCGGGTGTGCGTTCGGGTACCTGGCCGCGCCTGGCACATCGATTCCTTCACTGATCCGGGGCCCCCTCTTCGGGGTACTCATGGGCTCCGCGCCTTCGGTCCGCCCCGCCAACCTGCGCCCACTAGGGGCTGTGCGGCAGGGCTGCCTCAGGCGCCACAACACCTTAACGAGTCCCGTCAGCTCGAGCCGCCTGGCGACGCTCTCCCAGACCTCCGCTTACCTCGACTATCATGGCTAAGCGCGCGAGGAGGGTTATAAGCGTTCACAGAGGCTGTGGCTGATGGGAGCCGAGGAGGCGTGTAGGTGTTGCTCGGCCACCCACCAGCAACCCCCTCTCTAGTCCGCTCGAAGCGAGGGAATTAATGGGTCGAAAACGGGAAGAAAAGGGAGAAGGGTTAAAAGACTATCAGTACGCGTCGTAAGCTTTAAGCGCGTTGGCCGCGCTTTTTCCTCTAAAAGGTGTGCTTGCAGGTGGGTGGGAAGAGAAGGGGGGTGCTGCTCGCCGCTTTGGTGGGGGCTGTTGTAGCTTTTGCGCTGGGCTACCTCTACTGGTACGGCTTCAGGGCTCCCGGTGAGGCTGTGAAGCCTGAGGTGGTGGGTGTTGAGCTTTCGTGGGGTGGGGTGAACGACAGCGTGACCGAGGTGCTGGCTAGGGTTGTGGTCTACAACCCAAACCCTTTCCAGATAGAGGTCAAGAGGGTGACATTCGACTTGTACATGAACGGCTTAAGGGTGGGGTCAGGTGAGTGTGGAGGTTACGCTTTGGCTGGCAGAGGGAACACTACGATAACTCTGAGGGGCTTCCTGGACAACGAGAAGATTCCGGAGTGGTTTGTATCTCACGTGTCGCGGGGGGAGAGGACGGAGATCAGGGTAAGTGGAGTGGCTGTCATAGACTTGAAGCTAGCGGAGGCCTCCTACCCGTTTGACAAGGAGTTCACCTTCAAGACGGACCTCCTCTCGGGGCTGAACGTGACGGAGCCCCAGGAGGTATCGCTGGGGCCGCTGGTGCTGTTTCTGAAGGAGCTCGAGACCAGATGGGGTAGCGTGGGACCCGAAGGGGTCGAGGTGAACCACAAGCTTGTGCTGTTTAACCCTCAGCCGCTCCCCATCCCTCTGCCTGTGATCGAGTACAAGGTGTACGTGAATGGCGTGGAGGTGGGAGAGGGCTCGACGCGAAGAATCGTCGTGCTGAGCCCAGGGAAGGACACCGTGCTACTCTTCACAACGAGCCTGAACCCAAGCTTCCTCAGCAGGTGGTGGGTGACGCATATCAGGAACGGGGAGCGGACGAGGCTCGTAGTGGAGGCTTACTCTACGGTAGAGGTGGCGGGGGAGAAGTACAGCTTCGAGGTGTACAGGCTGGAAAAGCTCATCGAGACAAATATACTTGGAGGGCTCCGCCCCTGAGCTTCGGGCACTTTTCTCTGCCCGCTTAGGGCTTGAGTCCCGGTGGTAGCCTGCTGGGACTTGCCTGAGAACCGCGAAGAGGTTCTCGCCGACGAGGCGCGGCTGTTCAGGTGCGGGTGTTGCGTTTTCAATTTAGCTCACCGCAGGGCCCCTGGGCTGCGAAGGTTTTTATTTTTCCACGTTGATGGGGGTACGTGGGTGTCTTGGTTTGGACGGCTTCTCGGATGTGGTGTCCCTGCTGTTCTGGCTCTTGATGCTGTACGTTTTCGTCAACCCGCAGTTGGCGATGAGGGCGCTAACTAACGCGAGGATGAGGGTCATAAGGCGTATCGAGGAGAGGTACGGCTGGAGGGTTGTGACGCTTATCCACAGGCAGGAGACGGTGAGCTTCTTCGGGATACCGGTGTACAGGTACATAGACGTGGACGACTCCGAGGCCGTTATAAGGGCTATAAGGTCCACTCCGCCCGACATGCCGATAGCGCTGATCCTGCACACCCCCGGTGGACTCGTCCTGGCCGCGGCGCAGATCGCGATGGCCTTGAAGAGGCACCCTGCCCGTAAGATCGTCATCGTCCCGCACTACGCGATGAGCGGCGGCACCCTGATCGCCCTCGCGGCTGATGAGATATACATGGACCCGGACGCCGTCCTCGGGCCCCTCGACCCGCAGATCCAGACGCAGATGGGGGTTCTGCCGGCGCCGAGCATCGTGAGAGTCGCGAGGGAGCGGGGGGACAAGGCGTCGGACGAGATGCTGGTGTACGCCGACATAGCCGAGAAGGCGCTCAGGGAGGTTCAGGGCATAATAGTCTCTCTGCTCGACGGGAAAATGCCCAGGGAGAAGGCCCTCGAGGTCGCGAAGAAGCTGACCGAGGGCGGATACACCCACGACTACCCCATAACCGTGGAGGAGGCCAGGAGCATGGGGCTTCCCGTAAGGACGGACGTGCCGCCGGAGGTGTACGCGCTGATGGAGCTTTACCCGCAGACACACCAGCAAAGGCCGGGCGTTGAGTACATACAGAGACCCCTATACCCCGCTAGGGCGGGAACGGAGCGCCCTCAGCGTTAAAGCGCTACCGGCACCCTTTCTCTCCACCCCCTACAGCCCCCTATGCGGCTCTCTACACAAAATATCAGGTTTTTGAGCTTGGCGCTGTTTTTCCCTTACTCGTCGGCTTGGCAACTGGGACCTACCCCCGCTAGGCTTATTAATTTTTTAAGCCGTAGCAACTACTAGCTAGCAGGGCTATGGCTTCGCTCAGAGAGGAGTTCCTGAAGCTACTGGAGGAGGATCGAGAGTTCCGGTACGCTGTGGCAGGCTACCTTGGGGTGCTCGAGCTCCTCAAGAGGCTGGACGCATTGGCTGAGGAGCAGGAAAAAATCTGGAAGGAAATCAAAGGCATCAGGGAGGAGATTAAGGCTATCAGGGAGGAGCAGAAAATGCTTAGGGAAGACTTTAACAGGGCTATTCGGGCTTTGGACAGGAGGCTTGTGAGAGTGGAGCGCACCCTTGAGAAGCTCACGGTAGACATAGAGGAGGAGGCGAGGTCAATCATCAGGCACAGGCTTAAGGCTGAGCTGGGCTTAGACGTAGAGCTCGCCCCCCTCGTCCTCCCAGAGCTGGAGGTCGACGTCTACGGCGTGTCCGGCGATGTGTGCGTCGTTGGCGAGGTAGCGGTTAGGAGCGGGCTGGGTGAGCTGCGCAGGCTCCTGAAGAAGCTCGAGCTCCTGAAGAGCAGGTACCCGGAGAAGCTGAGGCCTAAAACGGTACTGGTCATCTACACTTCCCTCGCGCTACCGGAGCTCGTCGAGGAGGCAAAGGCGAAGAACGTGTGGGTTTTGAAGGCGACGCAGGACTACTACAAGCCGGACTTCGCAAAAACGCCCGGAGACCCATAGCTCTCCCCCCAGCACGGCGTGACCGCGTCGCAGCAGGTGAAAGTGCATTTCAGTTAGCGAAACCAGTGTTGGTTTGACTGCTTTCAAATCGGCGAACAGCTTCACTCATCGAAATCCTGCTCGCAGGAAGGTTTAATAGCGAGGCCCAAGCAGTAAGTAATGGAGATGCTCGAACTAAGGGCGCGTGTGTCGCTGGAGGACGTGGAGGAGGCTAGGAGGGTTAGGAGGGAGCGCGCTGACTGGGTTTTTATCGAGAGGCAGCCGCCCAGGGTTAGGGCGGCCCTGAGGTACTACGTCGAGACGGGAGACATGTACGTGGCTTCGAGGATAGCGGGTTTAACTGTCGAGGAGTTTAACGAGCTCAGAGTGAGGGCTAGGATACCGAATGTCGGCTAGGTTCGCGATAGCTGATACATGCTTTGTAATCGACTGGGCCCGCTTTCGGCACAGGGATCTAATCTTCAGGGTTTTCAGCACCGTTTTTGTACCCGAGTCAGTTCTAAGGGAGATAAAATCCGAGAACACCGTCGAGTGGGTTGCCTCCTCCCTCGCCGCAGGAGGGATGTCTGTGTACACGGAAACACCAGACGAGCTCGAGGAGGCTAGGAGGCTCGTTGAAGAGTCGAGGAGGCTTAGGTTAGCTGTGCCCGTGGACCTGCCCGAGGCCCTCTGCTTGGTGGTTGGGAGAAGGAGGGGCTACACCGTGCTGACGGAGAACAAGGGTGCAATAATGGCCGTGGACTTCCTGGAGCCCTACGCGAGCGTCATCGTCTGGAGAGCCCTCGAGCTTCTCGTCGCGGCGGTGAGGGAGGGCGCGCTCAAAGTGGACTGCGCAGAGGTAGGCGCGCTCTTCGAAGCCTACGAGGCTGATACGGGGCACTTCTTCCCAAGGAGAGATTTAGCCAAGGCACTGGAGCTGGTGAGGGGTGAGGTCTGTGGGTGAAAGTAGTATAGAGGAGAAGAAAAGGAAGTGGGCTGAGCTCGAGGAGGAGGCTAGGAGGGTTAGGAGGGAGCGCGCTGACTGGGTTTTTATCGAGAGGCAGCCGCCCAGGGTTAGGGCGGCCCTGAGGTACTACGTCGAGACGGGAGACATCAGGAGGGCCGCGCTGTTCGCGGGGCTCGACTTAGAGGACTTCCGGGAGCTCCTCAGGAAGGCGAAGATACCGGTAGTTGTGTAGCACGCGGCCCGGCTCCGAAAGCCTTGAGCCTCAGTGATTACGGAGAAAAATTCGCGACGCGCCTCATGCTCCGCTACCGCTAACCGCTACGTTAACCTCTCTCAGAACCTGCACTACGCTGCAACCCCGCAGGGCTCTCAGGCCGGGGATCGGTACTTCACTGCATCTTACGCGCTTTGAGAACATCCGCGACCTCAGGGTTCACCGGGAATCTAGGAGCCTCGCCATGTAGGACTCTGAGTATCTCCTCTGCCGCTGTGACCGCAAGCCTCACTCTGCACTCAACGGTGTTTGAAGCTATGTGAGGGGTCATTGTTAAGTTTACATCGTCGCCTAGCGTCAAGAGGGGGTCGTCGGGCGGGAGGGGTTCGCGCTCGAAAACATCGAGTCCCGCGCCGGCGATCCAGCCCTCCCTTAGGGCTTTGGCAAGGGCTTGCGTGTCGATGATGGCGCCGCGGGAGGTGTTGACGAGTATTGCTGTGGGCTTCATCATCCGCAGCTCTCTCTCGCCGATCATGTGGTATGTCTCCGGGGTTAGTGGCACGTGAAGTGTTACGAAGTCAGACTCCCTGAGCAGGTACTCTAAGTTGTGGAACTCGACGCCCAGCTCTCTCTCAGCGTTCTCTCTCCTCACCTTGTCGTAGTAAATCACCCTCATTCCAAAGCCTTTAGCTCTCCTCGCCACAGCCTGGCCGATTCTCCCAAGCCCGATGATCCCAAGGGTCTTTCCCCAAACGTCGAAGCCCATGAAGAGGAAAGGGTTCCTGGATACCCACTTCCCCGACTTAATGTACTGCGTAGCTGGGTGGACTTTCCTCGCAAGGCACAGCAGGTGAGCAAAAGCCATGTCAGCCACAGTCTCAGAGCTAACCGGGGCTATTGTAACCCAGATTCCACGCTGGGTCGCCGCTTGCACGTCAACGTTATCATAGCCTATGCCGTGCCTAGCTATCACCCTCAGCTTTCCCGCACTCTCGATAACTTTACTAGTGACGGGCTCCACGTTCAAGGAGACGAGAAGGCCGTCGGCCTCCCTAACCGCCTCGATCAGTTCCTCCTCGGTTCTAGGGGGTTCACTGAAGACGAAGACTTCAGCCTCCCTCTGGAGCAACCTGATACCCTCCTCGCGGATAGGCGCCGTCACAACAACCCTGTACCTCCTCCCCATCCCATAGCCGCCGAAAGCACTCACAACGGTGAACTCTATAAGCTTGACACCTAACCCGTAAGCTTGTTCCTTAAGGCAAGCCTCATCAGTGCATGCAGCCCCCTTACGCTTTTAAAAAGCCATCAAATCACCTCGTCGTTTTAAGGTACGCTCGGCTACTAGTTGAAAGCTCCAGGTCACCGAGAGTGCGGGAAAATCATTTCAAGGAGGTTACCTTTTATGCTCGAACAGCTCTGTGTATCTTCGCCTTAATGTCCCCGATTTCCTGCTGGGACTTGAACCTCAGCCTAGCCGCAAGAGCAGGGACTCTTTCGATTAAGACTACGCCTCCCAGCGCTCTAACACGGAATTGGGGTGGGGCGTAATCCACTACTCTCACGTCCACTGGTATGCCTACGAGGCGCGAAAGGCTTTCTGAGAGCTCGTCCTCGTACTCCTCCACTCTAGCGTACGGCACAGTGTACCCTGTGAAAACAGCAACGTCTATGTCGCGGAACAGCTGGTTTTTCACGAAGCCTCCATAAACCGTGGCCGCGAGCACATCTCCTCTCGTCCGTAGCGTCTCGCGCAGCAGGTCGATTAGCTGAGCTCTTTCACCGGGTTCCAGCATGTGGAACTCGAACTTTCTCCTATCTTCAAGGATCCTTAGCGACAAACTCCGACACCTCCCTTATAAACATCTCGACGACATCTGCTCCTCCACTTTTAGCTGCTGTATATATTTTCGCGTCGTCTATACTCCAGTATCTGTGCACTACCCATGTTGCGCAGCGAAGCCAAAGAGGCCATTCCCTCTGCAGTCCTAAAGCTAATCACCCCCCTTTCAGCTAACTTAAGGAAAACCTCTCTGTAGCTCCCGGCCCCCTCGCCGAAGCACTGCTTAAGTATTGCTACACCCAAATCCGCAGCGGACTCGACCACAAGCACCACCGAGTACCTCATTGCAAACCTTAAGCTCCTGCTGCGCATGAACTCGTCTAAACTCAAAGCTGTAATCTTCCCGATTTCTTCGAGTCCCTCCCTTAGCTCTTGCACAACACTTTGAAAATACTCCTTGTCAACTCGAGCCATGTTTCTTCAGAGCCCCTATGTACTTGTCTCCGCCCTTTATTTAAACCTCGACTCTAGCTCAAACCTAGGCACCTTGGGGTTCATCAGGCTCCGCCACTCTCCCGCGTTCCTTCGCATATCAGCTTATCATCTCAACCTGCCTCTCCGATTCATCTCTTTGGATATAAGATGAAACTCTAGCATATCCGGCTATCTTCCGCTCCTCGGGAAGACTCATTATGCATTTAGTCTCTGGGACTCCACGTTTACCGTCATACTGTTCTAACACAGTGTACCTTACTCTCCTTGTCCCGTTTCTGCAAATCCTTAGATAAACGCCAACTATCTCAGTAGCTTCCTTCATTGCATATAGCTTTCCAACTTCGCTCATTAAGTTCTATCTATTGCCCATTCGCTAGGCGAAATGCAAAAAATAAAGGGTTGCGGGAGGCATATTGGGAATAATGTTGAGGAGTCCGCGTGTTCTTTTAGCGCTCCTAGTGGCTGTTACTCTCTTCATCTCCAATTATTCTACCGCTGGAGACGCCTACACTGTGCGCTTCTGGATCGCCCCCTCCTACATCGGAGCCTCGATAAGCTTTGCCGGGAGCACTTACACGAGTGGATCCAGCGCCAGCTTTCCTGCAGGAACGTACCCTGTTAGCGCCAACGTGCCGAGCGGCTACATATTTCTCGCTTGGGTGACGCGGGCCATGGTGGGGCTGGGCGGCGGCGTGAAAGTAACGGGGATGAGGTCCCAGTCGACCACCGCGACTGTGTACGGGAGCGACGACCTGGTGGCCGTGATCGTGTGGCCGGTTAGGCTCAGGGGTAGGGTCACCGCGTACAACACGAAGCCCTTCGCGGTGGGCCCCACGGGTAGGATCGCCTTCCAGGTTAAGGTGGACGAGGTGCTCCAGGACGTCAGCGGCCGCTTCTCGGCGGGCGACACCGTGGAGGTCTGGGTCAAGACAGGTAGCAGCTACGCGTCCGCGGTGGGCGTGGGGGACTACGTGGAGGTGTACGGGTACGGGTACGACGTAGACCTATCGTGGGTTCCCCTCAGCCCCAGGAGGGGTGTGCTCGTCGAGAACGCCGACCACTACGTCAACGTGCTGGAGAAGGCGCCCCCATCCACCGCCCCTAGCCCCAGCCAGCCCGCAACCCCCCACGTTGGTGTCAGGTTCGCCACCGGGGAGCCGGCCGTAGGGGTAGAGGTCTATGTCAACGGCGAGCTGAGGGGCTACACGGACTCTCAGGGTACGCTGCAGGTGAGCGTGAGCAGTAACTCGGTGGCTTACTCCAAGACCGTGGTCTACGCGGCCGGCGCTGTGATAAACTACGAGGGCTCCTGCTCGCTGAGCCCCGGGGGCTCCTGCACGATCACCCTGGTGCCGCGCGAGGGCTGCATAATACCTCTCACGAGACGCGAGGTCAACGCCACGGCCGTTGAAGGCGGGATTGCGGCAGTCCAGCTCAGCTGGGTCTTCGCGAAGTGCTCGCCCAACTCCCAGGTGCTCGTGGCCGCCTACGACGCGAACGGGAGCAGGGTCTCCGTCCTCTGGGACGGCGGGGACGCAGGCTACACGCACTCCCTGATAACGAGGACCCTCAACATAACACGGCCCGGGACCTACATCGTGAAAGCCGTCTACGCCTTCCCGCCCTCTGCCCCAGGGGAGGGCATAATCTGGGTTATCACCGCGAGTTTTCTACCCAGGGAGGGGGGCAGAGTTTCCCTCCGGACCGAGCCCCCAGGCGTAGGCTACGTGGCTATAGGAAACGAGAGCCTGAGGGACGGCAGCTCCATCGTACTCCGGAAGGGCAGGTACCCGCTGTACGCCTCGGCACCCGATGGCTTTGTCTTCTACCGGTGGCGCGTGAGCGGGAACGCGACCGTGAGCGAAGCCTCAGCCGCGAACACCACGCTGAACCTTGCGGGCGATGCCGAGATCACGGCGGTGTTCGCGTGGCCCCTCAGGCTCCGCGGCAGGGTGACGCAGCTGAGCCTCAATGATAGCGGCTTCACGATGCGGCTCACCGTCGAGGAGGTTTTCACGGATCCAAGCGGGCTCGCCGGGAAGGGCGACACCGTTGAAGCAGTTGCTCTCAACCTATCGCTAGTGAGGGTGGAGGGCTACGGCGGCGCAGGGGACATCAGTGTCGGCGACGCTGTCGAAGTCGCGGGGACCGGCCTGTGGAGCGTCAAGCCGCCCGGCTACATGGTGGTGCTTGGGCCTGGTAGCCTGCTCAGTAAGGTGTCGCTGCGCCCCGCCGTTAGCATCAGCGTGGGCCTGCTTCAGCCGCCGTTGCTCGCGGCATCGCCCTTGGGTTTTGTCCCGGTAGGCCAGGAGGCCTACAAGGGTGGAGGGGCTGTGCTGCTGCCAGCCGGCAGCCCGACGGTCATCGGGGTCAGGGTGCTCGTCAACGGGTCAGCAGGTGCGGTCGGTTGCAGCTCCCTCAAGTTCTCCGTGTTCAACGAGACGTTGAAGCCCATCAAGTGCGAGCTCGAGCCCGGCGGAGGGCTGACCGCTTACTTGAACGTCACGGCGTACGTGGGCAACTACACACTGAGGGCCATAGCCGACGTGAACGGGACTGAGGTGGCGAGCGACAACGCCGTGGCCGTGATAGGCTACGTCCCCGTGGCGAGGAGCGGGAGAGCCTTCAGCGTAGTGAGGGATGCTTACCGCTTCGCAAGCTGGACTCAGGGAGGGGGCGACGCTAAAGCCTACCTCGAAGCCGCGCTTAGAGCCTGCCCTGTAAACTCCACCCTGTTTAAGTCCCTGATGAGCTACCTCCTCGCCGGCCCCGACTACAGCCTCGGAGTGGCATCCACACTCGCCGGCCTGTTCACGGGAAGCCTGAAGGTGCCCCAGGAAGCCTACATCCTCTCAAAAGCCCAGGTGGAGCAGCTGGTCGTCGAGCACCAGTTCAAAGCCACGATAAAAAACCTGGCCGCCGTCGCGGGAAGCCGCGCGAGCACCCCTCCGGCCTCGCTCTTCGAGGAGGTGAAGCGCAGGGTGGACGCCGGGACGCCGCCCATCATGCTTGTCGGTGGGCACGCGCTTCTGGTTATAGGTTACTACGACGCTCCCGCTGCCAGGCTACTCGTGGCCTACGACCCCGGCAAACCTAACTCGACGCTGGTGATCGAGCTCTCCGGCGGGGCTTTCAGGGTGCCCGGGCTCGGCTCCCTGTACAGCGGCGTCCAACTGGTGGAGCCCGCCCTTGGCGAGGACCTGTGCGCTCTGCTCGGCCAGGCGAGAGAAGGCGTTGTAGAGATCCTGAGGCGAAGCGTAATGGTAGGCTTCAGCAACGTGGGCAGGCTCGAGGCCTCGGGCGCTGGGGGCGTCATCATCGTGGAGGCAGGTGCCGTGCTGCAGAACAGCATAAACGGGTCTGCGGTGCTCTCATCCCAGTCGACCGGCGCCCTTCTCCTCCCAGCCGACGGCAACTACACGCTGAAGGTTGCGCCCGCCGGGCCGGGAGCGAGGCTCGTGGTGGCGAGCGTTGCCGGTGAGAGGATCATCGTCGCGAACTACACGCTAACCGGTAGCGGCGCGCTGACGCTCTCCAAAGCAAGTCTCGGTGCAGCCCTAGTCCTCTCCTCGAGCGGTGCAGGAGCATCAGGGGGTCTCGTGAAGCCCACCGTGGAGCTCTATACGACGCGCGGCGACAGGGTCCCAGCCGGCACAATCGAGGAAGGTCTACCCGATTTTTACATCATCCTCGCGCCTCTCGGCCTCGCGGCTGCAGTGATACTCTCACTCAAGCTGGTCCTCTACGTAAAGGTGCGGAGGTCCCTAAAAAGCTCGGGGCCTAAGTGACGTCTTTTACCTCAGCTCAGGCTACCTGCGCACGATTGAGGCGGTCGCGTAGGTCGAAGAGACGTCTCTACCTTTCAGGTCTCGACGATAAATACCCCTAGGGGTCTAAGCCCAACGTAGGGCTTGAAAAGGAATTACCCTTAAAGGAGTAGCTCGCTGGCACTCGACTCCCTGAACGCTCGGACATGAGCTTCTACGCGTCGCTAAGCCTTAAGGAACGTTCTAACAGCGTGGCGCAGGACCGGATCAGGGACCCTGTAGCCCTCCGCTGTTTTCTCGAGTAGCCCCATGTCGGTGAGGTTCTTGATTATGCCGCTGAGCGTGTTCCTGGGAACCCTCCCTACGCGCGACTCGACGTACCTCAGGATCTCAGACCACGAAGCCGGATCCCTCTCGGCGGTGATCTTCAGGACAGCCTCGTACCTGGGCCTCGCCACACCGTAGATCTGGAGAGCGTGGCTCAGCTCCTCGTAAGCTAGCCTAGCGGCCATCTCGAGCACAGAGCGCAGGTCTCTGACCCCCAGCCTCGAGTAGGAGTAGCCGAAGTAGGTCAGCCAACCGATAACACCGTCGAACAGGTCCAGCGCCTCCTCCACCATGTCGGCGGGCGGCTCTAGGCCCTCCTGCTCGAAGCCCCTCAGCAGGAACTCGCGCGCTGGCCCCCTGCCCAGAGGCCTCAGCCTCACAGTGTAGAACGGCCTCCCGAACAGCGGGGCTGACGGGTTTTCGACGCGGAGGAACCGGTACATCATTCCTATCTGGGACCCAGAGACAACAACCTTAACGTCCGCGTGGTCGTAGAGGTGCGCTAAAAGCGAGTCGAACCTGTACCTCGACCTGCGTAGCTCCTGAACCTCATCGAGGACCAGAACCCTCCCTTCTAGCCTCTCGAGAACGCTGACGAGCGTGCTGAAGTCCCTGCGCCTGAACCTGACCCCGAAGCCGCCCACCTCTACCCCCTCGATGGTCTCCGCTAGCGACCTGAACCAGCTCCTGCGGCTGAGCTCCCTCTCGAGTAGGGAGATGACGTCGTGGATGGACAGCATCCCCGAGGGTAGGAGCCTGCAGTCGAAGAACACGTACTCTGCCTTCATCTCGTTCAGAGCGGTTAGGATCAGGGAGGTCTTGCCGTACCTCCTTAAGCCCGCCACGGCGACAAGCTTCGAATACTTGAGCCCGCGCCTGAACTCCTCGAGCTGCTCCTCGTAGTCGAAGAAGTCAGTTCTTCTGGTTTTAGGCTCGGGGTCGAAGTAGCCCAAAGTTACCCCCCTAACCTGTATACCCCCCTAACTAATAACCATTTCCCCTAGCGGAATCTGCAACTGTGCAGAGAAGAATTATTTGTGCTTTTTGTGGATAAGGTATTTATGGTGAGAACTTTTCCTGTGTATTCTGATGGTTCGCGAGGTAAAGCTAAAGATAGTTAACAAGAGCGGTCTTCACGCTAGGCCGGCGGCCGTGTTTGTCCAGACCGCCAAGAGCTTCTCCTCGAAAATCGTTGTGAGGAAGGGGGGCAGGTCCGCCGACTCGAAGAACATCCTCCAGCTTCTTTCCCTCGGGGTGGACATGGGGGACGAGATCGAGATCGTCGCCGACGGCCCTGACGAGGATAAAGCGATCGAGCAACTCACCAAGCTACTGCTGGAGGTCCTGCCCGAGCAGGACAAGTAGGCTACTCGTAGAACGTTACCCCGCTTTTCTCGAGGATCTTCCTGGACCACTCCCTGACCTCGCTGGCCCTCTCCGCCCCCTCCAGGAGCTCTGCCGTGCTTTCCTCGAGCTCCTCCAGCCTGAGCCTCCTCACAACGTACTTCACCTTCCCCACGAACTGTGGGGCGACGCTTAGGCTCTCCACGCCCAAGCCTAGGAGCACGGGCACGGCCAGCGGCCTAGAAGCCATCTCCCCGCAGACCTCCACCTCCGCCTTGCCCTTCACCTGCTTGACAGCCTGTGCTATCAGCCGCAGTACAGCCGGGTTGAGCTCGTCGTAGAGGTACGCTACGAGGCTGTTGCCCCTGTCCGCGGCCATCACGTACTGAGTTAGGTCGTTTGTGCCGAAGCTTATGAAGCTCAGACCCCCTCTCGCAACCAGGCTCCCAGCGAGGAGCGCGCTCGACGGGGTCTCAACCATCACTCCCAGCTCGAGCACCCCTGTCTTCGCGCCGGAAGCCTCGAGCCTCTCCCTCTCCTCCTCGACGATCTTTCTGAACTCCTCAACCTCCTCCACCGCGCTGACCATTGGCAGCATGAGCCTGAGCCTGCCGTGGGCGGAGGCTCTGAGCAATGCCCTAACCAGGGGCACGAGGAGCTCATCCCTGTACTTGAACAGCAGCCTCGTACCCCTCAAGCCGAGCTGGGGGTTCTGCTCCCGCGGGAGCTCCAGGAACGGGACGGGCTTGTCTCCCCCGATGTCCGGCGCCCTCACGGTGAGCGGCTTCCCGCCCACGAGCTGGACCGACCTGGAGAACAGCTGGTAGAGCTCGTCCTCGCTGGGCGGGGACGAGCGGGCCATGTACGCGAACTCCACCCTGAACAGCCCCACGCCTCCGCAGCCGTACTGGTCGAGTATCCGCAGTTCCTCGAAGTTTCCGACGTTGCAGTAGACGTTAACCCTGCGGCCGTCAAGGGTCAGAGCCTCGAGCCCCGCCTCGCTGGCGAAAACCTCGAGGAGCTGGCTGTACTGCCTTGCCAGCCTCTCGTACCTCTCCAGCTCCCCGCTCGAAGGGTTCAGGATCAGGTAGCCTTCAAGCGCGTCCACCACTGCCTGGGAGCCCTCGCTGACGGCCTCCAGGTTCAGAGCGCTGGCTATGAGGTACGGTAGGCCCTTGAGCCGGGCCAGGATAGCCACGTGCGACGTAACACCCCCGCTCCTGGTCACAAGCCCTTTAAGCCCTTGGCTAGTCATCTCGAGGAACTCTATCGGGTCCACCTCCTCACCCACAGCCACCTCCCAGCCCCCTGCAGCCCGCCCACCTTCAAGGCCCTGGAGCAGGGCCACGAGCCTTGAGGCAAGGTCCCGGAGGTCCTGGGCCCTAAGCGCGAAGAGCTCGCTACCCTGTTTGAGCATCTCGCTGTACTTCTCGTAAACCCTTCTCACGGCGTAGACCGCCGAGTACCCCTGCGAGACCAGCTCCAGCGCCTCGGACACCAGGGACTCGAGGATCAGTAGCTGCGCCTCCACGACCTCCTGCTCCTGCCTAGGCAGTAGCCCCTTCAGCGTGCTAAGCTTCCCAGCCAGGACCTCCCCAGCCCTCCTCAGCTTCTCTGCCTCAGCCCCCGCGTCAGACGCCTTGGCCTCAATTGGAACGCTCAGAAAGTCAGTCTTCCTCAGCACGCTCACCTTGCCTATGGCTATCCCAGGCGAGGCCACTAACCCTTTTAGGCGCATCGAGAGAATTCAAACACGCACAGAAAAAAAGGTTACTACTCACTACTAAATTTAAATTTTTTAATTGCCGAATATTCCTGAGGTAAGCGCTACGAGGCTGAGCCTGGCGGGGTAGCCTGTGTTTCGGAAGCCGAAGGCCTTGCTGAGGGGGCTTTGCTCGAATATCCCTTCCTCAACTCCCCACCAGCCCGCTGAGAGCCTGGGAAGGTATGAGTGGAACACCGGAGGAAGCAAGGGGAACTAAAAAAGTGGTATCGCTACCTCTGCAATAGAATGCAAAAGCCACCCCTACCCACGACCTTGCCCGAGGAACCTCCGGTAGCGTTCGAGTTGACTTTCTCGTAGAACAACTCGGCTACCTCGTCGTGCACATGAAACCTTTGACTTCAGTGATAGTTAAGGGTTATTGCTCGCGGCACGTCGGAGCTACAATGTGTTGTTACAGAAAGTTTTTCTGCGCGCCGGCTGAGGTTAAGACGTATGAGGGTTGTAGTTAAGGGAGGCAGAGTCCTAACCCCATTTCTGGATCTCGGGGAGATGGACGTGGCTATCGAGTCCGGAGTCATTGTTGAGGTCGGCGAGAACCTGTCGGGGGATAAGATCATAGATGCCGCCGGCCTAACCGTCGCTCCGGGCTTCATAGACACGCACTTCCACGGTTATGGCGGCGTGGACTTCACCCTCGCCAGCTCCGAGGACGTTCTCCGAGTCGCCGGTCAGGTGGCGAAGCACGGAGTCACGGGCTTCCTAGCATCCCTCGTAGCGGCCCCCCACGACGTGCTCCTCAAAGCCTCCTCCGAGGTGGCGAAGGCCATTGAGAGCCAGAAGCCCGGCTCAGGCTCCAGGGTGCTCGGGCTACACCTCGAGGGACCCTACCTCAACCCCAATATGAGGGGCGCCATGGACCCGCGCTTCTTCCGGCAGCCATCCATCGAGGAGTTCACGGAGTACTACAGCGCCTCCAGGGGGCACCTCAAGCAGATCACGGTGGCGCCCGAGCTGCCTGGAGCTACAGAGCTCGTAAGGCGCGCCGCCGGGATGGGCGTCACCGTGAGCCTCGGCCACACGGAAGCCACCTACGATCAGGCTGTGAAAGCGGTGCTTGCCGGCGCGTCGAAGGCTAACCACATCTTCAACCAGATGCGGCACTTCCACCACCGCGAGCCGGGTGTAGCCTTCGCCCTGCTCGAGCAGCCGAACGTGTTCATTGAGATGATCTCGGACCTTATACACCTCCACCCCTCGACCGTCAGGCTCGTCGCGAGGCTCGCAGGCCCCTCCAGAACGGTCCTCATCACTGACGCTGTTGCCGCTACAGGCCTGCCCGACGGCGAGTACACCTTAGGGGGGCTGAAGATAGTGGTCAAGGGCGGCGTCTCGAGGCTCGCCGACACGGGGGCGCTCGCGGGGAGCACGCTCACGATGGACAGGGCTGTCAAAAACATGGTAAGGCTCGGCTTCAGCCTCGCCGACGCCGTGAGAATGGCCTCAACAACGCCAGCGGCGAGCATAGGGCTAGGTGGGAAGCTCGGCGTCGTGGCGCCCGGCTACCTCGGGGACCTCGTGCTTCTCGACGATGAGCTCCGCGTAGTCAAGACCATCGTTGGGGGAGTGGAGGTATACGGTGGCTGACGAATGGGCGGTATCCTCGGGGCTGTAGCGAGGGGCAGATCCAACGTAGTGCCCAGCGTAGTGGAGGGCCTGAAGAGGATGCGCTTCAAGGGGTATGACAGCGCTGGAGTCGCGGTGGTCGAGGAGGGCGTGCTGAGCGTTTACAAGGACGTGGGCTGGGTGGACTACGTGGCCGAGAAGCTGGGCCTGCTCAAGCTGTCCAGCAGCGTCGCGCTCGGCCAGACGCGCTACGCCACGCACGGCAGACCGACAACGGAGAACGCGCACCCCTTCGCGGACTGCAGGCAGAGAGTCGCGGTGGCCGGCGACGGGGCGATCAGCAACTACGAGAAGCTCAAGGACATGGTCGTCATGAGCGGCCACAAGCTGCAGTCGAGGAGCGACTTCGAGGTGCCTGCCCACGTGCTGGAGGAGGAGCTGGAGAGGGACAGGGGCTTCGTGGAGGCGCTCCAAGCGCTTCAGGGCATCCTTGAGGGCTTCTACGCGATCGCGGTCCTAGACAGGGACTCTGAGTGCATCGGAGCTTTCGCAAGCACGCTGCCCCTCTATGTAGGCATCTCGGGCGAAGCCTTCTACGTCACCAACACCCTGACAGCCCTGCACGGCCTCGCGGACAGCTACATCCAGGTTGAGCCCAGCGAGCTCGTGCTCGCCTGCAGGGGTGGGGTTAAGGTGTATCGGCAGGGGGCTGAAGCCCAGCTGAAGCCCCCGAGCAGGTTGGAGGTCGACCCAGCACTGGTGGACAAGGGGGGCTTCAGGCACCATATGCTCCGCGAGATCTACGAGGTCCCATACGCACTTCTCAGGACGCTGAGCACGGTCCAGGAGAAGTACCTCCAGCTCGCCGCCCGCCTCGTCCTCGGCGCTGAAAGCGTCTACATCATAGCAAACGGGACCAGCCTGCACGCAGGGATGGTGGCGTCATACTACCTCTCGGAGCTGGTCGGCGTGAGCCCCGTTGTGACCAGTGCCGCCGAGTTCCCGCTCTACTACGTCGAGAACATCGGGCCGGGCAGCCTTGTCGTAGCGATATCGCAGTCAGGCGAGACAGGGGACGTGCTCTCCTCCCTTTACGAGGCGAAGCTCAGAGGCGCCACCATCCTTGGCGTCACCAACTACATAGGCTCGAGGCTCGCAAGGCTGTCGAACGTCTACCTGCCTATAGCCGCGGGCCCCGAGCTCGCCGTCCCCGCCACCAAGACCTTCACCTCGACCCTCCTCCTGCTCTACCTGATCTCGCTCAAGGCGTCCAGGGAGTCCGGGAGGACGGACGCCGGCACGCACGCGCAGAAAGTCTCCTCCATCAAAGCGGCTGCAACCGCCCTCGCGGACTCCCTCCCAAGGATAGACGAGGAGGCGAAGCAGGCCGTCAAGCTATTGAAGGGCTGCAGGGGAGGCTACGTGGTCTCCAGGGGGATCACGTACCCACTGGCACTTGAGGCTGCCCTGAAGCTCAAGGAAGTCTCCTACTTCCACGCCGAGGGGGTTGAAGCCGGAGAGTTCAAGCACGGCCCCTTCGTGCTCGTCGAGGACGGCTTCTTCACGGGCTTCATAATGCCTGTCGAGAGGCTCTCTGCCGAGGCAACCTACCCGCTGATACAGTCAGCCATCGAAGCGGGGGCGTCCACCGTGGTCGTCGGGTTCGAGGGCGACGGGAGGCTGGCGCAGCTCAGCGGCGAGAAGCTGGCCGTCATCCACGCTCCCCCAGCCGAGAGACACCTCGCACCAATCGTCTACGCGGTCCCGCTCCAGCTGCTTGCGTACAGGCTCGGGGTAGAGCTCGGGAGACCCATCGACGCGCCCCGATACCTGACTAAAGCGGTGACGAGGTAGCAGTGGGCCTCGGGCCTCTTTTCTACGAGAAGCCGATAACCCCGCCGAACCCCATAGGGCACCCGCTGGCAGGCTACATCGCGCGCCGTGGGAAGTCGCAGGGAGTCCACGACGACATATTCGCGAGGCTGCTAGCCTTAGACTCTGAGGAAACCTTAGTGGCTCTCAGCTTGGACCTTCTCGGAGTGGACGATCAGATATACTCGGATTTGGCGAGAATTGCGGAGAGGATCTACGGGAGTAGCCTTTTGATAGTCTCAGCCACTCACACTCACTCGGCTCCAGCAACCCTTTTCAGGTCCCCTCTGCTAACCTTCTGCGGGGAGTGTTTTGACGGGGATTACTACGCGTACTTCCTCAGCGTTGTCGAGGAGCTTTTCTCGGAGACCCAAGCCGTTCGACCGGAATCAGCGCACCTATGCAGGTCAAGCGTCCGCGGCGTGGCGACAGACAGAAACGACCCTGCAAAGCACCAGGTTCTCTCAGCGTACTCCTTAGTATTCAATTACGGTGGCTCAAGGACTCTTCTCTTCAACGTCGGAGTCCACCCGACTGTGCTCGGCCCTGAGAACCTCCTCATATCCTCCGACCTCGTCGGCTACGCGGTACAGCGCCTCAAGTCGAAGGGCTTCGGGGGAGTGCTCTTCTTCAACGGGGCGGCCGGCAACATCTCCACGCGCTTTACCCGGAGGTCGCAGAGCTTTGAGGAGGCCAGGAGGCTGGGCTACCTGCTAGCCGACCAAGTTGGAGCAAGCCCCGGCAACTGCAAGGCTTTAGCTCTCGATGACGTGGCCAGCAGGCAGGAGAGGCTCGACGTCGAGCTGAAGGACCCCCGGAGAATTCTGTCAAGCTACAAGCCCAGCGAGAGGGGAGGAAGGGTAGGCGAGTCGCTGAACGAGGGCCTGCTACTGCTCGAGAGGTTTTCAAGATGCCCCAACTACCCGTCTAGGGAGACGGCGCTTCTCCAGGCGATACGGCTAGGAGACGCAGCGATCGTAGCGGTTCCGTTCGAGCTCCACACGGACATTTACGGGGGGCTCGCTCAAGCCGCTGAAGAGCATGGCATTAAGGATCTCCTTATCTTCTCCTACTCAAACGGCTACCTGGGCTACCTCTCGAGCACTGAGGGCGAGGTAACGTACGAGAGGCTGGCGCAACTGATCAGCGACAGAACTTTCGCCGAGGTGAAGAGCACACTGACGCGTATGCTGGCTTCACTCTAGGCTGACGGGCTCACCCTTGAAGCAAGACTCGTAGAAGCTGTTTAAGAGGATCTGGTTGCGAAGGCCGTCGCGGAGGGTGGGGTACGCGCTTTCCCTCAGCCCGGAGACATCTTCGATGAAGTGCTTCAGTAAGATGAGGTAGGCGTACACCCAGCCCTCGAAGCTCTTGGGAGCAGGCCAGGTGAGCCAAGGATACATTTCCTCGAAGCCCCGCGAGGCTTTTTCAACCCTAGCTGTTTCTCGCTTGAAGACATAGAGGGTTTGGGGCTCGGCTATCGAGAAGCGTAGCCCCCCTTTCTCCCCGTGCACCTCTACCCTCATCTGCTCCTCGAATCCCGGCGACACCTTTGAAGCCTCCACGCTTCCAACTGCATTCCTCTCGAGCTCTATCAGCGCGAAACCGACGTCCTCCGTGTCTACTTTAACTTTTCCCCCGGTGCGAGGGTCGACCCTTTCACCAACCAGCGTGTACATTCTACCCCAAATTCTCCTGATCCTTTGCCCAGTCAGGTACTCCGAGAGGTCTAACGGGTGTACGCCTAGGTCGGCGAAAACGCCGCCCCCAGCTACCTCCTTGCTCATGCGCCACTCGAACGGGGTGTCGGGGTACGCGTGCTTCGCGTGCGCTATAACAGCCCTGAACTCACGCACATCGCCTAAATCCCCCCTCGCGATGAGGTCGCGGGCGGCGACCGATGCTGGGAGAAGCCGGCTGACCAGGCATATCGCTCCCTTCCTACCCAGCCTCTCGGCCTTGAGGGTCACCTCCTCGGCGTCCCTAACGTTCGTAGCAAAGGGTTTCTCGACTACAATATGAGCTCCCGCCTCGAGTGCTCTGAGCGAGTAGTACGCGTGGGTGTTATTGGGGGAAGCTATGACGACGACATCTAAGTCGCCCCTGAAGAACTCCTCCTCCTTTGTTGTCCACTCCCTAAACCCGTACTGCCTGGCAAACGACTCTACTCTCGCGGGAGTTGAGCTCATCGCACGGGCTAGCTCGACCTGCGGGAAGCCGCTTTCGCGGACGGTAAACTTCAGCGCGTTTAAAGCCCATGCTTGGGCGTTGGCCGACCAGCCTGACCCGATGATTCCTACCCTCAGCTTCGTCTCGGTTCACCATCAGAACTTTAGGCTCCGGATCTTCTGCTCCATGTCCACCGGCTTGGGCGGGAAGTCTGGTAACTGCTGGTAGTACAGTTTCACGCCCATGTCCAGTAGCCTGAGAAGAGCCTTGTGGTCTTCTGGGCCGATGGCGAAGGTTTTCTCAATATACACTCTGCCTGCCCTGAGCCCCATCTGCCCCAGTAGAATCGAGTTCACCTTTATACCTGATTTCTCGAGGAACGACAAGACATCCACAGGGTTCTCGAAAAGCATCAAAACCTTCTCTGTGTTCTTGATGCCTTTCACCTTCTCAGCGGCTTCCTCGACCTTCAGAACGGCGACCGATACGCCGGGAGGCGCTAGCATGATCTGGAGCTGCTTGAGAGTGGGGTTCCCCGCCATCTTGTCGTTTACAACCCATATCGCAGTCACGCCGAACTTCTTCGTCCAAGCGGTTGTGACCTGACCGTGAATGAAACGGTCGTCTATACGTATGAAGATGTTTTGCTGCGATGCCATCAAATCTCACCTGCTGAACCTGCTTTTAACTTTTTTCGATAAGCGACTTCTCCTGACTCTCGGAGATCTCCCTGAACTCCGCTCCCACAAACGCTCTCACGCCCTGAACTCCAGCCTGCCTGGCGCTCCTAACGGCGCTCTCGACATCTGGAGCTTCGTTGGACAGGAGGTCGATCAGCATCGGCATGTTGAACCCCGTCAGCACAGCCCTCACCTTACCCTCCTGCAGGAGCATGAGCGCCGCCCTGCTTGGTGTACCGCCGAAGAGGTCGCAGAGCACCACCGTCTCCCCGTCCACGCTCCTGGAAAGCTTCTCGTAGTAGTTCTCGAGGCTTTCACCCTCAAGGAGCTCCACGCACTTAGCTCTCTCGAAAACCGAAACACCTAGAATCATCGCTACGGATTTTATCATCTCGCAGCCGAGGCCACCGTGGCTCGCCAATACCAGCTTCAACCCAAGCTCACCTCAAGCTCGACATGGATATCCTCTTATATGTGTGTCTGACACCTCTCACCGCTAAAGAGAGCTCCAGGATGTTCTCCGGGACAGCCACACCCATCGAGTAACCCGAATCACCAATGTGGTGGATATCGCATCCACAGGCCTTCGAGTGGAGAGCAATGCTCCTGACGACCTCCCGCTGACTGCCCTCCTGGGACGTCCCAATAGTGCACATCACTAGCGCATCGTACCTCGAAGCCAGAGATACGACACTCTCCACAGCTTCCGGCGTCGCGCCGGGAACCGTGAAGGGGGCCGGGACGAGCACTCCATCAGCCCCAGCGGCTAAAACCTCCTCGATTAAAGGAAGCTCGTACATTTTCTCAACTCTCAGCCCACCGCTGTGCATCTTACCCCCAAACACGAGCGCGCGCCCTCCAGCGACATCAACCGCCTCCCTGACTCCTGCTGCTATCCTACCCCACGTCACGCCCAGACCCGGGTTCCCTGTGACAACTACGAGCCTCGAGCCCAGCTCCATGCTTCGTATAACGCTCACCTTTGTAAGCCTCCTACCCTCCGGGATCAAACCCTCGTCCACCGGTTCGAGGTTGTTCCCGATAAATCTTCCCGTAAACTCGGCTATGCCTCGAATCGAGGCGTACTCGCTCGGCACGCCTGCGACAGCCGGGTTGAGGACATCGTACATGTTCAAAATTAGGACGTCTGCCCCGAACCGCGAAGCTATCTCGACGTTTGACACCCCGTCGACCAAGGGGCTGGCCGTCACAACGACCTCTGCCGCAACCACTCTACCCTCAGAGGCTTTGACTGCTTCCTTGAAATCCTTGGCACCCATGCTTGCAAGCTCCCTGCCTGTCAGGTTTAGAACCCTTCTAGACATTTCCCGACGCACATTCGAGAGCCTGAAGCTTATAACTTTTACTACCTAAGAAAGTTTTATAAAAAAACTTTATAAATATCTGTGGTGTAAAACCTTTATTGTATGGCAGCACTCGGACCATTCGAAGTAGGCATCCTTGGACTTCTAGCCTTAATCTTCGGCCTCGACTACATATGGTGTTGCCCCCTATTCATATGGAGACCCCTCGTCGCCGGCACACTCACGGGCCTGATCCTAGGTGACCCCATCACAGGTCTACTGGTAGGATCCCTTCTAGAGTTCGTCTTCGCGGGCCTCTTCACCATAGGAGGGGGAACTGTCCCCGAGGCCTCTACGGGCACAATAGCCTCCGCGGTCGTCGCAATAACTATGGGCCTGAAACCCGAGGCGGCTGTACCCCTCGCGCTACCTGTCGCAGTCCTGACTATGAACCTTGAGATCGTGGTCAGGTCCTTCGACGCAGTCTTTAGCCACTGGGCTGACCGCGAGATTGAGAGGGGGAACTTCGGGGCAATACCGCTTATAAACATACTCGGCGCAATCCCCTGGGGGCTCAGCAGAGCTATCCCAATATGGGGCCTCTTAGGGGCGCTCGCTATCAACCCTCAGGGCGTAAAGGCTTTCATCGACTCGTTGCAGGTGGTCCAGATAGGCCCCCTGACCGTGAGGCTCTGGGACGCGATGGCGGTTGCTGGAGCAGTGCTACCAGCCCTCGGCGCCGCGATCCTGATGAAGATGATGCTTTCAAGGGAGACTGTTGCCTTCTACATCCTTGGATTCGCCCTCGCCGCCTATTTGAAGCTGAGCCTCATGGCGATAACGCTCATCGCCGGCTCCGTAATATTCGCCCTCTACCTGTTCACGCACAGAGAAGTGCTCGGGGGGATGACCTCCACATCCACTGCACCACTCACAGGCAAAGCAACGACTAAGGACTTCCTCCGCTGGTTCGGGATCTCGTGGCTTCTTCAGTCCTCCTGGAACTACGAGAGAATGCAGGGCACAGGTTTTGCTCACGGAATGCTGGATGTTGAGAAGAGGCTTCGCAAGGACCCGGAGGAGCTGAAATCCTGGATGCGCCTACACAACGAGTTCTACAACACTAACCCGCACCTCCATAACCTGATCTACGGAATAGTGATCTCGCTGGAGGAGCAGGGCGCAGACCAGGACACAATACGCGGCATCAAGACAGCTCTCATGGGGCCGTTCGCCGGGCTAGGCGACTCGATAATGTTTTTCGTGCTGCTACCCATAGCCTTCCTTCTCGGAGCGTCGCTGGGCGTGAACGGCAACATCCTGGGACCAGTCGTCGCGCTACTGATCTGGATACCTATATCCTGGGCTATAAAGTACTACTCCCTCGTGTACGGCTACAGGTACGGTTTATCCTTGGCTGAGGTTCTGAAGGGCGATGTGGTGAAGGTCTTCAGAGAAGCCACCATGAGCTTCGCTATGGCCATAGTCGGGGGCATTACAGCAACCTACGTGAGGGCTACAACGCCAATAGTCCTAGCGTCATACGGCGGGCAGGCCATAAAGCTCCAGCCTATCCTAGACCAGCTGATGCCGTCCCTGCTACCGCTTCTCTTCACACTGTTCACGTACTGGCTCATCAAGAACAAGGGCTACAGCTACGGCAAAGCTGTGATAGTGCTGTTCCTAATAGCCTTCATACTTGCGTTGCTGGGCATCCTCGGATAGCGAACTAAATTTAAGCTGTTTTTTACCCACTATCTTTCTCACGGCCTCAATTACACCGTTTCCGTACTCTCCGTTAGTCACGAGGTCTGCCGCTTCCTTGACCTTCTCGTCGGCGTTAGCCACAGCCACACGCGTCCAAGCCTGTTGGAAAAGCGGCAGGTCTGAAGCGCTGTCGCCTATTGCGACAACACGGATACCGCTCCAGCCCGTCAGTCTAAGCAGCCTAGCAAGCCCCACACCCTTGTCAAGCCCCTTAGGCGCAAAGACGTAGGTTCTAGAGCCAACCTTCTTCAGTTCAAGGGGGGCTTCCCCAAGCCCTGAGGCCACCTTTTCAGCAACCTTCAACGAGTCCTGGTCGAAGTAATAGAGCACCTCCCCCCTGTTCACCGAGGGTACTTCTCTGGAAATCCTTTCGAGGATCCTACCCCAAACCCTCGGCTTGAAGACCACCTCCCTGGACGAAAGGTAAACCACTGATCCCAGCTCAAGCACCATCGCGTCAAAGACGCTTAGAGGCACGAACGCCTCGATGTCCGATAGCGGGCGCGCGGTAGCTAAAGCAAGCTTAAAGCCGCTCCTCTGCTTAAGCGAGCTCAGCGACTCAACAATGCTTGGATCGGCTTTCTCGTTTTCCCTGGCGAGAGTCCCGTCGTAATCCACAACAAATAACAGCTCACTCATATTACTCAGCTTTTCTCTTCGTGGTGGTGACTTTAAGAAATTTTGCCATATATTGCTTCAGCGCAGCAAGTTTCCGGATGCTTCCACGTATTTTAAGTAGATATTCATGTACCCGAGGGTCGAGGCCTCCTGAATTAAATATCGTGCCAACAAGAGGCATCGTCATAATCCGCAAGGAAAACTGTTCGAAATTTAGAGACCTTTAATTTTAAGGTAAGGAAGTCTAAAGTCCCAAAGAAAAAATGTGTCTTCCTCAATATAAGCCTGCCTAAAGATCTATTCCAAATAAAAAATTATGTAAGAACGCTTTAGTTATGAGGCAGAGGCAACTTCTAAGTTAAAAATATATTTCCCCATGGGACAGGCATTAATGCAAGAAGTGACAACATGGCACGTGGATCCTTTACAAAGCTTGAAACCACTCTGCTAGTATTACTGATTCTCGCGTCAATATTCGCCGCGTGGGGGTGGATTGGATAATTGGAGCGAGGCCCCCTCAGCAACCCGTGACCACACCCCAAAACCAGCCCCAGGCTGAAAAACTCTATTATGTACCCATTCTTGACAAGTGGATGACGCAAGAAGAGATAATCAACGAGATAAAGAAAGAGCATACTGTTATAATCGCAGATTGGACATATGGTGGGTTGGTCGAGACATATCATGTGCCGGCTTTCAAGAAGTATGTAAAGGATAAGTATGGAGTCGATATTGAAGTTACGTGGGTCGGGACACAGGAACCTGAGGTTATCGTCTCCTCTGTGCTTCAAGCTTTACAAGCGGGTAGATCTGCTCCCTACGATGTTGTTGCAATCGAGGCGTCATATTTCTTTAGGGCTAAGAGTGCTTCCGCTGTTGCTCCAGCCGTATATGTAGGCAATTTCCTAATGGGAAATCTGAAAAATATAAACCCCTTCTTCCTCCAGTATCAGCCATATGGTGTTGTCTTCCAGGCAATCGACACAGCAGGAATCCTCGCTAATAAGGAAAAGGCAGGATGGATTAAAGACTACACCGATCTAGCTGACCCAAGGCTCAAAGGGCATGTAATTCTACCTACACCTGGAACAGTTCACTTTGCAAACTATCTCGTGAACCTAGCTCTAGCAATGGGTAAGAATTACAAGAACCCGACTGAAATGCAGGAGGTGATAAAGTTTGCCGCTGAGAAAATACACCCTAATGTGCTTAGATACACCGTGTCTGAGGCTGAGATTATGGAGTATCTAGAGAGGGGAGAGGCATGGGCCGTGGCATGGTGGTGGTACCTTGCTCCAGTTGAGGCAGCTAAGGGATACCCTATAACAAGAATAGCTCAGCCTCAGGGCAATGTATTCTTACCCGGTATTGCATGGATACCTAAAAAGGTAGAACATCCTGTACTCGCGCAAATATTCATAGACTTCCTTATGAGTCCACAAATGTGGTTCGCTCTTGACTTCCCACAGTACCGTGATAGCAAGGGGGACTTCCTAATGCTTCATCAAAACTTGCTAAATGACAGCAATTTTGATCTTCTTCCCGATTGGATAAAGCCGATATACAAAGACTTATACCCCTACCCATTGGACAAGATGTACGAGTGGTATGTGTTCCCAGATTACTCTTACATAGAAGCTCACACCGAGGAATGGTCTAACCTTTACAACCAATTGACGCGAAGTTAATATCCTTTTTAACTAAAAACAAGATTTTTGGTGAGCGTATGTTTGGTAGCAGGTTAGAGCGACTGGGCATTTATCTCGCTATTACACCCGCCTTAATCTACATAGTCACTTTTTGGTTGGTCCCAATGCTAAATGTACTTTTCATTAGCGTTACTGCAGGAGACTCATACATAACTGGTAAAATTGTTTATGTGGGTTTAGACAATTTTGTTAAAGCTATAACACAGTACTCCTCTGCCGTTAAAAACTCTACTATTTTAACCCTTGTAGCCGCAACAGTTGACCTAATCATAGGATATCCTCTTGCTTACTTGCTAGCACGGAAGAAAATATACTTTGAAAACATAATTAGAGCCCTGATGGTCTTTCCTTACTTCGGAGACCTTTATATATCGTATGGGGTTATGGAACATGTTCCTCCCTGGAGGACTATTCGATATCTTTTACAGTATGTTCGGAGTAACATATAGGCAAATCCTTTACACACCTATTTCGGTAGTTCTAGGCTTTTCGATCTTCACATTGCCCTTTATGGTGCTTTATATATCCTCAGCTTTACAAGAAATTGATCCTTCTCTTGAAGATGCAGCAATGACACTCGGAGCACCCCCTACAACAACGTTCTTTAAGATTATACTTCCATTATCAGCTCCTGGCGCGATAGCTGGTTTCTTGGCGTGTTTTGGGTGGAATCCAGGAGGGTACATGATACCCTTACTGCTAGGAGGAGTAGAGGCCAGTGACGTGATGACCGTGAGGATAGTTGAGTTGAGCTTGAGCATGCACAACTACGGATTAGCGGCTTCACTTGCTATAATCCTGATAACTTTCACCATATTTACAACTTACCTTACATTCCGGGTCACGAAGGTGATAAAGTAATGAGGCAAAAGATGGGATCCATTTTTCAGTAATACTCACGATAATCTCTCCTTTTCTTTTCATATTCTACAGAGCAGTCACGTATAGGAGGCCGACTGGAGTTGATTTCGTTGGTTTAGAATTCTTCAAATCCATACCCGAGGCATACTGGAGAGCTCTCGGAAACTCTCTAATAATAGGTGCGTTAGTATCCTTGGTGGATTTCCTCATTGCACTACCTCCAGCTTACATTCTCGCTAAGCATGAGTTCAAATTCAAGAGAATACTAGCCGCGATCCTCGTTGCCCCAATGTTTACGCCTGATGTTGTGGCCGGCATAGGTCTTCAAGTAGTTTACTTCAAGTACTATAATTTATACGGAACTTTTATTGGAACCATATTGGGGCTTGCATCCATAAGTTATCCTATGATGTTCCTCCTGCTCTTGGTCTCTATAAAAAATCTTGATACAGCCTACGAGGAAGCAGCCCAAACCCTTGGTGCTACCCCATGCAGACAATTATCAGGGTTGTTCTTCCATTGATAGGACCTGGAATATTCAGCGGCTTTTTATTAACGTATGTATGGAGCATCAACAACTATCTTCTTCCCCTGTTTATCACAGGACCAGGCGTTGACCTGCTGGCTGTGAAGTTATACTCAGATATCAGATGGTGGGGGTTGTTAGGCAGGGTTGCCGCAGAAGCCTCTATCTTGCAACTTGCAACATTCGGCATAATGCTACTGTACTTAAAGACTCTTGGAGCAAAGTATCTTAGCGGCTTCAGCCTATGACTGTGAGCGCCATCATTGGGGTCTTTTTTATACTTATGCTTGCAACACTCCATGCACCCATAATTGCTTATTGGCTTATCATTAGGTGTGTGTCAACGAATCTACAGTTTCTTCTGACTCCCAAGATTTCTACCCTACTGGAGCAGGAAAATGACAAAGGTATAAAGGTGAAAATTGCCTTAAACAGAAGAGTAGAAAATTACAGCCTTATTAATTCCTCCTTAGGTGTTGTTATCAAGTCCGGCACCAAGGAAAGAGAGCTCTTACTTGATGCTCAACTTGCTCACGATCAAACACACGAGAACATAGTTTATTTAGAAGTTACCTCAAGCGACGATAGGCAAGCGATTCCGGTTGTGCTCAGTACGGATGATGAAAAACAGGCGGTATTCAAACTGATGCTATTGTTCTGAATTTTTTGAATGAAACATATGTTAGAGTGTGGGAGTGGAGCATTAGATACCCGAACGTGCTTGAGTCAAGGACTTTTATAATTCCCCACTTAGATGAGCTAAAATTGCTGAAAGACTACCTATCGCTAGAGCTATACGTCAATACTCTCATGCCCCGGAACGATATGTTATTAATGAAAGCTTAGATGAAGTTTTAAAAATGGAAAGTTACAGGGATTTCAGCCTCGTTAAGGTTTTAGTGTGGCCTAACTTCACTAAAGGCGTAACCATTGGGTACGAGGGACAAGTTTCTCCGATATTCTTTGGTTCTCTCCGCATTTATAAGCTCATTTTCGGGGCGCTAGATAAACCCATATTATACGTACAAAATCATGAAATGCACAGAGTGTATGTATGCAGATAGTTATCACAATTGTTGCATGTCGAGCATAAATATCTCGTTGTGCGGACCGACAGAGTTTATAGTAATACTTAACCGGCTTTGAATAAAATGCCTCTGTTGAACGCTATATAAATACGGGATCCTTCCTCAAGAGACGCGTACTTAAATTTTTCTTCTCCAAACATGTCGACCTTAAAGGTCTCAGGGATGCCTAAATCCAGCTCTAACCTTAGATAGGCTCCTACACACTTTCTTCAATACTTTTGCTGGTAGAATGTTCGCGAATTTCTCCTTGAATTGAGAGGCTTCATCCTCGTTAGGTATCACAGTAACATCTTCAGGTCTAACTGACACTATGACCTCGTCACCGACTCGGGCATCAGAACTGCTTTTCACATACAGCCTCATACCGTTGGCATCTACTTCCGCAAGGTACTTTTCACGATCCATTGAAATGATCTTGCCGCTGATAAAGTTACTAAGGCCGACGAATTCAGCAACAAAAGGAGATTTCGGAGTAAGGTATAACTCGATAGGAGTTCCACTTTGCTCTATCTTCCCGTCCCGTAGGATATAAATGTAGTCTGCTATTGCAAATGCCTCGCTTTGATCATGCGTAACGTAAATGGCAGTTTTGCCTGTTTCCTTCTGGATCCTTCTGATTTCGTATTTTAGCTCCTCCCTCAATTTCGCGTCAAGATGACCTAGGGGCTCGTCAAATAAGAGAACTTTAGGATCTATAACGAGGGCTCGAGCTATAGCTACTCTCTGCGCTTGCCCCCCACTCAGCTGGGTGGGTTTCCTTTTTTCAAACCCTTCCATCTTCACAAGTTTTAGCATATTCTTTATTCTCCGGTCAATCTCATCCCTAGGAAGCTTTCTCAATCTCATACCGAACGCAATATTGTCATATACTGTTAAATGCGAAAACAGGGCTATATTCTGAAAAACATATCCAATTCCTCTCTTCCATGACGGTAATTCAGTAACGTCTACTCCATCAAAGAGTATTCTTCCATTATCGGGTCTGATAAGGCCAGCGATGATCTTAAGCAATGTTGATTTTCCAGAACCGCTTGGGCCAAGAATGCAGACCAGCTGTCCACTTTTAGCCTCCTGTTCCACATTTTTTAGCACTGGCACTCCCCCAAAGGATTTAGTGACCCCTTCGACCCTAACCTCAACCATTCAGCTCGGCTTCTACCCATCTCCAGGAGATAAAAACGTTTCTTATTCAAAGGTATAAATCAAGCTATAAGACTCAGGGTAGTCTCATTCTAAGTCTCTCTACTAGGGATTCGCCCACTTCGCGTCCGCTTTTAATCATCGCATAAACCAGGCAGCCAACGAGCGCCTGTGAGCCCACGTATGGTTCCTTTACGATAGCATTCGGAATCTTTTCCTTAAGTTCGAGCAGATAGGCCTCCCAAACAGTCCTAGACTTAAATACACTGCCTACTTCACCCACTACAGGCGCTTCTAGTCCCAGCCGGTCTGCCACTGTCACTGCAGAAAGTGCGAGCTCCTTTCCAGCCCTCACCAGGATAGCCCTCGAGATCTCGTCTCCTCTCTGCGCTTCCTCGTCAACTATTCTAGAAATCCCAGCAACCTTGGAGATATCGCCTTTAGACACATCCAGGTAGATCTTGTCGATTATTTCCAGGAGGTCATGGACCCCGAAGTAGTCACTAATCCTTTTTACGAGAGAGGTCCATGGCCCGCGACCGTCGTAAGCCCTTGATGCCGAGTTCAATGCCTGTAGCGCAATCCACGCACCACTCCCCTCGTCACCTATGAGCCAACCCCAGCCGCTGGACCTAGTAGTCCTGCCCTCCGCGTCTAAGCCTATTGCGATAGCTCCTGTTCCCGCAATTACTGCTACCCCAGGTCTCCCGAGAGTGACAGCATAGAGCGCAGCTAGAGCGTCATGGATGATGTGGGTTTTATCGGCTGGAAGACCCACTCTCTCTGCAATCTCTTTTGCTCTAGTGTGCTGTTCTCGGGTATCAAGTCCTGCCCAGGATAGTACGATAAGGTCAAGGTCGTCTAGATCCAGCTGCGCCGACTCTAACGCGCTACGGTGTGAGCGGCTCAAGTTCTGCACGATAACTTCTTCCTCGAGGATGACGTCTGCAGGGCCAGAGAAGCCAAGGCCTAGAAGCTCAAGTTCTTCTCCCACAACAGCGCTGACAGTTTTCGTTTTTCCAATATCTACAAGCAGGAACTTCATACTCATACCTTTACCTAATTCAATTATTTACATTTCTCTAACCTTGAGACCAATATTCGTATTGTTGCTAAGTTATCGGGAAAGGTTTCGACACGCTAATATTGTTTATACCCCGACTAGCTAGGTGTTTTCTTTGAGGTTAAGATAAGTGAGAAATAGGGTGTAAGCTTTTCTGAGATTTTATCAAGAACTAGACTTTCTGGCTCTAGTTGCATTTTACCTTCAATCACTTTACTAAATTGTGTAGGCATGTATTGACTGAGCAGGGGTAACGGGATGCTACTTTTTTTAAGGTTCTCGAAGAGCACGTCAATGGAATGCGAAACCCTAGGATTAGCTAAGTAGTAGCGACTGCGGTCGTAGAAGCTGAATAAGAGCTTTTGCCTTAAATTCGGATCTTTTGGAGAATAATATTTAGACCAGTGAGTGGGATCCTGAAGCATGTTTTCCTCTAGAACAGACCGGAAGCGTGACACCTTCTGCGGTAGGATAGATCTGTAAATCTCCTCCTCTATCATGCTCAGCGACATTAAGGCCTCTCTTAGGGCAAAAGTCAGAGCAGGGCCCACCTTAAGAATAACTATTCCATCTTCCACCATTTGTTTTAGGACAGCATAAGGCTGGTAATCAGTTGAATGCCCCTCAAAAACAATATGTGGATAGGCTTTAATAACTTCCTTTAGCTCTCTCACTTTCTCATGCCTATACGGAAGTATCTTATCATGCTCAAACTCTGCTCCATGTTTTATTACAACGGCAATAACTCGTTTCCAAATATCTGATAAGCCTCTTTCAGTTATTTTCTCACGGAATAATTCAAGGTCTTCTCGCAGTTTTTCTGGCTCGGTTACTTCTTCTGAATTCTTTAATTTTCCCCCGGCAGTGGGGACATCGCTACCTATAACATAGACAATCGGAGAATCGTTTCTACCCGATTTTTCATACGCCTCCTCTGCTGCTGCTATCAGCTCTACTGTTCTAGTGAAAATTACGTCAGAAGATAAAGGCTCTTTATCGGTCGCTAAAGGAACGGTAGTATCAATGTGAAGCTTCCTAAAAGAAGCTTTCACGGCTTCAATAACCAGCTGTTTGCTCAGCTCCATTGCTTTGTCGGGTGGAAGTTTTGTCCAAGGAAGAGGACCGTAATGGTCACCACCAACAACTACTCTGTCTAGAGGGAAACCGTACTGCTTAGCTGTTTTCTGTACAAGCACGTAAAAATCGGATGGTGTTAAACCTGTGTAACCGCCAAACTGGTTAACTTGATTCGATGTGGCCTCTATCAAGACGAACGGAGAATTCATCTCTACAGCGACTTTAAAGGTGGCCTTAAGCACAAACTCGTTTGAGCTGCATATCGAAGGGGCACCGATGAGTTCTCCATTTTTGTACCTTCGTACGACTTCCAAGAGAGGATTTTCAGCGGACACTGCTGTCACCGAATATAACTACTGTGGAATATCGTATATCTTAAACTCTCTCACTACTCTGCTAAGCCGTCCCTCAGGATACGGGTTATCTGGGGTAATGCCTAGGCTTAAGGACTTGTAAAGAGCTAAAAGTTGAGCGTAAACAGCATATGGCAAAGCTAAAAACTCTGGTTCTATGTCTGAAAAATCCTCCTCGAGATAAAATACGTAATCAGCTTCATTAATCCTGTTTTTGAATGGTGTGAAGACGACGATAGTACCCTTGTTTTCATCCGAAGCCAACTCCTCAAGGAAATCGACCTCGTACCTCCACGTGTAGTAATTATTCGAGAGGAATGCCACAACAAGTGATTTCTTATTTATAAACGCTTTGGGTCCATGCCTCAGGGCTAGAGGGCTATTATACGTAGATGCAATAATCCCCCGTGATAGTTCAAGCATTTTAAGAGAAGCCTCAGCGGCTAAACCTTTTAACCCGCCGCTACCGAGGAAGATGGCCCTCTCGAATTCTCTCTCAGCGATTTCCCTAATTCGGTTCGAGTCCCTTGAAAGAATTCTCGACGCCTCGCTAGATATTTTCCTCACTTTTTCCTCTGCATCCTTGGGATTCTTCAGTTCAGGGATAAGTAGATCGACTAGAAGCATAGAAGTGAAGCTACTGGTCATTGCGAATCCTTTATCATTTGCCTTTTCAGGCAAAATTATGTTCAGGAAATTCTCCTTGCCTTCGCCATATCTAGCTAGCCTACCGTTACGATTGCATGTTATGTTTAAGAAGAACGGTTGCTTCGCCATTTTCTCCACGAGTTTAACGACTGCAAGGCTTTCAGGGCTGTCGCCCGAACGTGCGTGTGACACTAGAAGCAAAGGATTCTCATGGACGATATGATCATGTGGTGAAGCCACGATGTCCGGAGACTCTTGAGCCTTAACATTTAACGAAAGTTTTCTTCTTAAGTAACCCTCACTTATAAAACCAACATAGCCTGAGGTGCCGGCTCCTGCTAGCAAAATATGTGTATTTCCTCCGCTTAATGCTTTTTCGATGAACGCTAGGATAGTATGGCTTTTAGACAGTATCTCCTTGTAAATTTCAATCCATAGGGATGGTTGTTGCTTAATTTCCCTTATCGTATGAAAAGCCCCCTTAGCTGTGTACTCTTCAATTGGAAAGGTGCTCTCTCCCATATCACTTTGAAAAAGCTACTGCTATCATTAAATAGTTTGTCTACAGCAACTCGGGCTTTATATGCAATTACATCTTGGAGTATAGTGCATTGCCAATCAATGACGTTTTACATTTATAACACAAAAATTTAAACATAAGTTTTAATATTCAAGCACAAAAATGCTACATGGATATTATGCGAACTGTCATAAGACACGCCACAATAATATCCTCCTCTGAGATCACTAGGAACGGGTATATATCGATTAAAGACGGCGTTATCGAGGAAGTGGGTAGAGAGCCCTATAGCGGCTCTGCAGAAAATGTGATCAATGCTGAGGGACTCATAGCCATGCCTGGCTTCATAGATACTCATACCCACGGCATCAGAGGCCTTGACGTGACAAACGACAGGGATCCACGTAAAATTCTCGAAATGGCTAAACACTACTCTGAGCACGGTGTAACGAGCTTCTTACCGACAACAGTTACAGCCCCTCTTGAAATTTTGAAAGAGTCCTGTAAGGCTGTTAGAGAGGCCTTACAGTTGTGGAAGCCATCCCACGGTGCTAAGATACTCGGGATTCATCTAGAAGGTCCATACATAAACCCTGAAGCCGCTGGCGCTCAGAACAAATCCTTTATTAGACCGCCAGATGCAAGGGAGTTCAAAGACCTCGTAGAGGCATGCGGAATAGTAAAGCAGGTCACAATCGCACCTGAACTCAAAGGCTCTGAAGAGCTGGTGAGGTATGCCAAAGGATCTGGTATTGTTGTTAGCGCCGGTCACACGAATGCATCATACGAAGATGGCTTGAAAAGCATCAGGCTAGGGGTTTCTAAAGCAAACCACCTATTTAACGGCATGACGAGGTTTCATCACAGGGAGCCCGGCATCGCCATTGCCCTTCTTCAATCCCCCGACGTCTACCTGGAGGTAATAGCCGACTTTATACATCTGCACCAGGCTGTAGTTAAGATGATCATAGACTACGCGACGCCAAACAGAGTTGTACTAATAACGGACTCGATAGCAGCTACGGATATGCCTGATGGAGTCTACCAGCTTGGTGGCTTAGAAGTTGTTGTTCAGCAGGGAGTGTGCAGGCTCGCCGGGTCAGGCGGCTTAGCAGGGTCAACGTTAACCATGGATAGAGCAGTCAAGAACATTGTCAGTTTAGGATACAAACTAACAGATGCCGTTAAAATGTCTAGCTTGGTTCCTGCAAAGAGCATTGGTCTTGGTAATATGGGTGATATAAAACCAGGCTATTTGGGAGATATTGTGCTTCTAGACGATGCTCTCAAAGTTGAAAAAACTATTATCGGGGGAGAATTAGTGTACGAAAGGTAAGGTTTTTATACAAGTTCCTGCGCAGAACCTTGCAGGTGATTCCGTGAATTCAAGTGCATACGAACTTTTCACAAAAACTGTTACAAGTATTATCGATAAAATAGTTAGCGAGGAGCGAGAGAATATTGAAAGGGCTTCTGATCTCATGGTGCAGGCATTATTAAACGATGGATACGTGTATGTTTTCGGAACTGGGCACTCCATGATGATGGCCCTTGAAATGTTTTACAGAGCAGGAGGCCTCGTGCGCGTCTACCCCATATTTGACTTATCTCTCTCTGGGCTCAACGGTGCCTTGAAGAGCACGCATATAGAACGTCTAACTGGTTATGCAGATGCCTTACTAAAATCTATGCGGCTGAAGCCTAACTCCGTTTTAATAATTGTCTCTAATTCCGGTAAAAATGCCGTACCAGTGGAGATGGCTGTTTCAGCCAGAAAAATGGGGCTTAAAGTAATTGGAGTAACATCGCTCAACTTTTCAATGAGCGTGCCCCCAGAGAATCCGCTCGGCAAGAAACTTTACGAAGTCGCCGATGTCACGATAGATAATAAGGTGCCAGGAGGAGATGCTGCATATGAGGTCGAATCCCTAAGGATGAAGATAGCTCCCGTATCAACTATAATCAACGCATTTGTACTGCAGCTTCTCACCATAAGAACCGTTGAAAAGCTAATTGAGAAAGGTGTGATGCCTGAGATTTGGGTTAGTGCTAACATACCAGGTGGCATTGAGAAAAATCAGGCATATGTAGAGAAATATATTGATATAATAAAGTCATTATAGTCACTAAATAGTCACTAAACAAATCTTGGGTTGAATATTATGGGTGGTCTTTCTCAAGATTTGCTTAGTGCTGTTGACGATAGAATAGTTGTGGTTGATTCTGTTAGGGATTGGATTGAAGCAATCAGACTAGCTGGGCTATTACTTGTTAGGGATGGTATTGTAGAAGAGAAGTACATAGAAGCTATGGTGAAGGTGACTCAGGAGCTAGGTCCCTACGCTGTGCTAGCACCAGGCGTTGCCATGCCTCATGCTAGACCTGAAGACGGTGCCCGCAAAATAGGTATCAGTATCGTCATTGTAAAGAATGGGGTCTCTTTTAACTCTCCCAATGATCCAGTGTACATAGTTATAGGCTTTGCTGCAATAGATAAGACGAGTCATTTAAACATATTAAAAGAATTAGCTGATTTTCTCTCTATTTCAGATATCATTAAGAAGCTCGGAAATGCTTCGTCACCGAGTCAGGTGAAGGAAATTATAAAAGAGTACCAGCATAGTCAAATGCATAAACATTAATGTTCAGAGTGAAGAAAGCATGGGCTTACTAAGTTTTAAGATAACCCATCTCTTTCAAAACGACAGATAATTTTGCTCTCAGCTCGTTCTTGTCAAGCAAGTTTTTTAGGAATACTTTTCTGACAGGTTTATCGGTTAAGAGCTTCTCAAAATCAACACTAGCAACAATAATATCAGTGTCGTGTCCTATACTTAGGCTTGATATATTGGTTGCTATGACTTCGGCTGGCACATTAAGTTCCCTCAGCACCTCTTCTACGTTCATCTTAATTAGGAAAACAGTGCCCATACCCATTCCGCAGACTGCAGCGATTTTCAATCTCTTTGAGATACTACATCACCCTTAATTAGCTTCTTCCTTTACAATTTTAAGCTTTTCTACTTAAATATGACTAATAGCAGAAGGTTTATATAAGTGTGTTTCAATACGAACTCTTGACCCCCATGGCATTATT